>JAJTXU010000268.1 GCA_021462845.1 Anaerolineales bacterium
GGTAATGGTGTTGTGGAATTTTCGTTCGCAAAACAAGATTACCACGCTTTACACCATTACCGCCTTCTTTTATCCAATCCAGTTAGCGGAAACTAAAGTTACTATCAATTACTATAAATACGGTATAGACAGTCCATCGCTAAACTCCCTCGCTGCCTCAACACCGCAGGGCTAACCCACAGGGTGCTTCGCGAAGCCGCTTGCTCAGTGCATGGAAGCCCTTCGGGCTAGCGCAACGAGTCCGCTTGAGCGGACTTCCACGAACTGAGGCAGGGCTTCAGCCCGCCGCTTCCCGCAACGCCTCTCGAAAACTCCTCGCAAACTCCTTCGCCGCCTCAACGGGCTGTTCACTCCCTCCAATCGCCTTCACACACGCAGTCCCCACAATGACTCCATCTGCCATCTTTCCCACCTCTTTGGCTTGCTCAGGTGTACCGATCCCAAATCCCACACACATGGGCGCGGATGCGTGTTCGCGCACGCGAGCGATCAACTCACCTAGTCCCTCCGAAATGGACTTGCGTTCGCCTGTCACGCCTGTCACGGAAACGAGGTAGATAAATCCCTTGGCGTTGCGGGCGATCATTTCCATCCGTTCGGGAGGTGTGGTTGGCGCGAGCATTTGAATCAACGGGTGGTCTCGATACGACGGCGAAAGAGCATCGCCGTCGTATCGACCACCGAGTTTGCCAAGCGCGGAAGTAAACTCCTCCGCCTCCTCCATCGGCAAATCAGGGACGATGAATCCGTCCACGCCTGCCTCCACCGCATCATGGACAAATTTCTCCAGTCCATACGCCAGCATCGGATTGTAATAACCCATCAACACTAGCGGAATATCCACGCCGCGTTTGCGCAACTCTGCCACCGCCTGCAAAGATTTCTTGACCGTAATCCCCTGCTCCAACGCAATTTGAGTCGCGTGCTGAATCACGGGTCCATCCGCGAGCGGGTCGGAGAAGGATAGCCCCACCTCGATCAAGTCCGCGCCGTTTTTAGCAAGCGCCTCGATCACGTCAATGGATGTATCGAGGTCAGGATAGCCCAATGGAAAATAAGGCATGAAGATGGGCTTATTTTTGAAGGCTTCCGTAATTCTGCTCATTATCTTTTCCTTTTGAACCGCTCATCGAATTTCAGCGGTTAGTCTCCGGTCTCTTCCTTCCGCTCGCGCCTAATGCCAGCGTCAACAAAAATACGTCCATCAGAATCCAGAACACGTTCGGCAGTATTCCGCTCGACAACGGCGGAAAAACATACTCGGTGAGGTTGAACACGTTTGCAATTCCATAACTCGTCACAGCGCAAAACAAGAGCAACGCGTTTCTATGCCAAAACGATTCGCTCGAGGCGCGCACTCTCCACCAGGCAAGGACGATCAAGGCGGAATCGAGTATCGGGTAGAGAGCCAGTCCTAAAAAGCCGATCCAATCTCCGCCATTGGTTGCCATTGCGGGGCGGAAATAAATAGCCCATACGAGAGCAGCGACAACCACAGCCACGACGCCGACCCATGTTCCAACTTTGCGAGATAACCGCGATGGATAGAACCAAAGAGCAGACCCAACGAGTACATAGCGCAGCACAAAAAACAAATCCACCGCGGAAAACGTAGCCAGCGCAGTCCCAGTGATAAATTCATAAGCCGCCCATGCGATGTTTCCAAACAAGTTCATTGTTCGCGCCAACGCAAGGACTCTCCAAAAACTGCGCGGTTCGCGCCGCCGAACGACCAGCCTCCAAAAAAAGAACAGAGTGACCAGTAATAGCAAATAACCAACTGCTTGAAGGATCTGAGAGATCGTCTCCATCAATTATTTCTCCATCGAATATTATCGCTCATCGCGCAAGCAGGGATTGTATCAACTTTTCAAACTCCAATCTCCTTTATCACCGTATTCAAGTCCTTATCTCCTCGTCCCGACAAATTCACCAAAATAATTTCATCCTTCCTCATCCTCGGCGCCCTCTTAATCACCTCCGCCACCGCATGGGACGACTCAAGCGCGGGGATAATCCCTTCGGTGTGACACAGTGTTTGAAACGCGTTCAACGCCTCCTCATCCGTTGCGGATGTGTAAAACGCTCGTTCAGTATCTCGCAACAGCGCATGTTCGGGACCGACCGCCGCGTAATCCAACCCCGCCGAGACGGAATGAGTCTCCGCGATCTGACCGTCTTCATCTTGCAAGACATACGTGCGTGTTCCATGAATTACGCCGACTCTTCCGCGAGACGGGTCGCCAAATCGCGCCGCGTGTTTGCCCGATTCGATTCCGCTTCCGCCCGCTTCGACGCCGATCAACTCGACTTGTTCATCGTCCACGAATCCGCTGAAGACTCCGATCGCGTTCGAGCCGCCGCCCACGCACGCGATGACCGTGTCAGGTAGTCGCCCCACTTCCATCATGATCTGTTCGCGCGCCTCACGCCCGATCACCGACTGAAACTCACGCACCATCGTCGGGTATGGATGCGGTCCCAGCGCCGAGCCGAGCAGATAATGCGTGTCGCGCACGTTCGTCACCCAATCGCGTATCGCTTCGTTGATCGCATCTTTCAAAGTTTTCGTTCCAGAATCTACAGGTCTCACTTCCGCGCCAAGCAACTTCATCCGAAACACGTTCGGCTCCTGCCGCGCAATGTCCACCAAGCCCATGTACACGACACAGTCCAATCCCAACAACGCCGCCGCAGTCGCCGATGCGACTCCATGTTGACCAGCTCCCGTCTCGGCAACGACGCGCTTCTTTCCCATCCGTTTTACCAACAATGCCTGCCCCAGCGCGTTGTTGATTTTATGCGCGCCTGTGTGCGCCAAATCTTCGCGCTTCAAGTAAATCTGCGCGCCGCCCAATTTTTCGGATAATCTTTTTGCGTACGTCAACGGCGTGGGTCTGCCGACAAACGACGCCATCAATTTGTTGAACTCGCGCTGAAATTCAACGTCCGCTTTTGCAGACACGAACGCCTCTTCCAACTCCATCAACGCGGGCATCAATGTTTCAGGGACGAACTGTCCGCCGTACTTTCCGAATTTTGTTGGTAGTAATGTCATAAGTTCCTCATGAGGAGAATTGGAGGATTAGAGAATTCTCTACTTCTCGACTTCTCTGACTTTCTTCACAAACTTCACCATCTTCCCCGCGTCTTTCTCACCGACAGTTGATTCGACCCCCGAAGCCACATCCACACCCCACGGCTTGACTCGGCTAACCGCCTCCGCGACATTCTCAGGAGTGAGTCCGCCCGCCAGCAACAGCGGATATGTCTTCGCCAACTCCGCCGCGCCGTTCCAATCGGCAGTCACTCCGCTTCCGCCGTAGACTCCTTTGACTGAAGCATCAATTAGAAATGTGGGCGCGTTTTTTCTTTCAAAGCCATTGATGTTTTCAGGAATTCCACGGAATGCTTTGAAGGCTATTCCGCCGAGTTGCTTGAACATTTCTGCCGTCTCGTCACCGTGAAGTTGCGCCAAGTCAAGCGAGCAGGTATCGAGAATGTCTTTCACTTCTTCAACCGACGAATTGACAAATACACCGACGAGTTTGATATGCGGATATTCTCTTTTCAAGACAGCAGTTATTTCAGCGCAAGTCTGTTTTTCGATAAACCGCATGCCTTTGGCGTAGAAGTTGAATCCCAAATAATCCGCGCCCGCGTCAATGGCGGCGAGGGCGTCGGGGATGGTTTTGATTCCGCAGATTTTTATTTTGGTCATAGGTTTTGTACAGCGACATTCATGTCGCTTTTCCTTGCAAGGGCGACATAAATGTCGCGTTACGAAA
>JAJTXU010000269.1 GCA_021462845.1 Anaerolineales bacterium
ACCCGACAACATCCGCCTCGGCTTCTCATCGCTCTACACGTCATTCGCCGAAATTTGGGAGGGCTTCGATAGAATCAAACGCGTGATCGAAGAGAAGCGATACGAAAAATATCCGAAACAGAAGTTGACCGTGACGTAAACTCAATCATGTCACCTATAAAGAATTCCCCTCGTATCATTCGACATCCTTTTGCGCTCCTGATGCAGGATGCGCGTTTAGATTCCTATTCAGAGGCTGAGGGAATGATCCGCATGAGTGTTCAGGGATTGGAAATGCTTGCGTCAGACGTGATAGAACGCGATGGAACAATCATTGAAAAGGCAACCGCCCGATACATTCCCCTGAAACTGGTTTTTTCAAACGTTCAACAACTGAAGAAAAGCGATTTCTTCACATCGCTCGATCAATATCCGCCCGACGATCCATCGCGGGTCATTGCCTACATGTATTCCTGGATACAACCCGGCATGGAGGATATCTTTCACATGTTCGGTTTGCGCGGACCCGCCGAAGCCGATATGAACTTTTTTGCAAGCAGCGTAACATATGAACAGGCCGAAGGCGGAGCGACATTCACATTCGAGAGAGATTACTCCCCCTCCCCGCCCATGCCCCATCGGGAAGTCCCTCAACCATACGATATTCACAACCGTTTTGGCGGCGACCCTGTCGCGTTCAGATTAAATGGACGTACAGTTGAAAACAAACTCTTCATCGGCGGGATCGAGATCCAGCCCGATCAACGCCCTGAGATTGATGCCGTTCTGAATTTAGGCGAACAATCAAGCGCATGGGTCAAAAACGATCAACTCCACCCCAATGACCGAACCGTAGAAAAGGGAGAAGGCTCGAAAGGCATGTCCGCGGACGAGATCCGCGAAGAGGCAAACTGGGTGGTCGAAAGACTGCAAAAGAATGAAAGCGTTTTGGTCCACTGTGTGGCAGGGATGAACCGCTCGACCACGATCACCTGCGCCGTACTGATATTGTTGGAAGGGATCAGCGCCGCGGACGCCTTGCACCGCGTTCATGAAAACCATCCTTGGGCAAAACCCGATTCCCATCACTGGCTGATGCTCCGCTGGCTGGAGAAAGATAAGACATAAAACTTTGTTATTTCCTGCTCCGCGTAGGTTTTGTTGTAAAATATCCCTGTGGCTACTAATCTAACTTTAGACTTCAAGGTCGAACCTGTCGAAAGCATAGACTTAGGCGAAATCGAACGATTAGACTCTGAACTTGAAAGTCATTTCAGATCCAAGTTCTTTGTTCAACCTTCGCTGACTCGTTCTTTGGTAAGTTTTCAGGCAAACAAGAATCGTCCTGTATATCGGTGGTACAAGTACAAGGAGGGATTTTCCGCCAGTTTGGTTGAACACTTTTTTCAGAAATATCAGATCTCAACTGGAAAAATCCTAGATCCATTCGCAGGAAGTGGAACTGCGCTCTTTACAGCCAGCGCAATGGGTTTGGATGCCGATGGCATTGAACTCCTGCCGATCGGTCAACAAATCATTTCCACAAAACGATTGCTTGAAAGCAAATTTACAGCGGAAGATTTCGACGCGCTAGAAAAATGGACAAAGACGCCTTTTTGGAAAGAATCGCAAGATCGTATTACTTTGAATGAATTGCGTATTACGGCGGGGGCGTATTCTGAAGAAACAAAGGATCAAATAGAAAAGTATCTAGCTGCGGTCAAAAGTGAAAACGAACGCGTGCAGGCAGTTTTGTTTTTTGCTTTGCTCTGTGTTTTGGAAATTATCAGTTACACTCGCAAAGATGGTCAGTATCTGCGTTGGGATTATCGCTCTGGGCGGACACAGGGAAAAAAGTTGTTCGACAAAGGTGAAATCGTTGGCTTCGAGAAAGCAATCGCGGAAAAAATTGGCGAGATCATGGCTGATTTACGACCAACGACGCCAATTCAAAAAAACCTTTTCGAGCAGAAAGTTGAGCCGGGGAACATCCATCTTTTTGACGGTTCGAGCCTTGATGTCATGCCGAAATTACCAAGCGATGAATATGACGCTATTATCACTTCGCCGCCTTATTGCAATCGTTATGACTACACTCGAACGTACGCGCTGGAGCTGGCACTGTTGGGCATAGACGAAAAAGGGTTGATAGACCTGCGGCAAACGATGTTAAGTTGCACAGTTGAGAATCGCGCCAAAGATTTGTTGAAAATCAATCCGAAATGGGCAAATGCCCTTGCAGCGGCTGACAGTCAAGAACTTTTACAGGCAATTCTCAAATATCTCGAACTCCAAAAAGCGCAAGGGTTATTGAATAACAACGGTATTCCTCGGATGGTACGCGGCTACTTCTACGAGATGGCTTGCATTATTGCCGAGTGTGCTAGAGTGATGAAATCCAACGCCGCATTAATTATGGTGAATGACAATGTGCGATACGCAGGCGCAAGCATTTCTGTAGATATGATCCTTTCATCCATTGCGGAAAAACTTGGCTTCCGTGTTGAAAATATTCTTGTGCTTCCCAGCGGCAAAGGAAATAGCAGTCAACAGATGGGCGAACACGGTCGAGATGAATTACGCAAATGTATTTACGTCTGGAGAAAGATCTAATGCCAGCGAAACCGCCTTATCGCCGTCATTTGGGCTCGAGCCCAGACCTTGAAACAACCTATGAAGCCACGCGGGCGGGCTTTGTTGCCTTGGCGCTGGAAAAGAATCATCGCGCGACTCCTTTTGTCGTGGAAGCCAGAGCCTTGCAAGAAGCCGCATCCCACGCGCCAATGCCTGCTGATTTGCTGGGCATCAAGGGCATTGAAAGCGGTTTGCTTACGGCGGCAGGGATTTCTGATAAAGCCGCAACCTATTTACGACCTGAAGATAAAGTTGCTGCGGTCAGAGAACTTATCAGAAACTTTCTCGAGCCTGCGGGCGCAAAATTTGTCGAGGAACTTGTATTTCGGTTTTTGTTGACCCGCGGCGATACCCTTGGCGGTTCGATGCGAAATGTTGGCGGCGTTCTGGCGCAGAGAAAATTGACTCGCGCGATTCTTTCCACATTGAAAATTTCTGGAACAAAATATGTCTGGCAGGATGCAAAAAGCCGAAAATGGTTTGAAAACGGCGACGATCTTGACATTGAGTCATCTCTTCGGGGACTGTATTGGCAAAACGGACGCAAGCATCGCACACTGATCTACAATCTAACCGTTCCATTGGTCAAGAACAATATTGACTTGTGTTTGTTTAATGCCATGCCAGACAATCTCGACGAAACAAAAGCAGAAAGTTATATAGCGTTAGGAGAATTGAAAGGCGGTATTGATCCCGCAGGAGCAGATGAGCATTGGAAAACTGCAAAATCCGCGCTTGAGCGGATTCGCAAATCTTTTACGCGCGCAAAGCAAAACCCGCACCGGTTCTTTATCGGCGCGGCAATCGAAAAGAAAATGGCAAACGAAATTTGGGATGAATTAGAAGAGGGCATTTTGAGCAACGCTGCAAACCTCAATGATGAGAATCAAGTTGCGTCAATATCCCATTGGCTTTGCAATCTTTAGAATCGAAAAGCATAAACCATGGAATCCAAACCCGACACGATCAAAGTATCTGCCAATCATAAAGAGGAAATCTCCGCCAACCGCGCGGACTTGTTCGTGACCGTCAAAGGGTCGTCGCTCGTCAGCGGGGATGCGGCGATGAAGAAAGCCAAAGAGGTGAGCGGACTCGTCGAAGCGTTGAAGCAGGCTG
>JAJTXU010000027.1 GCA_021462845.1 Anaerolineales bacterium
AACAGCATCTTCCCGATCCCTCCCGTTTCTTCTGGCATCGCCCACGGTGATTGTATTTTTAAACACATGGCAGCCTCCGCTTCTTATCTTACTCCTCCTCCCTGGTTTGCCAACAGTATCTTTGAGAAAGCCATGCCATCTGCCTTGTGAAAAGTGGCACTTTCAAAATTCTTATGTTATACTGTCACGAACCTTGCAAGGTTCGTCCTTATCAGGGTGTTTTGAGGAGCCTACATGCTGGAATACGTAGCAATCGCATTGATGATCGTGTTGGCGACTCTCGTCGCCTTGATCGCAATTGGCTTGGGGAATTTATTCGGACCGAAGAAACCATCCGCAGAAAAATCCATGCCGTATGAATCGGGCATGACCCCCTACGGCGAAGCGACTCGCCGCCTGCCCGTCCGTTTCTATTTGATCGCGGTGTTGTTCATCCTGTTCGATATCGAAGTCGTTTTCTTTTTGCCGTGGGCGGTTGTGTTCCGTAAGTTGGGGGTGTTCGGCTTGATCGAGATGGTCATTTTTATCGTCATTTTGCTGGTGGGCTATGTGTATGCGTGGAAGAAAGGAGCCCTTGAATGGGAGTAGAACAAAAACTCGGCAACATGGGGATCGTCACGACAAAACTGGAAGAACTCGTCAACTGGTCGCGCACGAACGCGATGTGGCCCATGTTGTTCGGTCTCGCCTGCTGCGCCATCGAGATGATGGCGGCGCAGGCTTCACACTTCGATATGAGCCGCTTCGGCATGGAGTTGATGCGCGCCAGCCCGCGTCAATCGGACTTGATGATCGTGGCGGGACGCGTTTCTCGGAAGATGGCGCCTGTGGTGCGCCGCTTGTACGATCAGATGCCTGAGCCGAAATGGGCGATCGCGATGGGGGACTGCGCTTCCTGCGGAGGCGTGTTCAATAATTACGCGATCCTGCAAGGCGTGGATGAGATCATCCCTGTGGATGTGTACGTGGCGGGTTGCCCTCCGCGCCCCGAAGCGCTGATCCATGGGATCGTGACGCTGTATGAAAAAGTGAAGGCTGATAAGTTTGTAACGCCGGCTTAAGTCGGCGCTACGGTATTCACTATGGATAAGAAACTCGAAAAGATCGTTCAGGCTCTGCAGGAAAAGTTTGGCGTAACTCACGAAGAGTTCCGCGGCGAGGTTCATGTCTTCGTCAAAGCGGAAAATATCGTGGATGCGTTGACGCTTCTGCGCGACAAATATGAATTTGAACTGCTCTCCGCGCTCACCGCGACGGATTATTACGAACAACACGTTGAGCCGCGCTTTCATGTGATCTATCAACTATCGTCGCTGGCGCAAAATATCACGGTGCAGTTGAGAGTTGCGGTAAACGGCGACCAGCCCAAAGTCCCGAGCGCGGCGGGTGTGTACGATACGGCGAACTGGCGCGAGCGCGAAGTCTTCGACATGTTTGGGATCCAGTTCGAAGGTCATCCCGACCCGCGCCGAATTTTGACTCCCGAAGGGATGGAAGCGCATCCGCTTCGCAAGGATTTCCCGCTGGGTTATGAAGAGCCGCAGTTCACGTTCAATTACGACGATATTGATTTGAAGAAGATTTACGCGAAGGAATAGTTTCATCCTTGCGAAGGTTTAGAACCTTCGCAAGGATTGAGGAAAATGTATGGCTCAACTCGAAGAAGTCAGTTACGAACCGTTTAAACATCTCGTATCCGAACGCGCGCTGACAGGCGAGACCATGTTGTTGAACATGGGACCGCAACATCCGTCCACGCACGGCGTTCTGCGTTTGTTGCTCGAACTCGACGGCGAGACGATCGTCAACGCGATTCCCGATATCGGCTATCTTCACACCGGCGTCGAGAAGAACATGGAATCCAAGACGTACCTCAAAGCCGAGGTGATGACGGATCGTCTCGATTATATGAACACGACGGGGAACAACCTCGCGTATTGCATGGCGGTCGAAAAATTGATTGACCTCGACGTGCCTGAACGCGCGCAGGTGATCCGCGTGATCGTCACCGAGTTACAGCGCATCGCTTCGCATCTCGTATTTATGGGCGCGTTCGGTCTCGACCTCGCGGCGATGTCCATGTTCCTGTATTGTTTCCGCGAGCGCGAATACATCATGGATATTCTCGAACTGTGTTCGGGTCAGCGCATGATGACCACGTACTTCCGCCCCGGCGGCGTCTGGCGCGACGTGCCTGAAGAGTTCGATTCTGCCGTTCGTAATTTCATCAAGATTTTTCCGAAGCGCGTGGATGAATACGAAGCGCTGTTGACGAAGAACCCGATTCTTCTCGACCGTTTGGTCGGCATCGGCATCCTTGACGCGAAGACCGCCCTTTCGCACGGCGTGACGGGACCCACGCTCCGCGCTTCCGGCGTGAATTGGGATTTGCGAAAAGCGCGTCCGTATATCGGGTATGAACAATACGATTTCAACGTTCCCGTCCGCACCGAAGGCGACACCTTTGCGCGCTACATTGTTCATATCGAGGAGTTCCGCGAATCGTTGAAGATCGTGGAGCAGGGGTTGGAGAAGTTGAAGAAATTACCGGGCAAGCCCGTGAATAGCGATAATCGCAAGTTCGTGCCGCCGCCACGCGCCGAGGTCGGCGTGAGCATGGAAGCGCTTATCCACCACTTCAAGTTTTGGACGGAGGGCTTCCCCGCGCCAAAGGCTTCGATCTACAGCGCGGTTGAATCACCGCGCGGCGAATTGGGCGTCTACCTCGAAGGCAACGGCGGACCCAAGCCGCATCGCGTGCACATGCGCACGCCTTCGTTCGACAACCTTTCCGCGATCAACAAGATGGTGCAAGGGCATCTTGTGGCTGACCTTGTGGCGATCCTTGCTTCCATTGACATCGTACTCGGAGACATTGACCGATAGTATTCTCACCGCGAAGAACGCGAAGGACGCGAAGATGAAAAAAATGATCTTTGCGCTCGTAGCGGACTTAGCGGTTCAAAGATGAGTATCAAACATTATGCTTTCAAAGAAGTATCCAAAAGAAGTCAAGCAAATCCTTTCCAAGTATCCGCCGGAGGGCAGGCGTTCGGCGTTGATGCCTCTGCTCTTCCTTGCCCAGCGCGAGGAAGGCTATATCAACAAAGCCGCGATGCAGGATATTGCCGAGATGCTCGACATCACCGAAACGGAAGTGGCGGGAGTGGTCGGCTTTTATACGTTGTATCACGAGCAAAAAGAAGGCAAACATCGAATTCAGGTTTGTACCGACCTGCCATGCGCCTTGCGCGGCGCGGATAAATTCATGGATGATCTGTGCGGCAATCTCGGCATCAAAGTCGGCGAGACGACGCCCGACGGCGCGGTCACGATCGAAGCGGTCACTTGTCTCGCCGCGTGCGATAAGGCTCCCATGTTCCAAACACAGGGACCCGAGGGCATCAAGTATCACGAGAATATGACTGTTGAAAAGACTCTTGAATTGGTGGAAGGATTGAGGAAGAATACTGCGTAGTTCGTACTGCGTATTCAAATCTTTTGCACAACAACAGACCATCTAACTATCCAACTAACTAACTAACTATGACACACATCCTTTTACGTCACCGCGAAATACCTGATATCAACCAGCTCTCCGTCTACATAAAGAACGGCGGACTTGCCGCGTTCAAAAACGCGGTTACAAAGATGAAGCCCAACGAAGTGACCGACGTGGTCAAGAACTCCGGCCTGCGCGGACGCGGCGGCGCGGGCTTTCCCACTGGTATGAAGTGGTCCTTCATTGATAACAAGAACTGGCCCCATTACATTGTGGCGAACGCGGACGAGTCGGAGCCTGGCACGTTCAAAGACCGCGAGATCATGGAAGGCAATCCGTTCCAATTTTTGGAAGGATTGATGATCGGCTCGTACGCGGTTGGCGCGAACGCGGCATACATTTATCTGCGCGGCGAGTTTTGGGAGATCGCCGAAGCGCTCGACGCAAAGATCGCCGAATTGGAAGAAGACGGCTATCTTGGCGATACATTATTCGGCACAGACTACTCCCTGCGTATCTACACTCACCTCGGGGCGGGCGCTTACATCTGCGGCGAAGAGACGGCTCTGCTCGAATCGCTCGAAGGCAAACGCGGACAGCCGCGCGTGCGCCCTCCGTTTCCGCCTGCGGTTGGGCTTTACAACAAGCCGACCATCATCAACAACGTCGAAACGTTTACCAACGTGCCGATGATCATGACGAACGGCGCGGAGTGGTACAAGTCTATGGGCACGGCAGACGCGCCGGGCGTAAAGATCTTTTCCCTTTCCGGTCGCGTGCGCAAGCCCGGCAATTATGAGTTACCGCTCGGCACAACCTTCCGTGAGTTGATCTACACACACGGCGGCGGCGTGCAAGAGTCGCGCAAAGTTCGGGCGATCATGCCGGCGGGCGCGTCGTCTTCGTTGATCCTGGTAGACGACGACAATATCCTCGACACGCAGATGGATTATCTCGAAGTCCGAAAACTCAAGTCGGAACTTGGTTCCGCTTCCGTGATCATCGTTGACGATACCGTTTCGATGGATTGGCTCATCAACAAAACCGTTCACTTCTTCCAGCACGAATCGTGCGGCAAATGCACGCCTTGCCGCGAAGGCACCTATTGGATGTCTCATCTCACCGAACGCATCCACAGCGGTCAGGCTGGAAAAGCGGATGTGGACCTGCTCCTCAACGTGGCGAAACAGATGCAGGGTAAGTGCCTGTGCGCGTTGGGTGAATTTTCCACGATGGCGGTCGTCTCCAGTATCGAGCGCTTCCGGGAAGATTTTGATAACGTGGTGAAAGCATAAATTGTGTGTAGCGAACGTTCTCTACCGTTCGCACGAGAGAGTGCGGACTACACGAGAATGCGGACTACGCGTAGGAAACAATAATGACGAAACAAGTCACTCTTACGATTGACGGAAAACAAGTCACAGTGCAAGAAGGAACCGCGGTGGTAGACGCGGCAAAACTTGCAGGCGTAGACATTCCCGTTTTTTGTCATCATCCCAAACTCGAACCGGCCGGCATGTGTCGCATGTGTCTCGTGGAAATCGGACGCCCCATGCGCGACCGGGCTACGGGTCAATTTGTGATGGAAAACGGCGCGCCGAAGATCCAGTTCATGCCCAAACTTGAAACAGCCTGCACCAACAAGGTCGAAGAAGGTTTGGTCGTGGTCACGCAATCGGCAAAAGTTGCCGAGGGCAAGAACAGTATCCTCGAATTTTTGCTCACCTCGCACCCGCTCGATTGTCCCGTGTGCGATAAAGGCGGCGAGTGCGCTCTTCAAGACCTCACCATGGCTCACGGTCCCGGCAAGAGCCGCTTCATATACGATGAGAAGCGGCATCTCGCAAAGCAGAAACCGCTCGGCGAGTTGATCTTTTTGGATCAGGAGCGATGCATCCAGTGCGCGCGTTGCATTCGCTTTCAAGATGAGATCGCCGGGGACGCGGTGCTCGAATTCGACAAGCGTGAACGTTCGATGCAGATCGTCTCTCGCTCGGACCCCGGGTTTGATTCGGTTTTCTCCGGCAACACCACCGATATCTGCCCTGTCGGCGCGTTGACCACCGTAGACTTCCGCTTCGGCGCCCGACCGTGGGAGTTGGGCGCGCAGGCTTCGATCTGCGCGCAATGCCCGGTCGGATGCAACATCACATTGAACACGCGCCGCGAGGCAAAAACGGACGGCGAGATCGTCGTCAAGCGCGTGATGCCGAGGCAGAACGAAGAAGTGAACGAAATTTGGATGTGCGATAAGGGCCGCTTCGCGTATCACTATGCGGGAAGCAAGAAGCGACTAGCGAAACCGCTTGTCCGCAAAGATAAAAAGTTGGCGCGCTCTTCGTGGGATGCCGCCACCAAACTCGCCGCCGAAAATTTCGCCAAAGATAAAAAAGATTTTGTCATCCTCGCCTCAGGCAGGCTTTCGAATGAAGACTTGTTCAACTTGAAAAGCCTCGCCGATCACGCGGGCGGCAAAGCGTATTTGTACTCGCACATGGCTGGCGGCGAATTGACCTCGCTGGTCGGCGTGGGCGCAGGCACGAACTTTGCGGCGATGGGGGCGGGGACGACGATCCTCGTCGTTGCCTCCGATCTGTATCAGGAAGCGCCGATCTGGTATCTGCGAGTGAAGCAGGCGAAAGAGCGCGGCGCGACGTTGATCGTGATGAATCCGCGCGAGACGAAACTGGATCGCTTTGCATCCTTCAAAGTCCGCTATGAATACGGCGAAGAAGCGCGAACGGTTCACGACCTGACGAAGAAAAGCAAAGAAGGCGACGCGCTGTTGAAGTCTGAGAATGTGGTCATCTTATATGGAAGCGAAGGGCTGGGCGTGCTTGGTTCGCAAAGTTTGGCGACCGCCTGCGCCAAGTTGTTGAATGAGAACGGCTTCACGGGCAAGCCCAATAATGGACTCATCGGCGTGTGGGAACGCGCGAACGACCAAGGCGCGTGGGAGATGGGCTTTACGGTTGAGGAAGATCTAGCCAAAGCGCTGAAAGGTAAAGCGGTGTACATCGTCGGCGCCGACCCGGTGAACGACGATCCGAAATTGGCGAAGGCGCTCGAAGGCGCGGCATTCGTCGCTGTGCAGGATGTGATGGAAACCGCAACGACGGAAATTGCGGACGTGGTCTTGCCTGCGCAAGCGTTTACCGAACGCGAAGGCACGTTGACTTCCGGCGAACGACGCGCGCAGAGGTTTTATCCCACTGTGCCGGTGACGGGCGAATCGAAACCCGATTTTGCGATCACAGCCCAAATCGCGCGGAACATGGGAGTCATCCTCGAAGGCACGTCCGCTTCGGTGGTGTTCGATTTGCTCGCTGAAACGGTGAAATCGTTTGAAGGATTAACATACGCCAAACTTGCCGAAGTGCGGGAACAATTCCCCATCGTTGGGCGCGGCGACATGTATTACGGCGGCACGACCTACGAGAACAAGAAGGGACTGGGCGCGCACTTGTCAGCCGCCGCGACGCGCGGGGAAAAGGTGAGCATCCCGAGGGTCCAGAGAGAACCGGTTCCGCATCCGAAAGATAAAGAACTGCTCGCGGTGCCGGTCAACAAGTTGTATGATCGCGGCACGACGGTCATGACGGCTGAGTTATTGCATCAGCGGATCGGCGAGGCGAGCGTGAGTTTGCATCCCGATGCGGCTGAGAAACTCGGCGTGCGCGCGGGGCAGACGGTGAATGTCAGTTTCAACGGCACGAGCGGACAAGCCGTTGTGAAGTTGGATACTTCAATTGCGGAGGATATCGCGCTGGTGCCGCGCTCGATGGGCATTGCGATCCGCGAGCCTGTGGCTGTGAAGGTGAAAGCATGATTACCGATTGGACTCTCTGGCTCGAGTGGTTCGTCAAAGCGTTGGTGTGGATCTTCGCATTGTTGGGCGGCTTTGCTTATCTCACTTATTATGAACGCCGCGCGTTGGCGCGCATGCAAACCCGCGTGGGACCGAATCGCGCGGGACCGTTTGGCTTGTTACAGCCGATCGCCGACGCGATCAAGTTGGTCTTTAAAGAAGAACTCTCGCCCGCCAAAGCGTATAAGTTCGTGTTCTTTCTCGCGCCGATCTTAACGTTGGTGCCTTCCATTGTCATTGCGGCGGTGATTCCGCTGGGGCGCTCGATCAATTTATTCGGGCGCGAGATCAATTTATATCTCACCAACATCAACGTGGGCGTGTTGTATTTCATGTCTATCGCGGCGGTTGCCGTGTATGGAATTGTGCTGGCGGGCTGGTCGTCGAACAGCAAGTATGCGATGCTCGGCGGACTGCGCTCGACGGCGCAGATGATCTCGTATGAACTGTCGCTCGGCATTTCCCTGATTCCCGTGATCTTGCTCGGCAACTCGATGAGCATGGTTGAAATCGTGGAGAAGCAGAGCGGAGTGTGGTTCGTGTTCCTCCAGCCTGTTGGCGCGGTCATCTTTTGGATCGCGACGCTTGCCGAGGTGAACCGCGCTCCGTTCGATATGCCCGAAGCCGAGCAGGAACTGACCGCGGGCTATCACGCCGAGTATTCGGGCATGAAGTTCGCCTTGTTCTTCATGGCGGAATACCAGAAGATGATCGTGATCTGCGCGGTGATGGCGGTCTTTTTCTTCGGCGGGTATCTCGGTCCGGGCATAGATCAATATCCCCTGTTGGGTCCCGTGTATATGTTTATCAAGATCTTTATACTGCTGTTTGCTATGATCTGGGTGCGCGCCACCTGGCCCCGCTTCCGCTACGACCGCTTGATGTCGTTCGGCTGGAAGGTATTGGTGCCGCTCTCGCTCGCCATCGTTTTTATTACCGCTACCGGCATTTTGCTTGCGGACGAAACCAATAACCAGATGTGGATGTGGATGATCCCCGTTGTTTCGGTGATCGCCGGTTTGATCCCCGTCGTCACGATCTATTACACGTTGAGGAGATTATTGTATGAGCGCGCTTGACCCCGCCGTTGAACTGGCGCGCGGGCTGTGGGTTACGCTAAAATCCATGTTCGAGAAGCCCGTCACGTATCAATACCCCGAAGAGAAGCGGGAGGTGCGCAAGCGTTTCCGCGGGCGGCATGAACTGCATCGCTACGAGAACGGGCTTGAAAAGTGCATCGGCTGTTCGTTGTGCGCCGCCGCCTGTCCCTCGGATGCGATCTTTGTGGAAGCCGCCGAAAACACGGATGAGAAACGCTTCTCGCCCGGAGAGCGGTATGCCTCCACCTATGAGATCAACATGCTCCGCTGTATTTATTGCGGCTATTGCGAGGACGCCTGCCCGACCGAGGCGATCACGCTGGGCGATAACTACGAACTTTCGTTTTATGACCGCGCGTCCGCGATCTACACCAAAGATATGCTGCTCGATCCCGTCCCTGCCTCCGCCATGCTGACCCCGCAGAAGACCGAAACCGGCGTGTTCACGCGGTCGGTGCCGGAGATGGAGAATCCGAAGGACTAGAGAATTAGAGGAGTAGAGAATTGGGAAGAAAAAATTCTCCAGTTCTCCAATTCTCTTTTGTAGACAACCATGACACTTGATTTGATCCTTTTCCTCGTCCTCTCCCTCATCGCCATCGCTTCCGCGCTGGGGATGTTGCTCAGCCGCAACGCGGTGTATTCGGCGTTATACCTCGTGTTGAACTTCGTTACGGTGGCGGTGTTTTATTTATTGCTCAGCGCGCCGTTCATTGCGATGGCGCAGATCACCGTGTACGCGGGCGCGATCATGGTGTTGTTCCTGTTCGTGATCATGTTGCTCGGCGCGGATGCGTTGCCGAAATCAGAAGTCTTGCCGTGGCAGAGACCGCTTGCCGTTGTTCTTTCTGTGCTGCTTGGCATAGAAGCGGCTTACCTGCTCATCACCAAAGCCCGCCCGGTAGGAGACATCCTCCCGCCAGCCGATGCGGTCAACGCGACGGAGAACCTGCAACAGCTCGGCATTGCGCTGTTCAGAGAGTATTTACTTCCGTTTGAAGTGGTTTCCATTTTGTTGCTGGTCGCCATGGTCGGCGCGATCGTTCTTACGAAGAAAGAGAAAGGGGTGCGGAACTGATCTTTACGCAATACGAAGTACGCAGTAGTTTTGCTGCGTATTGTGTACTGCGTAAGAGTGAACCGCGAGAAAAACATGATACCTGTTGATTACTACATCGTTCTTTCCGCCATTCTTTTTACCATCGGCGTGCTGGGCGTGTTGATCCGCCGCAATGCGTTGATCATCTTCATGTCCATCGAGTTGATGTTGAACGCGGCAAACCTCGCCATCGTGGCGTTCGGCAGCGCGTTCGAAAGTTTTAGCGGGCAGGTCTTCGCCTTTTTCGTGATCGCGGTCGCCGCGGCGGAGGTGGCGGTGGGTCTCGCGCTGATCGTGGAAATTTTCAAATCCAAGAAAAGTATTGACGTGGATCAGGTGAGTTCATTAAAAGGATAGAGAATTAGAGGACTGGAGAATTCTCCACTTCTCAAATTCTCCGAGGTTTTTATGCACTTAAGCGAAACAGTAAACACAGGTTTTCTTTTCCTCGCCCCCTGGCTGGTATTTTTCCCGGTCATCGGCTTGCTCATCAACATCATCTTCGGCGGCAAGTTTAGCGAGCGGATGATCGGCGCGGTGGCGAGTCTCTTCTCAGGGCTGACCTTTGTCGTGTCGGTCTTGTTGTACGCAACACTATCAGGCGCGCACGGCGAAGCGATGCGCTGGCATCTCGCCGAATGGATTCGCATCGGAGACCTCTCCCTCGATTGGACGTTCCGCGTTGACTCGCTCTCCACCATGATGATGTTGGTCGTTTCGGGCGTCGGGACTCTTATCCACATCTACGCCATCGGGTACATGCACGAAGATGTGCGCTTCAAAAACGACGTGGGGCGGTTCCGCCGTTTCTTCGTTTTTCTCAACCTCTTCATCGCCGCGATGATGATCCTCATCAGCGGCGATTCGTATCTGATGTTGTTCGTCGGCTGGGAGGGGGTGGGGCTATGCTCGTTCCTGCTCGTCGGCTTCTGGTACGACCTGGACTTGCTCGCGCGACCTTCGTGGGCAAATTCATTCGCCGCGGTCAAGGCGTTCGTTGCCAACCGCGTCGGCGACTTTGGTTTTTTGATCGCGACCTTCATCATCTTTTGGGCGTTTGGCAGTTTGCAGTTCGACGCCGTGTTTCAAAAAGTCCCCGAAGTTTCGCAAGGCGTGATCCTTGCGATCACCTTGTTCTTCTTATTAGGTGTGACGGGAAAATCGGCGCAAGTTCCGTTGTATGTGTGGTTGCCCGACGCGATGGCGGGTCCGACTCCCGTTTCGGCGCTCATCCACGCCGCGACGATGGTGACGGCGGGCGTCTATCTCGTTGCGCGTTCCGCGCCGTTGTACTCGTCGGTGCCTGAGGCGCAGAATATCGTCGCGCTGGTGGGAGGGGTCACCGCGCTCTTCGCCGCGACGATCGCCGCCGGTCAATTCGACATCAAGAAAGTGCTGGCGTACTCCACCATCTCACAACTCGGATTCATGGTTGCGGCGGTCGGAATGGGCGCATACGTGGCAGGGATGTTCCATCTCGTCACGCACGCATTTTTCAAAGCATTGCTCTTCCTTTCCGCGGGTTCGGTGATCCTCGGCATGGAGCGTGGACATCATCATGCGGAACATGCGCACGCGAATCACGATAGTCATGGCAAGGGGAAAAAGAAAGAAGGAAAGAGGAAAGAGGAAAGACACGATGCGCATGATGATCACACGGCAACAGGTCATGGCGAGGTGTTTGACCCCGGCGACATGCGCAACATGGGCGGGCTTCGCAAGACTATGCCAGTCACGTTCTGGGTCTACATCGCCGGCACGGTTGCGCTGGCTGGCTTGCCTCCGTTCGCGGGATTTTGGTCGAAGGATGAAATTTTGCTCGATGC
The DNA here is from genome assembly GCA_021462845.1 of Anaerolineales bacterium. Taxonomy (GTDB): domain Bacteria; phylum Chloroflexota; class Anaerolineae; order Anaerolineales; family Villigracilaceae; genus Defluviilinea. The sequence continues at coordinate 11,396 of JAJTXU010000027.1, forward strand.
GAGCCGTCACAATCAGACCGTGTATTGGTTGTTGACCATTGCCGCGTTTTTCACCGCGTTCTACATGGGACGACAAATTTGGATGGTCTTCTTCGGCGAGGCGCGGCACGAAGCCGCGGCGCACGCGGAGGAAAGCCCCAAAGTGATGACCGTCCCGTTGATGGTTTTGGCTGTTCTCTCGGTCTTGGGCGGCGCGCTCAACCTGCCGTTTGAAGGTTTTCACAATCTCGGTCACTGGCTCGCGCACACCCTTGGCGAAGTGGAATCGCTCCCGTTGAATTTGCAAGTGGCGGGCGTTTCAACCGTCCTTGCGTTGCTCGCCATTTTGATCTCGTGGTTGCTCTATGCTCGCAAGCCATTCGCAAAGGATCAAACCGATCCGCTCGCGTCGCTGGGCTTGGCGTTCAAAGGCATGAACAATAAATGGTGGATTGACGAACTCTATCACCTCTTGTTCATCAACCCATATATCAAGCTTTCATACTTTATCGCCGAAGTGATTGACTGGCGTTTCTGGCATGACTGGTTCCACGAGAAGGTCATCATGGGAACGTACAACTGGATCAGTTTCATCGGCTTGAACAAGTACGCCGATCAGCAAGGCATCGACGCCTTCGCGAACGGCTTGGGGACGTGGACCCAGTCGCTAGCGGCGACCCTCCGCAAGGTCCAGAATGGATTCGTGCGCTCGTACGCGCTGTCCATCTTATTGGGAGTTGTCTTTATTCTTGGGTATTTGATTTTCAAATAGTCGCAGGTCAACGATCGAACGCTCGGCTTTCGACCTTTGACATTCAACTTGCGACCTAGAGGACTGAACATGGAATTTCTTTTACAACCGCTTACTCTGCTGATCTTTTTCCCGCTGGTGGGAGTTTTGATTCTGCTCTTCATCCCCAGCGGAAACAAAAACGCGATGCGCTGGACGGCGCTCATCGTCTCGATCGTGACGTTCATCATCTCGCTGGGCGTGTTGAAAGGATTCAACGCCTCGAACACAGACTTGCAGATGGTGGCTCGCTACGATTGGATCACCGTGGCAGGCTGGAACATTCAATACTTCCTCGGCGTTGACGGGCTGAGCATCCTGCTCGTTTTGCTGACGACGCTTCTCACGCCGATCTCGATCCTCTCCACGTGGACGGCTGTCGAAGAGCGCGTCAAGGAATACATGATCTTCTTCCTCCTGCTGGAGATCGGTATGAATGGCGTGTTCCTCGTGCAGGATTTGTTCCTCTTCTACATCTTCTGGGAATTCACGCTCGTGCCGATGTACTTCATCATCGGCATCTGGGGCGGACCGCGCCGCATCTACGCCGCGTTGAAATTTTTCCTCTATACTATGGCGGGTTCCATTTTGATGTTGCTTGCCATTCTGTGGCTCGGCATTCACGGCAAGACCTTCTCGCTCCCAGATTTGATCGCGCAAGGCGGAATCCCCGCTAACATTCAAATGTGGTTGTTCATCGCCTTCGCCGCCGCATTCGCCATCAAAGTGCCGATGTGGCCCCTGCACTCGTGGCTTCCTGATGCGCACGTCGAAGCGCCGACCGCTGGCTCGGTGATTCTGGCAGGCGTGCTGTTGAAGCTAGGCACATACGGCTTCGTGCGATTCAACATCCCCTTGTTCCCCGAAGCGACTCTCCAAGCCGCGCCATGGATCGCCCTGCTCGGCACGATCGGAATCATCTATGGCGCCGCGGTCTCATACGCCCAGCCCGACATCAAGAAGCTGGTCGCGTACTCGTCCGTGAGCCACTTGGGATTCGTGATGCTCGGCTTGTTCGCGTTGAACCCCGAAGGCATCGCGGGCGCGATCTTGCAGATGATCAATCACGGCATCAGCACAGGCGCGTTGTTCTTGCTCGTCGGCATGGTCTACGAGCAGACTCACACGCGCGAGTTCAAAGTCTACGGCGGCTTGTGGAAGATCATGCCGGTCTTCGGCACTATCTATCTCATCGTCTCGCTCTCCTCGATGGGCTTGCCCGGCTTGAACGGCTTCGTCGGTGAGTTCACCATTTTGCTCGGCGCATGGGGCGCTGGACAAAACGGAGTCTTCTATTGGGGCAACGTCTGGTTCGCGGCGATCTCCGCGCTCGGCGTCATCATGGCGGCGATCTACATTTTGTACATGTTCCAAAAAATGTTCATGGGACCGCAAGGCGAAGTCGTGGAAGAAACCAAGAAACACGGACACGCCATCCGCGACCTCAACTGGCGCGAGATCGTAACCGTCGTTCCGCTCTTGATCCTCATCTTCTGGATCGGCTTATACCCCGCGCCGTTCTTCAACCTCATGGCGCCCGCCGTCAATCATCTCGTTGGGATGTTGCCGTTGCCATAACATTCATACCTCGGTGGTCGAGTAGTGGCGCCTTAAGCGCCACGTATCGAGACCACCAGTTGCAAGTGAATATTTGAATACAAGATATGTGGTTTCGATACGCCCTTCGCAAACCCCGCTCAGGGCTACTCAACCACCATTTGAAACAGAAATAAAAATTCGCGCTAATTCGCGCAATTCGCGGCAAAAGATTTTGACCTGTGAAAGTTGTGAAAAGAAAAAATCCGTGCCAATCCGTGCGGCGCGTGGCGCCGTGGCGACAAAATCTGTGACTAAACAATGAATCAATCCGACCTCACCACCATCCTCCCGCTCCTCATCCTCGCCGTTTGGGCATGTGTGCTATTGCTGGTTGACCTCTTCATCCCGAAGGATCGCAAAGGCATCACCGCATTGCTCTCCGCGTTGGGTCTTGCTGTCACGCTTGGCTACACCCTCGCGCAGATCGGGAGCGAAGTGACAGGCTTCAACGGCATGGTCACGCTCGACGGCTTCTCGACCTTCGTCAACGTGTTGCTCCTCGTCAGCGGCTTGCTCGGCGTCGCGGTCGCCTACGGCTACGTCAAACGCATGGGCATCGAGCGCGGCGAATATTACACCCTGCTCCTCTTCAGCGTCGTCGGCATGATGCTCATGGCGCAAGCCACCGACCTCATCGTCGTCTTCCTCGCGCTCGAACTGCTTTCGATTCCTCTTTACGTTCTCGCCGCGTTCGCGCGTCCCCAACAAGATTCCGAAGAAGCGGGACTCAAATACTTTTTGCTCGGCGCATTTTCTTCTGGATTCCTCGTCTACGGGATCGCCCTCATCTTCGGCGCGACTCAATCCACCAACATTTTCGCCATCGTGACAGCCGCTTCAACTTCGACGGGCAGTCTGCTTCTAACCATCGGCGCCGCCCTTCTCCTCATCGGGTTCGGCTTCAAGGTCGCGGCCGTTCCCTTCCACATGTGGACCCCCGACGTGTATCAAGGCGCGCCGACTGCGGTGACCGCGTTCATGTCCTCAGGCGCGAAGATCGCGGGATTCGCCGCGTTGCTCCGCGTGTTCGCCACCGCGTTCCCCTCCCTCGCAACCGACATGACCGACGTGTTCTGGGTCATCTCCGCCGCGACGATGATCCTTGGCAACGTGGTCGCCATCGCGCAAACCGACATCAAACGTCTGCTTGCGTATTCCTCCATCGCCCACGCGGGATACATCCTCATGGCATTTGTTCCATATGGAAACGAAAGCGTAGTGGCGACTTCAGTCGCTGCAGGTTTGTTCTATCTCGTCGCGTATGTGTTCACCAACTTCGGCGCATGGGGCGTGGTCATTGCCTTGGAGAAAAAAGAAGGCAAAGGCTTGGCATTGGACGATTACGCGGGTCTTGCGAAGAAACATCCCGCTCTCGCCGCCGCGATGACCATCTTCATGCTCTCGCTCATCGGTCTGCCCCCCACTATCGGACTCATCGGGAAACTGTACCTCTTCCGCGCCGTAATTGATGCTGGTTTCGTCTGGCTTGCCATCATCGGCGTGCTTGCCTCCCTCGTCTCGGCATTCTACTATCTGCGCGTCGTCGTCATCATGTACATGAAAGACGGCGAACCCACCGCCGAACGCGAACCGTGGCTCGATGCGACCATGATAGTCACAGCCTTGGTGACGGTGATCGTAAGTTTCGTCCCGCAATTCCTATTCGCCTGGGCAAGCGAAGCGTTGTTGAAGTTGTTTTAGCTTCTCCGCGCTGACATCGTGCCCGAAGGGTAGCGGAGGACGAAGTCCGTAGTCGAAGCGCATATCTTGCAGAATCAAAAACGGGACTGTGCTCAATCACAGTCCCGTTTTCGATTTGGACATTTCCTCGTACTGGTTGTATAATGCAAGCATCAATAAAACGGCTCGACCGTTTTACCCGCCCCTGGCGACAAGGCTGCCACATGAGGTAGTCTTCTCAAGGAATACTTGAGATAGCCAGGGGTGTTTTATTTGTCTACCTGCCATAAATCGGCTACTTTACTGGAAAATGTCTGAAAATAGCTGGAGTCATTTTCCCAAACAAATTGCCGTACAGCACCTGCAATCATATCCGCCAATTGCAACCCATCGTCATATTTCGACCTACTCGAAACGATTTTCTTGAAGGCACGTTCTCGCTGCATTTGTTTGTATGCCTGTGTAAAATGGATTCGCAAGGATTGGATAAAATAATCAGGCGCGTCGTCCAAGACCAAAACGTCATTGGCAATATCAAGAGGCGAAGCTCGCAAGGTGAGGTTAACCAACAAGGTAGTTGCCAGTTCTGCACTGCTCAACGATTGAAACTTCACAGGCAGGCGAGATTTAATCAGCGCGGCGGCACGAACGCGAAAAGCAAAAGGTTGGATGGCTTGAAAGAATTCATCCTTTTGGCGTAAATTCGTCTTGTAAAAGTGAAACTCGAAAGTTGAGGGAAGATGCAGTTTCCTTCGTAACTCAGCAAGTTCGGTCAGATGTTCCCGATTGGGTAACTGCACCATCGCGACAACGTAATACGCTGAACCTTTGTCGGTCAGTCCCGCATCGCCTGATTCGTCAACAAAGAAATATTGCATAGGGCGCGATTATACAGCAATAAAAACCTCATTACTCGCGCAAACCAGCCCTCACCACGCCATCTCCCTTGGAAGAGGGGCAAACGGACAAGCCGATCAATCACGCTCATCTGGGTGAGGTCATTCCCCTTCATCTATAGTCCCGTTTTCGTTCTTGCCATGTCACTCTGAGGGAGCGATAGCGACCGAAGAGTCTCGGGCTATATTGACAGAGACCCTTCGCTAGCGCTCAGGGTGACAATCTTGGGTTGTCATTTCCAAATATTCCCATACCCAAACTCCCCTTCGATCAACTTCCCCTCCGCGAAGCGACTGAATCGGAACGGCGTGATGTCCACAGTTTTGGGCGCGCCATCGAGGATCAACTCGACCAAACTTGCGCCCGCGGCGGGGGAGGTCTTGAATCCCGTGCCGCTCAACCCGCAGGCGAGATACAAACCGTCAACCTCTGTACCGCTATAGATCGCGCGCTGGTCGGGCGTGATGCCGTCGCGCCCAACGTGGATCGAGTGCAAGCCGCTCTGTTCGATCTTGGGGATGCGCTGAACCATGATGTCAATCAATTTTTCGACGAACGTGGGCGTCGGCGTTTGGTCTTCCTCGTCGGGCGGATCGTTGCGCATCGATTCATCCACGCCCGCGGCGAGAATGAGCGCGCTTCCCTCGGGGCGGAAGTAACACTCGAGCGCGAGATCAATCGCCGCAGGGATTCGTCCCAGCGATGGCGGACGATGCAGGAACGCGACATCGTGCGTCCACGTTTCGATCGGGACTTGGATGTCTGCCAGCCCCGCGACATGCTTTGCCCACGCCCCAGCCGCGTTGACGACGATCGGCCCGTCGAAGTCGCCTTGGTTCGTGCTGACGCCGATAACTTTTCCACTCACTGTACGAATAGCGGTCACTTCGCAGTTTTGGATCAGCGTCCCGCCGAGTCGCTTCGCGGATTCGATGAACGAGTTGGTCGTGAGCGTCGCGTCCGCGTAGCCTGAATCGGGTTCGTACGCGGCGTAATCGAAATGATCGGTGATGAGATCGGGGAACAGTTCCTTCACTTCCTTTGCAGTGATGACGGACGTATTGATGCCGAGTCTTTGCTGGTTGGCGACATTGCCGCGCAGTTGAGCCTCCTCCTCGCGCGTATTGATCTGGATGAAGCCTGTTTTTTGAAATCCACATTCACCGCCAACTCTGTTCTTCCAATCATTGAAATAAATTTCATAACTTTTGAAAGTTAATTCAGATTCGGCGGCGAGATCGTAGTGCATACGGACGAGTCCGCTGGAGTGACCCGTGGCGCCTGAAGCGGTCACTTTGCGTTCGAGGATGGCGGGCTTGAGTCCGCGCTCGGCGAGGTGAAAGGCGATGCTGGCGCCCATCACGCCCGCGCCGATGACGATGGCGTTGTAGGATTGAGTCATGGAGGATTCCTTTTTGAGCCACAGAGTACACGGCTTGACGCTGATTCATCTTCATGATTCTCCGTGAACTATGCGGCTGAGATTTTGATTGTTGAAATTGTAGCAGGATTTTACCCGCTTATCGGATGAAAAAATTATGATACGATTCTCGTAGACATGAACATCTCTCAGATCACCGATAACCTCTTCGTCGGCAACATGCCATTCCAACGCGACTATGACCGTTTGCGCGACCTCGGCGTGCGCCTGATCATCAACATGCGCCTCACCCTCGGACCCTCGTTCGATACCCACCATCAACCGATCGATACCCTTTGGCTTCGTTCGATCGATAGCCCCTTCTTCCCGATCCCCATATCCAATTTGATGCGTGGGGCGCAAGCCGCTCTCGAAACGATTCAAAGCGGCGGAAAGGTCTACGCTCATTGCGCCTACGGTCGCCACCGCGGACCCGCAATGGGCGCGTGCATTCTTATCGCCCAAGGCTACGCTCCGCAAGATGCCATGCAACTTATCAAAGACCGCCGCTCCATTGCCGACCCGTTCGCCTGGTATATCCGCCCGCGCATTCTAAAATTCGCAAAAGAATGGAATCACTCCTAACCCCTCCTCAATCAATTCTCCCAATTCTCTAATTCTCCTCAGTCTCCAATCTCCAATCTCTAGTTCTCTAATTCTCTCCTCTCCAACTCCGCCCCTCGCCCCGCCACCCCTAGACGAAATATCCGCGCGTCGACTCCCGCCGCCTCGTACGCACGCTTCATGGACTCGCCTACGCCTGCCTCGCCCGTAGAGAACGCGATCACGCTCGGACCCGCTCCCGACAGCGCAACCGCACTTGCCCCAGCATCTTTCGCCGCGCTCATTGCCTGCGCCGCGCCAGGGATCAACCTCAAACGATACGGCTGATGTAGTTTATCGGTCATCACCTTGCCGAGCAAATCCAAATCCCCATTTCTCAACGCCTCCACAACCAACGCCGTGCGGCTGATATTGTGAATCGCGTTCTTCATCGAAACTTTTTTCGGCAATGCCGCCCGCGCTTGTTTGGTGGGGAGGTAAAAATCGGGCAACGCAATCGTGACGTGTATATCTGTCGAAATTGGAATCTTCCGCGCGATGACTTCGCCGCGTTCCATCGTTGACACGACCAAGCCTCCCATCATCGCAGGCGCGACGTTATCGGGATGCCCCTCCATGTCACATGCGAGATTCAAAATCTCCTCGCGCGAAAACGGATTCTCCAGTAATGTGTTCCCCGCCATCAACCCTGTGATGATCGCCGCGGACGACGACCCCATCCCCGACGATAACGGGATGTGATTCACGCACTCCGCATGAAACGGCGGCAACGGCTTCCCCGCGCCTTCCGCCAACCTCTGCGCCGCGCGGACGATGAGATTATTCTTGCCCGAAGCGAGTCTGCCCGCGCCTTCGCCTGTGACATGCGCCGCGAATTCCTTTGCAAGCGAAATCGTCGTCTCATTCCATAAATCCAACGCCAGACCGAGGGCATCGAACCCAGGTCCAAGGTTGGCAGATGTGGCGGGAACATTGATGGTGAATTTCATAAACTCTTTTACCACGAAGGACACAAAGTGCACAAAGGAAGATCAAAAGCAAACCAAAGGCAAATCTACGGAAAGGCTTTTCGACCGTCATTCGTTTAAACTTAGTGACCTTCGTGCCCTTTGTGTTTAAAAGGTTTTTCCCAAAATAACCTCTTCCAACGCTTCCAGCCTCGGCGGCACAATGGACGGCTTCTGCATATCCCTCGTGATGATCTCTGAATCTTTCAACCCATGCCCCGTGCAAACCGCAACAACTCGCTGACCTTGAACCTTCAACCTGCCACTTTGAACCTCCGCCGCCAACCCCGCGAGTCCCGTCGCCGAAGCAGGCTCGACCCATATCCCTTCAAGTTTCGCCAGCAGTTTTTGCATCTCCAAAATTCGTTCGTCGCTCACCGCGATGATTTGCCCCTGCGACTCTTCCGCGGCTTGCAACGCTTGTTCCCCTCGCGCGGGCTTGCCGATTCGAATTGCCGTCGCGACCGTTTCGGGATTCTCAACCGCATGTCCCAACACGAGCGGAGCCGCGCCCGCCGCTTGCACCCCCAACATCCTCGGCAGGAGCGCGGACTTCAGTCCGCTATACTGCTTGAACCCCGCCCAATACGATGTGATGTTGCCCGCGTTGCCCACAGGCAAACACAACCAATCAGGCGCAGACCCCAACTCGTCAACGATCTCGAACGCCGCAGTCTTCTGCCCCTCGATGCGATACGGGTTGATCGAATTCACCAAACAGATCGGGTGCTTGTTCGTGATCTCAACGACCATCGTCAACGCGTCGTCGAACGAGCCGTCAATTTGGATCACGTGCGCGCCGTACGCGATCGCGCCCGCGAGTTTCCCCGCCGCCACCTTGCCCTGCGGGATCAACACGATGGATTTCATCCCAGCCCGCGCCGCGTATGCCGCCGCAGATGCGGCAGTGTTGCCCGTCGAAGCGCAGATCACCGTCGTTGCGCCGCGCCCCAGCGCCTCGCTCACCGCCGCCGTCATGCCGCGATCTTTGAATGAACCCGTCGGGTTGAGTCCTTCATATTTGATATACAACTCAAAATCGCCGCCGAGATGGCGCGACAAATTGTCGGCGCGAATCAAAGGCGTCCGCCCCTCGAGCAGGCTGACGGTCCGCGAATGAATCGGGAGGTCGAGCAAATGTCCGTATGTGTGGATGAGTCCTTGGTATGTCATACCGAAAGTTTAACATAACTTTGGATACGAGCGCCAGCAAGGGTATACTTTTGTCACGATGAAATTTTTATTGCGGATTGCGTACTGCGTATTGTTGACGGCATGTGCGACCGCCACGCCTCTTTCCACGCCTCAAGTTGCCTCGCCCACCTCAACCTTTATCGCCCCCTCAGCGACTCAAATTGCCACCGAACAATTACCAATTACTAATCCCCAATTACCAACAGAAAGTCTCCAGTCCCCAGTCTCTAATTCTTCCACCTCTACACCTCAATTCTCTAATTCTCCAATCCTCGACTGGAAAGATATGCCCATCATCCCAACAGACATAGATACATCATTACGCAAAGTCTATGAACGCGGCTTATCCCTCGGCAACGACCCTCACGCGTTTTCATTATTCGGCGATTGCCAGGCGCGACCCGAAGAATTTTTCGGCGTCTTTGAAACGGACGAAATCTTATTTGAAAGTTTATCTCCCGACTTGCAAGAGACCGTTGACAACTTCCGCGGCTCGTTCAACCGAGAAAGCCCCACCGCGCAAGACGGCACAACCCCAGGCGCGCTCTTGTGGATCCAGTGGCATCAGGGAAAATTTGATTGCACCTTCGCCGAAACTCCCGTCGAATGTGAACTGCGGATTCACCGCCCGTCGTTCGTCATCATTCAGATCGGCACGCACTTCGAATCCCGCAACACGGAATATTTGCGAAGGATCATCGAGCAATTGTTGGATGAGGGCGTGATCCCCATCCTCGCCACCAAAGCCGACAACCGCGAGAAAGACGAGCGCGTCAACCGCGACATGGCTCTGCTCGCTTCCGAATATGATCTCCCGTTGTGGAACTTTTGGGCGGCAGTTTCCAACCTCCCCAACCGCGGACTCTACACCCGCGACGACCGCCCCCTGCAAGGCGACATCTACCTAACCGAGGAAGCCAAAGAGATCCATCGCATGACCGCACTCGAAACGCTGAACGCGGTCTGGAGAGCCATGACAAGAAAGTAAATCATTCGACACAGGCTTTTGCTTTGAACTTCCTCATAAGTCGAAAGCCCGTACCGCAAAGTTCACTTTGCGCTCGTGCTCCGAAAACAAATAAGACAGGAAGTGAGCGGCTCAATCTTTTTTAACCGCAAATAACGCGGCATGCTCTTCGATTTTGCGCGAGTCCGAGAGGAATTTAAATGAACAACATCTCCAACACCCCCTTCGCCACTGTTGCCGAAGCCTACAACCGCAATGCCGACAAATACGACGAATTCATCGAGAACAACCCCAACCTCCAGCGGATGCGGCGCAAAGTCTACGCTCACGTTACAGCACTGCTTCCGCAAGGCTCGCGCATCCTCGATCTCGCCTGCGGCACAGGCACCGATGCGTTTTGGTTCGCCCAACACGGCTACACCGTCCACGGCGTGGATATTTCGGATGGCATGTTGCGACGCGCATCTGAAAAAGCAAAACAACTCGGCTTGGAGAACAAAGCCGTCTTCGAGCATCTCTCCTACACCAAACTTGGCAAACTCGGCAAAACCCAATTCGACTGCGCATTCTCCAACTTCGGCGGCTTGAACTGTGTTGCAGACCTGAAACTTGTAGCCGACGAAGTCCGACCGTTGCTCAAACCCAGCGCAAAAATTATTTGGGCGCTCATGCCGCCGTTCTGCCTGTGGGAATCAGCCATGTTCCTGCGCGGACGTGTCAAGCTCGCCACCCGCCGCTTTCGTGGGAAGTCCACCGTGTACAAAGAAGGACTCAACTATCCTGTTTACTATTACACGCCCAACCAAATTGCCCGGGCATGGGGTAACGGCTATCAAATCGAATCGATCCGCGCGTTATCGGTCATCACGCCGCCCGCCACCAACAAAGACTTCGCCGTCAAACGCCCGCGCATGTTCGATCTCCTCGGCAAACTCGACGACCTTGCCGAAGCAAAATTTCCATTCAAATATTGGGGAGATTTCACCATTGTCACCCTTCAAAAAATATGACCCTCGCCACAAGGGGCGCGAAGAACGCAAAGAATTAAACAGACACACCTTCGTGAACTTTGTGCCCTTTGAGTTTCAATGTCTCTTCTTCGTCGCAACTCCCTCTACCTCCTCCTTGCCCGCATCGCCGCGCAGGCGCTTTCCATCCTGTTCATTGCCCTGCTTGCCCGCCGCCTCGGCGTCGCCGACTTCGGTCAATTCACTTTCATTGCCGCGGTCATCCTGCTCGGCAACACCTTCACCAACTTCGGCACCGATACCACTCTCATTCGAGAACTCAATCGCGCGCCCGCGCCGCGTCTCATCGCGCAATCGTTCGCTCTGCAACTTGCGCTCTCAGCCCTTTGGGTCATCGTCACATTCATCCTCAAACCCAATTCTCCGCTTCTCCTCTACTCGCTTGCCCTGTTCCCTCTCGCCCTTTTTTCCGTTGCCACCGCCGCCCTCCGCGCGCGCGAACGCATGGAACTTGTCCTCGCCCTCAGCCTCATCAACGGCATTCTTCAACTCCTCGCCGCGTTCTTCTCTTTGGATATCTCCACCCTCATCCTCTATCTCCTCATCGGACATTTCCTCACCGCCGTCTTTTCCTACCTCCTGTGCAACGCCTCTCTTCCCGACTTCCAACTGATTCCCCTCCCCAACATTTTCCCCCTCCTCAAACTGACTCTCCCCTTCGCCGCACTGACCTTTCTCCTCGTTCTCTCTCAACGCCTTGGGGTGCTCGCAACCACCCTCCTCCTCGGCGACTCTGCTACGGGTATTTTCTCCGCCGCCGCCCGCATCGTAGACGGACTCAAGCTCGGACATTATGCCATCCTGGGCGCGCTGCTTCCCATCATCTCGCGGCGCGCGCCTGAAGCGGCGCACTCCTTCCGCATGGGATTCGTTCTCCTCATCTTTGCCAGCCTTCTTATGTCCATTGTCCTCAGCCTGTTCCCCAAATTCATCATCGTTCTCCTCTACGGCGAGAGATTTCTTCCTGCTGTACATCTACTCGCCCTATTCGGCTGGAGTCTGATTCCCTACACAGTTTCCTCTTTCCTCTCCTACCACCTCATTGCCCAGGGACGCGAAATCGTTCTCGTCAAAGCGACATCTATTTCACTGACAATATTCATCGCGTTATATCTCTGGCTCATTCCAATCTTTCAAGTTCAAGGTGTTATCTACGCCGCGCTGATCGGTGAGATAATTCAAGCAATCATCTTTACCATAGCAAGCCACCTTTCAGACACCAACCCTGCTACTCATTGATCCATCACATCTCCTGACCAATAACTTGTAACTCGTAACTTGTAACGCATAACCCGCCTCCTCAACCATGCCTTCCTTATCCGAACCTATCCTCACTCCCGCAACTCTCCTCGCCTATCGCCGCGCCAACGGGCAACTCCCTGATTTTTCGCCGCCGCACACGATCATCTTTGCCCCACAAAAAAGCCTTGCAAAGTATGTTCTGCGAAACTATTCGGTCAAGCAGATCAAAGGCTTTCTCGGCGAGTTCTATCTCCTCAAACGCGCGAACGGACGTATTGCCCTCTCCACGAACTTCGGCATCGGCTCCCCGGTCATCGGCGGGTTGACGGATGAGTTTGCCGCGCTCGGCGTTCAGCAATTCATATTGATCGGCATGGCTGGCGGGCTTCAACCAGAGTTGTCGACGGGCAGTCTGGTTCTCTCAACCGCAGCGATTCGAGGAGAAGGCGTCTCGCAACATTATCTTTCTCCAAACCGAACGGTTGACCCTTCGTCAACGTTGGTTCAAAACATGAGTCAAATTCTTGCGAAACAAAATCAAGCGCATCAACTTGGCGTCACGTGGACGACCGACGCTCCCTTTCGTGAACTGCGCCAGGATGTGCTCGAACTTCAACAACAAGGAATCCTTGCAGTGGATATGGAAGCCGCGGCGATGCTGGCGGTGGCTAGGGCGAATGAACGCGCAGGCTTGGCGATGTTCGCTATTGCCGACCAACTGTATGGGGGCGAGTGGCGCATGGCATCCGATCTGCGTCCCGCGCAAACAGGGTTGTCCATCCTGTTCGATGCGGCGGTCGACATGTTGACATGAGAAAAAGGTAAATCTTTTCAGGCTGGGGGCGTCTGGGCATATAATCCACAAAACCATGACCGAAGCAAATACTTCACGGTTGGCGAGGTTGCGAAGTCGGGTGCGGGCGGCGTTGCCGTTCGCTTCGGGGGTGTTCGCCGCGTTTTTGGCTATCAGCCTGTTTTATTTTCTTTTCCCATCCAATCAAATCACACAGACCGAGGTAAACCAATCGATTGCCGACGCGCTTGCCTCTGCCACTCCGCGCGCCGCATTTTCAGCGGATGTGTATCAGATCATCCTGCCTTCGTTGGTGGCGATCGAGTCGCAGGGCCCGAACGCCAACGCCAGCGAGGACGATTCGCTGGGGAGCGGGGTGATCTTCAACGACAGCGGACAGATTCTCACCAGCCTGCATGTGGTCGAGGGCGCCGCCGAGATTCACATTCTGTTTATGGATGGCAGTGAGTCGCTGGCTGTGGTGGCGGATCAATACCCTGAAATGGATATCGCCGTTTTACAGCCGCAGGTATTGCCGCGAGTGTGGGCGCCTGCCGTGTTGGGGAATCCCGGCGCAATGCGTATCGGCGACGAGGCGTATGCGGTGGGTCATCCGCTGGGTTTGTTCGCTTCGATGAGCGCCGGCGTGATCTCGGGGTTTGATCGCACGTTTCACATCCCCGGTAGTGAGAGGGAGATCGAAGGGTTGATCCAATTCGATGCGGCGGCAAACCCGGGTAATTCGGGAGGTCCGCTGTTGAATCGTAATGGGCATGTGATCGGCATCGTCACGGGGATCGTCAGCCCGGCGGAGAACGGTTATTTTATTGGGATCGGGTTTGCGGTGCCGATTGGAGCGGCGGCAGGTGGGGGAGGGTCTCCGCCGTATTAGGTGAGTGGTAATTGGTAAATAGTAATTGGAGACTGGAGACTAGAGATTGGGGATTGGATGGTGAGAATTGGGAGAATTAGAGAATTGAATGATAACGATGGTCGAGTAGTCCCGCGATGTTCGTCGCGGGACGTATCGAGACCACACATCTAGCAATTGAAAAATAAAGTTTGGAGGTTGATGATGGCTAACAAAGACTCTGAAAACCGAACGCCGATGGAGAAAGTTTTGTATGAGGTGAAGAAGGTCATCGTTGGGCAGGATCATTTGCTCGAGCGGATGATCGTGGCACTGCTGGCGCGCGGGCACATTCTTGTTGAAGGCGTGCCCGGATTGGCGAAGACGATGGCGATCAAGACTCTCGCCGAGGCGATCGGCGGCGAGTTCAAGCGCATCCAATTCACGCCCGATCTTGTCCCTGCCGATCTGGTCGGCACGCGCATCTACAATCAGAAGACCGGTAAGTTTGAAACGTCGCTGGGACCTGTGTTCACGAATCTTTTGCTGGCGGATGAGATCAACCGCGCGCCCGCCAAAGTGCAAAGCGCGTTGCTCGAGGTGATGCAAGAGCGGCAAGTGACCATCGGACGCGAGACACACACGGTGCCGAATCCGTTTTTGGTATTGGCGACTCAAAATCCGATTGAGACGGAAGGGACGTATGCCCTCCCCGAAGCGCAAGTGGACCGCTTCATGCTCAAGGTGTTGGTTGGTTACCCCTCTTCAACCGAAGAGTTCGTCATCGTCGAGCGGATGACCGCCGCATTGCAAGCGACGCAAGAAGTGTTGACCACCGACGATCTGGTCGCATTGCAAAAGCAAGTGGACAAGGTGTACGTTGACCCCGCGTTGATGGAATACGCCGTCCGCATGGTGACCGCCACGCGCCAACCGGCAGACGTGGGCTTGAAGGAATTGGAACGGTTCATCATGTACGGGGCGAGTCCGCGCGCTTCGATCAATCTCATCCTCACCGCTCGCGCGCTCGCCTTCGTGCGCGGACGCAACTATGCCCTCCCGCAAGATGTGTTGGACATGGCTCTGGATGTGATGCGTCATCGCATTGTGTTGTCGTACGAAGCGCTCTCCGAAAATGTGACGGGCGATATTTTGTTGAATAAGATCCTCGACCGCATTCCGATTCCTGTGGTGCCTTTGCATGAACATGTCAACGTCAACGCCTGAGCAGGTGTTGCTCCGCCTCGATTGGAACGTCATCCGCCGCCTCGACGGGTTGTTGCAGGGCGACTATCGCACGCTGTTCTACGGCTTCGGCGTGGACTTTGCCGATCTGCGCGAGTATCAGCCCGGCGACGATATCCGCTACATTGATTGGAACGTCACCGCGCGGATGGATACGCCGTACATTCGGCAGTACAACGAAGACCGCGAGATCACCGCATGGTTCCTGCTCGATCTGAGCCCCTCGGTGGATTTTGGCACAACGCAAACGTTGCGCGAGAAGCGGACGATGCTCACTGATTTTGTGACCGTCCTTGCGAGACTGCTCACCCGTCACGGGAATCGTGTGGGGGCGATGATGTTCGGGAGCGGAATCCAGCACACGGTCCCGGCGCGAGGCGGGAAGGTGCAGGTTCTGCGTCTCATCAACGATATGATGAAACAACCACGCCTCGCGTGGTCGCCGTTCACGAATCTCAAATCCTTTTTCGACGGCGCGTTGAATTCCATCAAGCGGCGTTCGCTGGTGTTCGTCATCTCCGATTTCATTAGCGAGCCGGGCTGGGAGCGTTCGCTGAGTCTGCTAGGTCAACGGCATGAAGTGATCGCGGTGCGGTTGTACGATCCGCGCGAGGAGGAATTGCCCGACGTGGGCATGGTCGTGATGGAAGACGCCGAAACGGGCGCGCAGATGTTCGTGGATACGCACGATGCAAAATTTCGCAAACGGTTTTTCGCCGCCGCGCAACAACGCGAAAAGAATTTGAACACCGCGTTTCAACGCGCAGGCGCGGATGTGTTGTCGCTTTCGACAGAAGATGATCTTGTCCGTTCGATCGTGCGGTTCGCAAAACAAAGGCAACAGGTTAGAAAGAACTAGATAAAGAAAAAACTAGATAAATAGAGAGTAGATGACTAGTCTCTACTTATCTACTTTCTACTCTCTATTCTCTACTCTCTGAATTTATGTCCTTCATCTGGTCATCCCTCCTCTACCTTTTACTGCTCGTTCCGTTGTTGGTTTGGGTGTATCAACGAATCCAAAAACGGAAGCGCGAAGCCGCCGCGCGCCTCGGGAGTTTCGGTGTGTTGCATGATGCGACTGGCGGCGCATCCGCGCGACGCCAACTGCCTGTCATTCTCTTTCTCATCGGCATCACGATATTGATCCTTTCTCTTGCGCGTCCGCAGGCGCAGATCAGCCTGCCTCGCATTGAAGGCACGGTCATTCTCACGTTCGATGTGTCGGGCAGTATGGCGGCGGACGACTTGAAGCCGACTCGCATGGAAGCCGCAAAAGCCGCCGCGTTCGAATTTGTAAAAAGCCAGCCCACCAGTGTCAGAATCGGCGTTGTCGCGTTCAGCGATGGCGGCATCACTGTGCAAAACCCAACCGGTGAGCGCGCTGAAATTGTTGATACCATCGAGCGGCTTGTGCCGCGCCGGGGCACGTCTGTTGGAAATGGGATCCTCGTTGCGCTCAACACCATCGCGGTGGATGCCGGCGATCCGCCGTTTTTGAGCGCGAGCAACATTCCTGAAATAGCCCAGCCGCAATCGGATACCGCGCCTCAGGTTGAGACGCTTCCCGAAGGGTGGTATCCGTATTCGGCAATTGTCCTGTTCACCGATGGCGAGAATAATCAGGACCCCGACCCGGTTGCCGCGGCGGATGTTGCCGCGAATTTCGGAGTCCGCATTTATACGGTTGGCATTGGCACAGCGACAGGAGCAACCATCACCGTGGATGGAATCACCGCTCATTCACAACTCAACGAGGATATCCTGCAAGAAATTTCGACGACAACCGGCGGGGCTTATTACAACGCGGGCAACGAGCAAGACCTGCAACGGATCTACGGCGATCTTCAACCCAAACTTGCCATCAAAAAAGAAGAAATGGAAATCACCTCGATTCTTGCGGGACTGGGGATTCTGTTCTTTCTCATCGGCGGCGCGCTCTCGCTCCTCTGGTTTGGACGTGTGGCATGAACATGTTGTGGGCGTCCTCGCTGTACTTGTTGATCCTCATCCCGCTTGCGGTCGTCGCCTATATTTGGATTCTGCGCCGGCGCAGGCGATTCGTTGTCCGCTATTCGAGTCTGTCGCTGGTGCGGGAAGCGGCGGCTCATCAATCACAGTGGCGGCGGCACGCGCCGTTCATCCTCTTCCTGCTCGCGCTGACGAGTCTCATCCTCGCGTTGACCAGACCCACTGCCGAGATTGTCGTCCCATCCAACCGCGCCACGATCATCCTCGCGCTCGATATTTCCCGTAGTATGTGTTCGACGGACATTTCTCCGAATCGCCTGATCGCCGCGCAAGAAGCCGCGACTGAATTTGTTCAGAGTCGAAACGAAGACGCCCAGATCGGCATTGTCGCATTCGCTGGTTTTGCCGAACTCGTCCAACCGCCTACAAAAGACAGGGAGTTGCTCGTCAACGCGATCGCGAATCTATTTCCCGCGCGCCGCACGGCGATCGGCAGCGCCATCCTCCGTTCCATCGATGCCATCGCTGAAATTGACAGCCGCATCCCGCCGACGCAGTTGAATTCTGATCTCCAACCCCTACCCGACGGGGAATTCGCGCCGCACATCATCGTCTTACTCACCGATGGGTCGAACAACGCGGGTCCCACTCCGTTTAACGCCGCAAACGAGGCGGTTGCGCGCGGCATTCGCGTGTACACGATTGGTTTCGGAACGGTCAATAACACATCCCCAATGAACTGCGGCGACTCATTTTCAGAGAGCGATCAATTCGGCGGGCCTGGGTTTGGGCTGGGTTTTGGCGGCGGCGGGGGCGGAGGCTTCCGCAGAGAATTGGATGAGGTGACATTAAAGCAGGTCGCCGATATGACCGGCGGTACATATTACGCGGCAACCAGCGCGGACGAATTGCAAAACGTATTCCGCAACCTTCCAACGTATCTTGTCGTCACCCGCGAAACAACCGAAATCAGCGCCTTCTTCAACGCGCTCGGCTTGCTATTGATCCTTGTTGCGATATTCCTTTCGTTGAGGTGGAATCCGGTCTTGTAACGACGGGAAAATTCTCGGCTATACTGTACGGCTATGAATGAACAACAAAAATATTTTTGGGAGGGCGCTCGCGCGGAAATTCCATTATTGATTGGCGTCTTCCCCTTCGGCATGATCTACGGCGCGCTTGCGCTCGATGCTGGGCTACCCATCGCCGCCGCGCAGATGATGTCGTCGATGGTATTTGCGGGTTCGGCGCAATTTATCACGGCGCAGCTGGTAAAGGATTCAACGCCAGGGTTTGTGATCGTGTTGACGATTGCGGTAGTGAATCTGCGACACATGTTGTACTCCGCTTCGCTCGCCCCCTATCTTGCTTCCGTTTCGACGCGCTGGAAAATGTTGTTGAGTTATCTGCTTACCGATGAGGCGTATGCTCCAAGCATTATTCAGTATGAAAATGAAGGCGTCAAACCATTCAGTCATTGGTTCTTGTTCGGCGCGGGAGCCGCGCTGTGGATCATCTGGCAGGTCAGCACCGCGTTGGGAATCTTCCTCGGCGCGGCAATCCCCGATTCGTGGTCGCTGGATTTTGCGCTTCCGTTGACGTTCATCGCCATGGTCGTGCCGGTGTTGAAGAATCGTCCGTCGGTTGCCGCGGCGTTATCGGCGGGTTGTGTCGCGCTGGCGGCGGGTTCGCTTCCGTATAAATTGGGTTTGATCGTTGCCGCATTGGTTGGCATCGCCATTGGGATATTTTTGGAAAAGCGGATGAACGCGACCCCCGACGAGAAACCATCTATTCATGCTTTGCGCGAATCTTTGGATGAGTAGTCATGCGGCGATTCCGTTTAAATCTCCGGGAGAAATAATGAATATCTGGCTTGTGATGCTGGTGGGCGGGTTAATCACGTTCGGAATGCGGTTTTCGCTTATCTACGCGTTCGGCAAGCTCCACATTCCCGAAACGATGCGCAAGGCGCTTCACTACGTTCCCCCGGCGGTGCTATCTGCCATTGTGTTTCCGGAGTTGTTCATCCGCTCCGGCCGTGTTGATGTTTCGCTGGATAACCATCGTCTGCTGGCTGGGCTATTCGCCGTGATCGTTGCATGGGCGAGCCGGAACACGTTGGTTACCATCCTGGCAGGGATGCTCGCGTTGTTTATCGTACAGACCGTTTTGAAGTAGGTCTACACGTAGACAGTATAGATCTGGTTGTCTCCGGCGTGTTTGGCAAGGGCAAGCGCTTCGCGCGTATTATTCATCAACGCTTCGATCTCCGTGGAGGCGGTGATGCGCCCCGAAGAAACGATTCCCACACTCAAGTTGACCTTTAACTCGGTATCGTCCATCAAGGTTATTTTGGTGTTGGCAATGCCTTTGAGGATGCGCTCTGACACTTTTTCTGCCTCGGCGCCGACCACACCCGGCAGGATGAGGATGAAGGTGTCGCCTTCATATCGTCCAAGCCCATCGTAGGGTCGGCTCTTATCGCGAATCCCTTGTGAGATCAGAGATAACACATCATTGCCTATGCTTTTGCCGTGCTGGTCGACGATGGCTTTGAAATTTTCAGCCTGGAAGGCGATCAGGCTGAGCGAAGCCTGATTGCGGCGCGCCCGTTCCAATTCGCCGCGCGCCAGGTTAATGAACGCCATCTGATTCAAAGCGCCGGTCAGGTTGTCGAGCATGGCGGTATGATCGAGCGTATCTTTCGCCTGTACGAGACGATCACCCAAACTGAGGATGCGCTCGCCGATATTCACGCGCGATTTTAACTCCACCGGCACGATCGGCTTGCGCAGGTAATCGTCCGCGCCCGTACGTGGGGTGGTGACATCCGATTCTTGCACTTTTTGCGTGATGAGCAGGATGTAAATGTAATACGGAGGGCGCGCATCGCGCACGCGGCGGATAAAGCCCCGTTCGTCGATGTCGGTGCCGATGCGGTCGGCGATAATAAAGCGGATTTCCTCGCTGTGCAGAAGTTTCCAAGCGGTGTCGCTATTTTCCGCAATAACAACCTCATGACCATTCACCTGTAACACCTGTTGAATGACCGTTCGTTCCATAAGATCGTTGTTGATGACGAGAATCTTCATTCGGCTCCTGATTTTAATGCTCACAGTCATGCAGTGCATGGCTCACAGTCATGCAGTGCATGGCACTGCATGCTCACAGTCACGCTTCGCGTGGGAATTATATCCCACTCCATACGAAGCATGCTAACAAGCTCTGCTTGGCACTGCACTGCATGGCACATCATGGCGTAGAATTCGCGCTCGTGTTGACAAACATATCCTCCCATAGTAACATTTGCCGCGCTCTCCCCTCGCCGAGGTAGCTCAGTGGTAGAGCAGGGGACTCATAAGCCCTTGGTCGGGAGTCCGAATCTCCCCCTCG
>JAJTXU010000270.1 GCA_021462845.1 Anaerolineales bacterium
CTTGCCGCAGTGCTGGGCTAATAAAAACGAATCTTTCTTCTTTCATCTTTCCTCGAGAGCATGAAAGAAGAAAGAGGAAAGACTGATTCTCCCTCGTGCAACCCGAACCTCGACGCGAACTCATCTCATGGGATGAAGTGGATCGCCTCATTGACCACCTCATCCCGCAATTCAAACGCGAATTCACCGCGATGGTCATCATCACGCGCGGCGGCATCGTCCCTGCGGGGATGCTCGCCGAAGCGATGGACATCACGCACATCCTCACCGCGGCGGTAGACTTCCCCGCGCAACTCGCCAAAGAAAAATCCATCATGGCGTGGCCCGAGTTCATCCAATTCCCCGCCGACGAAAAAATGCGCGGGCGACCAACCCTCATCGTAGACGACATCTGGGGATCGGGTCGCACCATCACGGCGGTCAAGAATCGCGTCTCTGCCGCGGGTGGCTTCCCCGAAACGTGCGTCCTGCATTTCAATCCGTATCGAAATCTATTCGGCAACAACCGCCCCGATTACTACGCCGCCGTCACCGATGCCTACATCGTCTACCCGTGGGAAGTGGATCGGGGAACGGATCAAGTCCTGCTCGGAGAAATATAACTCGCTGTGCGCCATGTCACCCTGAGCGCCAGCGAAGGGTCTCCATGGCGATGACGGAGATTCTTCGTGGCGCTTCAGCGCCACTCAGAATGACATTTCATCTGGATAACAAAAAATCCCCGAAAATTCATCGGGGATTTTTTGTCGCTTCATTCTCGACGGGAGGGTTGGTTCAGTTTCCTGATTCGTTTTCGCCGCCCCAGCTTTTTCGATGTTCTTGACGCAGTTGTACTGCGTCAAGAATAGGGTTTCGTAGTAGCGACTTCAGTCGCTTTTGCCGAACGACTAAAGTCGTTACTACGTTTTTACAGACTACTGATTACGGAAGTTTCTCGAACCCCGAGATGCTGTAATACATTTCCTCATCTGCGATCTGCTGGCTGACATCAATCGCCACCTCGGCAGGGAAGCCGTACGTGGCATCATACGTCACGTTGACCGTCTCGGCGCCATCCTTGATCGCCGCGTTGATCTCTGCAAAGAGCAGGTCAATCGTCGCATGAGGCGCGAAGAATGGATAATTCGGATCGGTGTCGAGGACGAGGGTGCCATCCGCTGTCGCCATGTGAACGATCTGACCGTCTTTCACTTCAACCGACAACGGCATCTGATCGCGGAACCCGCAGAAACAGCTGATGTTCAACTCGAAACGATAATGCGAGATGTTGGCATCCTCCCATTTTTGCTGGTTGCGCGAGAGTTCGCTCCCGCCAGCCGAGCAAGCCGCGAGAATAAAAGCGAGTACGATAAGAATTAACTTTTTCATTTTGTCTCCTTGCCCAGAAGGACGACAGCATGAATAAAAATGTTCCCCTACATGACGTGAGCTCAATCCCGAAGGGATGGCAGAATTATAGAATATGACCCAAATTGCCATCAAATCCCGAAGGGATGATATACCCTCATGCCAAATCTATGACACCCCTTCGGGGTTGGCTCTCCTGTTTTATGATCTCTCTCTAGAATCCTTTCACTCCTTCGGAGTTATAACTGCCTTACCCTCCATGCCCGCCATGCTCGTCCGCGCCCTCCTGCACAGGGACTTGCAACCGAATATCCACGCTGTTCTTGAAATGGAGAACGACTTCCACCGTGTCGCCTGCCTTGAGTTCCTCTTTGACGCCGATCAGCATCACATGCAACCCGCCCGACGCGAATTCCACATCCTCGCCCGAAGCCAGCGGCACGGACTCAACCATCCGCATCTGCATCACATCGTCCACCATGCTCGACTCGTGCATTTCAGCCGCGTCCGCGATCTCTGCTGAAATGCCGACCAGTTCATCGTCCGCCGAATAATTGTGGATGACAAAATACAACGCGCTGTTTCCGCCCTGTAGGGCAGTCCGTATCCACGCATCGCGAATCTCAATTCCCTCCTTAGGCGCGCAGGCGGCAACCAACAGAAAAATACTGAAAAACACGATCGACTTTTTTTTCATTTTAGATTCCTTTTCGTTGAATTATTTGAGTTGGGCATAATGCCTCCCGCGCCAACTGACGCCTTTGCCCGAAAGCGTCAGCCATGCGGATGCGATCATCATCGCGGCGAAGATGCCCGCGCCAAGAGGTGTGGAGAGCGAATAGAGCGGAGAAATTCCCATTTGACTCGCCGCCCATCCGCGCGCGATCAGAATCGCACCCCAGAGGGTCAGCGCTTCGGTGAGAACGATCAGCGCGACCGTTCCACCGCCGTTAATCATCCATAGCAACCCCAATCCCAGCCAGATCGGTAGGAGCAACGCCGCCATCAACGCCAGCGACGCTCCAATGACTCCGAGCCACATCAAGACAGGTTGATCGCGAAGCCCGAGGTACATATTCTTTGTCCAGCCTTCCCACATGGAACTTAACGATGTGTACATTCGTGTGCTAATGAGCGCAGTCCCGTCGGCAAGCGCGAGACGATACCCGTTCCACTTGACGCGCTCCGCCAGGGCTTGATCTTCGACGATCTGGTCGCGCACGCTGGCATGCCCGCCGATTTTCTCGTAGACCTCGCGGCGGATGAGGATGAATTGTCCGCTGGCGATGGCGTCTTTGTAAGTCGGGTCGTTTACTTTGCGCGGATTAAAACCGACCGACAACGCGGTGACCACAATGGGCATAACGGCTTTCTCCCAAAACGATCCCATGATCTGACGGTGAAGCGTGGTGAACAAATCCGCTTGAACCTCCATCGCTTTGACGTAGCAGGAGGAGAGCGCTTGCGCCGAAAGAAAAGTGTCCGCGTCTACGAAGCATAGCCACTCGCCTCGCGCCGACGTTGAGGCTTGGTGCAAGGCGTGAGGTTTGCCGACCCAGCCCGATGGGAGGTCCGACCCGCTGATGGGGTGGAGGCGTGAATCGAGGGTGGCGAGTTCCGCCAAAATGCGAGGAGTCGCGTCGGTAGAGCGATCATCCAGAACGATAACCTCGAAGTTTGGATAATCCTGCATGAGCGCCGATTCGACGCACGCCCGGATATTTTGCTCCTCGTTCCGCGCAGGAATGCAGATCGAAATGAGCGGCGCGTTTTGCGGAGGCGGCGCGGGTTTGACGATGATGTCAATGCGGGAATGGCTGTGTAGCCAATAGACCACGACAATTCCCCCGATGCAAAAAGCTGATGAAAGGACAAGATAGATCATAGCGGACGGTTAAATAATTTGTAACGTCGAACCTCGTTCGGTCTTCTCGACCTCGATTCTTGTTGGGAACGCATCCTTCAATTCTTCGAGATGCGTGATGACGAGTATCTTCGCAAAATCGTTCTTCACGAGGTTGATCGCTTCGACCAACCGCTGACGTCCCAGCGCGTCTTGCGAGCCGAAGCCCTCGTCAATGACCAGCGTTTGCAGGCGCGCGCCCTTCCGCTGGGCAAGGATTTCCGACAGCGCGAGTCGAATCGCAAAGTTGACGCGGAACGCCTCGCCGCCTGAATACATTTCGTAGTTGCGAATGCCCGCCGAATCGCTGATCGTAATATCGAGCGTTTCCTTCAAGTCGTCGCGCTTTTTATCTTTGAAATCCTTCTGCGTCACAAACCGAATGGACATACTGCCATCCGATAGACGATCCAGCAACTCGTTCGCTTTCTCTTCGATC
>JAJTXU010000271.1 GCA_021462845.1 Anaerolineales bacterium
TTTGCCGCGAATTTCACTAATTCACGCGAATTTTTAAAAAATTAGCGGAAATTCGCGTAATTCGCGGCTTGGTATTGGGGTTTTGCGTAAGTCCTAATTGTTTCAAAACCTCTCAAGGATCGCGCTTCATATAGCGGTTTTTATGGTTTTGGGGTATCCTTGTCGTTGAATAAATTTCACAATTCAGGAGACTGAAGTGATCAAAGATATCCTAACCGATGCCGAACATCGAATGAAAAGCGCCCTTCAAGTCTTGCACGATGATCTGGCTGGCGTGCGCACGGGGCGCGCCAGCCCTGCCTTGGTGGAAAAACTCCCCATTGAGTATTACGGCAACCCAACCCCGCTCATGCAACTGGCTTCGATCAGCGTTCCCGAGGCGCGGACGATCACCATCAAACCGTTCGACGCTTCCACCTTGAAGACCATCGAAAAGGCGATTCAAACTTCGGACCTGGCGCTGAACCCCAACAATGACGGCAAGGTCATCCACCTCAACCTGCCGCCGCTCAACGAAGAACGCCGCCGCGACCTCGTCAAGCATGTGCATCACCGTCTGGAAGAATCGCGTATTGCCGTCCGCAACATCCGTCGCGACGCGCACAACGATCTGCGCGACTTTGAAAAAGAAAAATTGATCTCGGAAGACGACCTGGAACGCGGCGAAGAAGACCTGCAGAAACTCACCGACAAATATGTGGAAGAGATCGGCGTTCAGGGCAAGAACAAAGAAGCCGAGATCATGGAAGTCTAGCCGGTTCCATGGCAGACACTCCCTTCACCATCCCCCCCGATAGAATTCCGCGCCACGTTGCCATGATTATGGATGGCAACGGACGCTGGGCGCTTTCACGCGGTTTGCCGCGCCTCGCCGGTCATAAAGCCGGCACCGAGAATCTGCGGCGCGTTATCCGCTCTTCGGTGGAATTTGGCGTGAAGTATCTGACCATCTATGCCTTCTCCACTGAGAATTGGGGGCGTCCGCCGGAAGAAGTCAAAGGCTTGATGTTCATTCTTGAGGATGTGATCGACCGGGAACTCGCCGAACTTAGCAAAGAAGGCGTGCAGTTGCGCCATATTGGGAGGCTCGAACGCCTTTCCCCAAACCTTCAGGAAAAAGTATTAGACGCGATCGACGCGACAAAAAATAACGATCGCCTGGTTCTCAATGTAGCGTTCAATTACGGCGGACGCGATGAGATCATCAACGCGATCCAGCGCATTATGAAAGATGGCGTCCCTCCCGAGGGCGTCACCGACGAACTGGTGAGCCGGTATCTCTATACGGCGGGCACGCCCGACCCCGATCTTATCATCCGCACCTCGGGCGAGTTGCGTGTGAGCAACTTTCTGATCTGGCAGGGCGCATATTCCGAATGGTTCGTCACGCCGAAATATTGGCCCGACTTCGACCGCGAAGAATACCTGCGCGCGCTTGAAACTTTCGCTTCGCGCGACCGCCGTTACGGAAAAGTTTCTTCGAGCGAATACGAGGCGTCCAATGCCTAGGCGTATTTTGACAGCGATCATTTTGGCGCTCGTTGGCTTGCCAGCCATTATCTATGGGGGCGTTTTTTATTTTATTGTTATGGCAATCGTTCTCGGCGGTTGCGCATGGGAATTCGTCCGCATGTACCGGGCGGTGGAGTTTGAACCCAATGAAAAGGTCACGATCGCAGGCGTGCTGTTGATAGCCACAGCGCGCTTCTTTTTTGCAGACTATTCGATCCCGATCTTTGTTCTTTCGATCCTGCTTGCAATGGCTGTTCATCTGATCTCATTCGAGCGCGGACGCGACAAAGCCGCGCTGGATTTCACTGTGACAGTTGCCGGCCTTGTTTACATTGGGTGGCTGGGATCGTATCTTCTGGACATCCGCCTCTTACCGGGGGGAGGCTGGTGGCTCATGGTTGTGTTACCCATCATCTGGGCGGGGGATACGGGGGCGTATTCCATCGGCGCGGCATATGGCAAACATAAAATGACCCCGCGCCTCAGCCCCAAGAAAAGTTGGGAAGGATATGCGGCGGGAATCTTCACCGCTGTGCTCGAAGGCGCGTTCTTTGCGTATGCGTTTTCGTCGCTGGGACCACAACCCCTCGGCGGCTTGATCACCCCTCTGCAAGGCGCGTGGATGGGATTTGTGATTGGGGCGCTTACCCCGCTGGGCGACCTCGGCGAGAGCATGTTCAAGCGGCAAAGCGGCATGAAAGATTCGAGTCACATCCTGCCCGGTCACGGCGGGTTTCTCGACCGCGTCGACTCGTGGATCTGGGGCGCGCCGCTCGGCTACTTTCTCATCCTATATTTCATTTTCTAACGGAGGACGAATGGCAAACAAAAACGAACCCACCAGAAACCTTGCGCTCGAACTTGCGCGCGTCACCGAAGCCGCCGCCATGGCGGCGGGACGCTTTATGGGGCGCGGAGATAAAGAGGCGGCAGACCAAGCCGCCGTCAACGCGATGCGCACCGTCCTCCAAACAGTGGACATGAACGGCATCATCGTAATCGGCGAAGGGGAAAAGGATAACGCGCCGATGTTGTTCAACGGCGAGACGGTGGGAAGCGGTTCGCCTCCCGACGTGGATGTTGCTGTGGACCCCATTGACGGGACTCGCCCTTTAGCCTTTGGCAGATCGAATTCGCTGGCGACGGTTGCCATCGCCCCGCGCGGGACGATGTTCGACCCGGGTCCGTTCGTGTACATGAACAAGATCGCGGTGGGACCCGAAGCGAAGGGCAAGATCAATATCGAAAAATCCATCACTGAGAACTTGCAGGCGATCGCGAAAGCCAAACACAAAGATGTGGAAGACCTAACGACGATCATCCTTGACCGCGACCGTCACAAGGATATGATCGCTGAAATTCGCAAAGCAGGCGCGCGCATCCGCCAGATTCCCGATGGCGATGTGGGCGCGGCGTTGATGACCGCCTGGCCCAACTCCGGCGTGGATGTGTTATTCGGCGTGGGCGGCACACCCGAAGGCGTGCTTGCCGCATGCGCGTTGCGCGCCATGGGCGGAGAAATCCAGGGCAAACTCTACGCGCGCGATGACGACGAACTCCGCCGCGGGCGCGAAGCGGGCTACGACTTTGAAAAGATACTCACGATGGACGATCTCGTTTCGTCGGAGGATGTATTCTTCGCCGCGACAGGCATCACCGATGGCGAATTCCTCAAGGGTGTGCGCTACTTCGGCGATAAAGCCAGCACCGATTCGCTCGTGGTGCGCGGACTGACCGGCACCGTGCGCCAGATCACTGCCACGCATCGTATTGATAAACTCGATCAACTGGGCGCGGTGAAGTATTAGCAGCGAATCACCCTCTCCCTTTATTCAGAGTAACACAGATTAGTTTACCGTAGTAACGACTACGGTCGTTTGTTTTGCGGTGTAAAAGCGACTGAAGTCGCCACTACGCCATCAGGCAATCATAATTACTCGGAATAGGAGAGAGTAGGGGCGAGGGCGAATCATGGCTTTCTCAAAATTGAAAATCTTTTAACCATGACTTACGCAGATCGAAAACCTTTTGCCGCGAATTTCACTAATTCACGCGAATTTTTAAAAAATTAGCGGAAATTCGCGTAATTCGCGGCTTGGT
>JAJTXU010000272.1 GCA_021462845.1 Anaerolineales bacterium
CCTTAATAACTCACCTTACGCAGTAGAGATCGTAACGCGAGATTTATCTCGCTTTTCCAGCCATTCTTGCGCAAGAGCGACATGAATGTCGCATTACGAAAGCCAAATCGACTTCAACTGCGTAACATCAGTTAATAATCCTATCCCCCGCCCATCACTTTCTTCCAATACCGTAACAATCCATCCGCGCTCATACCAAGTGGATTCGCCAACTCGAATGCTTTTGCCGTTTCCTCGTTCAAACCGTAGGATTTGGCGTCATCCAGTACCATCGCGGCGAATTTGGCTCGCAACTCTTCCGGCGACGGTGCGGCGGGCATAACTTGTTCCAGCCAGCGGATAGCGGAATCCAATCCCTTTTCAATCTCGTTGAGATGCCAAGTCACATCTTCGAACATGCCGAAGTGTGTAGGGGCGAGGCGAGCAGGCTTACGGGCGCGTAATTTTTTCACGCTCTCACGCCAGCGCTCAATGTGCAGTTCGGGCGGCGGCATGGGAACGCGTAAATACCGATAACCGGGAATCCGCACGCCGCCCACGTCGCCGGTGAAGATGAGATCGTCCAATTGATAGGAATAATGATGTTCGGCATGGCCCGGGGTGTTGATCGGCAAAAAACTCAAACTTCCAACGACTATTTCTTCCCCGTCGTTCACCACGCGTAATTTATTTTCCGGCACAGCAAGGAACTCTCCCCACAAAGCATCCATACGGTCACCGTAGATACGCGTCGCGCTGGCAAGGAGCTTTTCGGGGTTCAACAGGTGAGGCGCGCCGATGGGATGCACCACAATCTCCGCGCCTTGCCGGGCGAACCAGCCCGCCGCGCCGGCGTGGTCAAGGTGAATGTGTGTGAGCAGGATGTGAGTGACATCACGCGCGGAAAAACCTTCTTTGGAAAGACCAGCCTGAAGGGAAAGAAGTGTCGAGCCGGGTCCGCTTTCGACAAGGACCACGCCGCTTGAATGCGGGATCAAATACGAAGCGATGGCATGCGGGCGTCCTTGAAAGTTCAGGTCAAGTGTGACAGTACGGGTTTGCGCCATGAGTGTTCCTGTGCGTTAGTTTTTGAGTAGAACGACGAAAGCGTTACGCCCAAGTCTTCGTCACAGTATACACGGCAAACCGGAACTGTACGCTCTTCGAGCGATCTTGCAAGGTCTTCATTACCAACACGCGAGCCGAATGAAAGCGTCATCAACAACACCACGGTTGGGCGCAGGCTTCGTCGTTGCAAACTATCAACGGCGATCAGGAGTTCGGGATAGATCATCGGGGTAACGAGGATGGCGCTCGAGCCTTGCGGCAACTGCCCCATCTGCGCGGTGACGAGCGCCGGCAGGGTGAAGAAGCTCTCATTATTGAGGAACGCCAGCGCCTCGAGGATCTTCGCCTCCTGACGCTCGCTTCTCTCCGCAGGGATGACTTTATACGAACGCCCCGAGGCGCTTACCAGCCCCACCGACCGCCGCCCGGCGATGAAATAATGCGCCAGCGATGCCGCCGCGCTAACCGCATATTCGAGAGTTGAAGGGGGTAGTTTCACCTTGCGTCGGCGCAATAAAAAGAGATCATCGGAGGGCGGCGCTTCGAGCGCATCGCCCGGTTTTGAGATATGCACACTGCGATGCGTATCGAGGAACAGCCACACTTCCGATTGCGGGTCTTGTTCGAATTCTTTGACCATCAATTTGTCGCGGCGCACGCTGGTGGGCCAGTGTATGCGTTTGAGCGGATCGCCCGGCACATACTCTCGCACGCCTGACGCATGAGGCGTAACGTCTTGCGATTTGCGGCGGATCACCTGCCCTCCCGGCAATAAGCCCGGCGGCGAATAGAATTCAGACACATTGGCAAGCATCGGCAATACAACCAGCGAATCGCGCGCGGGAAATGTTTTGGAAGCGCGGAAGATGCCGAACGGGTCGCCAGAACTGACGCGGGTGGGTCCAAGCAGGAATCCGCCGCGGGTGGTGAGCCAGGTGCGGGCTGTGTATGAACGTTTTTGTTTCCCGTTGACGAGGGTCAGAACACGCGAACCCGTCGCAAAGGGAATCGCTGTCTCGTTAAAGACCTCCAGCCAAAGTTTGGGAATTCGACTCGAATTGGTGATCTCAAAATGCTCTTCGAAAATATCCCCCACTGCCGCGCGGAGCGAACGCGCCCGCCGTTCCACTGTGATTCCGCGCAAGGCGAAGACCGTCAACAGCCACGCCAGCGCGATCAACAACAAGCCAAAATAGAACAACCGAACATAAAGCAACGACCCGTTTACGATCGCGCCGATGCCGCCTACTCCGAGAGTCAATAGAACGAAGGCGCGCCCAGACGTCACTTTGAGTTGCCCTTCGTCTTCAAGTTGACCGCCTGGTAATCTCCGCCCGGTACCGGTACGCTGGCGAGTATCTCCTGCACGATACGATCGGAACTCAACTCGCGCAAACGCGCCGCCGGTGAAACGATCAGGCGATGCCCAAGCACTGGAATCGCGAGGGCTTTAATATCGTCGGGCAATACATGGTCGCGCCCGTGCAAAGCGGCGCGCGCCTGACCCGCGCGAAATAATGCCAGGCTCCCGCGCGGACTAGCGCCGAGATAAACGTCGTTATTCTGGCGGGTTTTGCCAACGAGGTCTACGATGTATTTTTGCACCGCCGGGGAAACATGGATTTTTCGAACTTCCTCGATCGCGCTCAACAACTCTTTGATCTTCACCACCGCCTTCAACGCTTCGATCGGATGTTTGAGTTGTTGGCTCGCCAGCACCTTTATCTCCTCCGATGCGCTGGGGTAGCCCATGCGGATGCGAAGCAGAAACCGGTCAAGTTGCGCCTCGGGAAGCGGAAAGGTTCCTTCATATTCAATGGGGTTTTGCGTGGCAAGCACCATAAACGGTTTTGGGAGCGCGTGCGTCACTCCATCCACAGTGACCTGTTTTTCCTCCATGGCTTCGAGCAGTGCGGCTTGTGTCTTCGGCGTGGCGCGGTTCACTTCATCTGCAAGGATGATCTGCCCGATGATCGGACCCGCGCGGAACTCGAATTTCTGCTTTTGCTGGTTGTAGATCGAAACGCCCGTCACGTCGCTGGGGAGCATGTCCGGTGTAAATTGGATACGGTTGAACGTGCAATCGAGCGATTTGGCGAGACTGCGCGCCAGCATGGTCTTCCCCACTCCCGGCACATCTTCAATGAGTAAATGCCCCTGACAGAGCAAGCCGATCACCACCAACTCCAACGCCTGCGACTTTCCCACGATCACTTGCTCCAAATTTCGAACGATGTTCTCGCTGAATTTTTTGAGGTCTTCCATATGAAGAAGCGCCCTTTCCTGTTATTGGGTTGCTTTACCGCCCCGATTGTACGGGTATTCGATGGCATGGGCAAGTGAAATGAACCCCTCTGCGGAGGGGTTCATTTCACTAACCGCGAAGCCCGCTAAGAACGCAAAGATTCTTAATTGCTTTCCTGGCGTTCTTCGCGCGCTTCGCAGTGAGAGGGGGAGCACTCAAAGGTTGTAGATAGCCCAAAAGACTAACCACGGAGACACCAAGTCACGGAGTTTTTTTAATTGTTTTTCTCCGTGTTTCCGTGACTCC
>JAJTXU010000273.1 GCA_021462845.1 Anaerolineales bacterium
AAACGCGAGATTGGCAACGCGCGAGAACAGATCCCACGCGGCTTCGCGTCCTCTGGTGGTGAGATAGTCGCTCATCAACGGGATGAACGCCATCGCCAGTGCGCCGCCTGAGATGAGCGCGAACAACACATCTGGCACGTTGTTGGCAGAGTTGTACACATCCAGCAAGCCGACTTCGTCGGTGTAGATGCGCGAGATGATGCCCACGCGCACGAACGCGAGGATTTTATCCACGCCGAAGAACGTCGCAATTAAAAACGACGTGCGCGCGAGGAACGAAAGTTTTGATGTATCGAATTTAAAGAAAAGCATGGATGAGTTTTATTGTATCAGGAGTTGTGCAAGATCAAATTCTGCCGCGAATTGCGCGAATTTCGCTAATTTTTTACCAATTCGCGTGAATTAGCGAAATTCGCGGCTAAAGATTTGTTTCGTGCCTCTGCGTCGAAGATGTGTCAAAAAGTTCCTTGGATGATTCCGCCGTCCACATTCAGCAAAACGCCCGTGATGTACGACGCGGCAGGTGAGACGAGGAAGACGGCGGCGTTCGCAAACTCTTCGGGACGCGCCATCCTGCCAAGCGCGGTGGATTCCACTTGCATACGCTTCTCTTCCGACGGGGAGGTCTGATTCTTTTCTCCTCGAGCTTTCATCAACTCTTCGACGCGTTCGGTCTCGGTCCAGCCCGGCAGAATGGAGTTTAAACGAATTCCCTCTTTGCCTAGTTCCAACGCCAGCGACTTGGTGAGTCCCGCCGTCGCCGCGCGGACGCTGTTCGAGATGAGCAAATTCGGAATCGGCTGTTTCACCGAATACGAAGTGACAGTCAACACGCTCGCTGAATCTGATTTTCGCAAATGCGGCAGGGCGGCTTTGATCAATCTCACATGACTCATCAGGCACAGGTCAATCCCTTTTTGCCACGCGTCGTCGTCGAGCGAATCGATCGAACCCGATTTCGGTCCGCCCGCGTTGGTGATGAGGATGTCGAGTCCGCCAAACGCATCCGCTGTTTGTTGAATCAATTTCTCAGGCACATCGGGCAGACTTACATCGCCAGCGAAGCCAACAACTTGTGCGCTTGCGCGTGTTTCTTTGCTTATTGATTCTGCCGCATGTTTTGCGTTTGCTTCCTCGCGGCTGTTGACCGCCACGCGGCAACCTTCTTTTGCAAGAAGCAACGCGGCGGCGTGACCCAGTCCGCGGGAGGAACTTGCCACGAATGCGCGTTTGTTTTTCAAGCCTAAATCCATAAGACTCCTTTTCTAAACACAAACCCCGCAACGGCATCGGGGCAGGTGACACGACGGTCACAAAGGAAAACCTTAGTGCACTTTGTGTTAAAGCATTTCGACTTTCGTATCCCACACATCCCCATCCGACCAATTCGCCTCGATCCATTTTGCCACATTTTGTAATGCCGATTGCAAAAACGCAACATCATTTCCCACCATCGCGCAGACGATGACCGCCTCATCCCATTTATCCTGCAAGTCCATCTCCGCCACAGAGACGTTGAACTCGCGGTGCAAGCGTGAGATGAGCGGCTTGATCCGTCCGCGCTTTTGTTTCAGGGAGGAGCAGGCGGAGAGGTGGAGGTGAATGGTGAGGGTGGCGATCATGCCGAAATTTCGGAGTGAAGCGAGTCGAGAAATTGGCGGGCAGTTTGGTTCAAAATATTTCCATACTTGTCCGAATCCAATAGATGATGATCGTCGCTCACGATGGCGGTTGCTTCGCCTTCCACAACAGCCGCATCGCCGCCAAAACCGACTTTTCCAAGTATTTCGGAAATCTTTTAGCAGGATCGGAGAAAAGACAACCTACCCCTCTGCCTTTATCTCTCCTCCATCATCTTGCAACTTCAACCCGCGCAAGGCTTCGTCGAGACTAGCCGCATCGCGGCGTGTGCCGGCGGCGGGAGTCCCACAGTAGGGGCAGATATTCCATGGCAGTTCCATCAGTTTGTTGCAGGTCTCGCAGTTTTTCTTCAACTTCGTGTGGCAGTTTGGGCACACCTGCCAATCGTCTTTGACGCGCCGCTCACAGCCGGGGCAGAGCGGTAAATCTTCGAGAGCCTGGAGCAACGCTTCTTCCTCCAGTGTCTTTTGGTAATCCTCCTCGAGCGTTTTCTGCGGGCGCAGGATCAAATAGACGAGGATGCCAGGCAGGCTCAACACGGCGACGAGAAGCGTTGCCAACGTTTGCACAAGCGGGTCGCGCGCGCGCGCGCGGATATCGCGATATGTCCAAATGACGAGCGCGATCCACAACGCGGCGATGAAAGCGGCGCCGAAACCTGTCAAGACTAGGATAATGTTACTGAGAAATGAAGGGTCAAGATTCATGCCGTGTCGATATTTTATCTCATATTGCGGCGGGCGGGAAATTTTAACTTCAACGCGAATCCAGGTTCGGGTATACTTTGCCCTATTCAAATTATAGGAGTCTTGCATGGAATGGCTTTTACAACCCCAAACTTGGATCGCGTTCCTCACGCTGGTTGTGTTGGAACTCGTCCTCGGCGTGGATAACATTATCTTCATTTCGATTCTGGCGGGTAAATTACCCGTTGCAGATCAGTCGCGCGCGCGCACCACGGGCATCTTGTTGGCGGTGATTACGCGGTTGTTGCTGTTGTTCTCGCTCTCGTGGATCATCAATCTCAAAGATCCCATCATCTCCGTGATGGGCTATACCCTTTCCGAGCGCGACATCGTCCTTCTGGCGGGCGGCATTTTCTTGATCTGGAAAGCCACGCGCGAAATTCACGAGAAACTGGAAGGCTCCGAAGGACATGCCTCTGCGAAAGTCCACGCCTCGTTTTGGAGCGTGATCGTTCAGATCATGTTACTCGACATCGTCTTCTCGCTGGATTCGGTCATCACCGCCGTCGGCATGGTGGATGAGTTGCCGATCATGATCGCGGCTGTCGTCATCGCCGCTTTAGTGATGATCTTTCTGGCCGCCCCTCTCAGCAATTTCGTCGAGGGACATCCCACGATCAAGATGCTCGCGCTCAGTTTCTTGCTGTTGATCGGCTTCACGCTGGTCGTTGAAAGTCTCGACGTGCACATCCCGAAGGGATACATCTATTTTGCGATGGGCTTCTCTGTGATGGTGGAAACGCTGAACCTGCGGATGCGCCAACGCTCCGAGCCTGTGCAACTGCGCAGTCCGTATCAAGCCGGCGTTTCGACTCCCGCAACCGCGGAAGCCTCGGCGAAGAAGGCTGACGACGTGAAATCCGCGCCTAAATGAGTTATATCGAAAAAGAAAACAGCAAAGAAGAAAAAGTAGAACTCGAATTAAAAGACTTCCGAGCAATCGGAAGTCTTTTTGATTCACACTGTTCACTGATAACTGATCACTTCTTTCACTTCTTCCCATTCCTCGCCGCCTTCATAAACCCCGCAAACAGCGGATGCGGCTTCATCGGGCGCGACAAAAACTCAGGGTGGAACTGACTCGCCACCATGAAGGGATGATC
>JAJTXU010000274.1 GCA_021462845.1 Anaerolineales bacterium
GGACGTGGAATGTTTCGTCTGCGGCGGCAAGGGATGCGGCGTGTGCAAAAATTCAGGCTGGCTTGAAATTCTCGGTTGCGGCATGGTGCATCCTGTCGTTCTGCAAAACGGCGGTTACGATCCCGCGCGGTATTCGGGTTTCGCCTGGGGCATGGGACCTGAGCGTCAGTTGATGCTGCGCTACAAGATTGACGACATCCGTTATTTCTGGGGAAACGATTTGCGTTTCCTGGAGCAGTTCTAAGAATTGGAGAATTAGAGAATTCTCTATTTCTCTAATTCTCGTTTGCGCAAAGGATAATTTTATGAAAATACCGATTTCGTGGTTACGTGACTATATTGATTTGGATGGTCTCTCCGTGGAAGACATTGCCCGCAAATT
Source organism: Anaerolineales bacterium (assembly GCA_021462845.1). GTDB lineage: Bacteria > Chloroflexota > Anaerolineae > Anaerolineales > Villigracilaceae > Defluviilinea. The sequence goes on from JAJTXU010000274.1 coordinate 383, forward strand.
GACTTTGGCTGGTCTCGAAGTTGACGAGATCAAGTATGCGGGTTTGCCGATGCCTGAATATAAAGACGGCGAGAAGCACGAGTTCAAGACGAGCGGCATTGCGTGGGATAAAGAAAAACTCGTCGTGGCGGAGATCCGCGAGGTGAACGCGCATCCCAACGCGGACCGATTGACGTTGCTCGATCTGTTCGATGGCAAAGAGAATCAAACCGTGTTGACAGGCGCGCCGAACATCTTTCACCTGAAAGGGACGGGCAAACTCGACAAGCCGATCAAGGTCGCGTATGCCAAAGAAGGGACGACGCTTTACGACGGTCACGCGGAGGGTTTGCAGTTGATGACCCTCAAACGGACAAAGATTCGCGGCGTCGAATCCTATTCGATGGTCTGCTCTGAAAAGGAACTTGGAATCTCCGAGGAACATGAGGGCATCATTTTGCTGGATGACGATGCTCCCGTAGGGATGCCGCTTGCCGAGTACATGGGCGATGCCGTGCTGGATATTTCCATCGTCCCGAACATGGCGCGGAATGCTAATGTGGTCGGGATCGCGCGAGAACTCGCGGCGTTGACGGGGAGGGAGTTGAAAAGACCGACCATGGACAATGGACGGAGGACGATGACAAGAGGTCAATCGTCCACGGTCAATGGTCAATCCGTTACTGAACTCGTCGAAATCGAGATCACCAACCCCGAACTCAACCCTCGCTTCGTGGCGGGATTGATTCGTGATATTGAAATTAAACCGAGTCCGTATCATATTCAACGGAGGCTGAGGCTAGCTGGGATGCGTCCCATCAGCAACATCGTGGATGCGACGAACTACGCGATGCTCGACATCGGTCAGCCGCTTCATGCGTTTGATTACGATGTGCTCGTTTCCCGTGTAGGACAAATTGGCAATTTGTCCCACCACAAGATCAAGATCATCACCCGAGCCGCGAAAGATGGCGAGAAGATCAAAACCCTTGATGGAATGGAACGCGAACTCACATCTGCGAATGTGTTGGTCTGCGATGAAAAAGGATCGCTCGCAATGGCTGGCGTGATGGGCGGCGAAGAATCAGAAGTCACTGAAAAGACGCGCACGGTCTTGCTTGAAGGCGCATCGTGGAATTCGATAGTGACTCGCAAGACGGCGCAGCAACACAATCTTGCTTCCGAGGCGTCGTTTCGTTTTTCGCGCGGCGTGCATCCTTCCATGGCAGAGCAAGGCGTGAAGCGCGGACTTGAACTCATGGCAGAGTGGTCGGGCGGGCAGATCGCGCCTGGCCTCGTGGATGTGTATCCGCTCAAGCCGAAAGACCCGATGATCACCGTCACGACGAAAGATGTGAAGCGCTTGCTCGGCATTGACCTCACCGCGAAACAAATCGCCGAACTGCTCACGCGCCTCGAGTTCAAATGCACGGTGGATAAAAATTCCGTCAAAGCGAAGACGCCGCCGCATCGCCTCGACATCGGCGAAGGCGTTATCGGTCTCGCGGATGTGCTGGAAGAGGTCGCGCGCGTGTATGGTTATGATCGCATCCCCGAAACGCGCATGTCCGATTCGCTTCCGCCGCAGGTGGGCAATCCGCGCCACGAGTGGGAGGAACATGCCCGCGACATTCTCACCAGCCTCGGCGTGCAGGAGGTCGTCAGTTATCGCATGACTTCGCCCGAACGTGAAAGCCGTCTCGCTTCATTCGATGAGTATGTCACGCTGGCGAATCCCATCGCGCCCGAGCGCCGCGTGATGCGCCGCAGTTTGCTCGCGTCGCTGTTAGAAAATGTCGAGAAGAACGCGCGCGCCGAATCCATTTCGATGTTTGAAATTGGATCGGTATTCGAACCCAAGAAAAACGAACTCCCCAACGAACCGCGCAAATTGGCAATCGCGATGACTGGACTCCGCTCATCTACATCATGGGATGTGAAGGATTCCGCTTCGTTCGATTTCTACGACATGAAAGGACGCCTCGAACTCCTGTTGAGCGGACTCCGCCTTAGTGGCATTTCCTACACCCCAACTGATTCGTCTTCGCTCAGCGCGGGATTTTTGCACCCGGGCAAATCTGCCGAGGTGAAGGTCAACGGGCAATCCGTCGGCGCCTTCGGTGATTTACATCCGCTGGTGAAAGAGAAATATGACTTTGAAGATTCACCCGTCATCGTCGCCGAGTTTGACTTGGACGCGTTGCGAAACGCGACCCCGACCTACGGCATTGCGCCGGTCTCCGAGTTCCCGCCTGTGCTTGAGGATATTGCCATCATCGTGGACGAGGCGGTGACGGCGGAACGTGTCGAGGGGTTGATCAGGCAGACGGGCGGAAAGACCGTCACCCGCGTCCGCTTGTTCGATGTCTACCGCGATGAAAAGATCGGCGCGGGCAAGAAGTCGCTGGCGTATAATCTCACGTATCAATCCGAGAAGACGATGACCGACGCCGAAGCCGCGGCGATCCGCACGAAGATCGTCAAGCGGCTGGAGCATGAAGTCGGCGCGAAGTTGCGCGGTTAGATCATTCAGCAGTTCGATTTGCTTGGCAAATCGTGCTGAATGAACATCTTGGGAGCATGAAGTCGGCGCGAAGTTACGCAGTTAACGATATGTGTTGTATACTTGAAAAAAATTCAATTCAATGGAGAAAAATATGAACAACAAGAATACTGGCATGATCGCAACTGTCGCTACCGCTGTGATCTGCGGATGCTGCGCATTATTCACTTGCGTCATGGGTATTGGCACGATCACAGGGAATGGAACGTTCCAATTAGGCGGTTCCTCCGGGCAGACGCCGCCCGCATATGGATACGCTATGCTGTGTTTATCCCTGATTGCCATCCTTATCCCGGTGGCGGTTGGTTTCTTCACCCTTCGCAAAAAGACAGATGCGGCGGACGCGACTCCGCCGACCACAGAATAACAAAAAACGGGGTTGTCTAAAAAGGGGATGAAATGAGAGAGGGAAATCGGTCAAAACGAGAACGGGACAAAAAAACTGGCGGTCAATGGATCGCCAGTTTTCG
>JAJTXU010000275.1 GCA_021462845.1 Anaerolineales bacterium
TTTTACCGCGAAGGGCGCGAAGAACGCCAAGTTTTAAAGGTTTTCTTCGCGCTCTTAGCGGGCTTTGCGGTTCAACTTTGTCACTTGTACGGTAGAAAAGCGGTAATGAGAAAGCCTAAAACGCCGGCAAGCTTCGCGTTCAGGCGCAGGCAGAGTATCTTGGTTCCCCTTCCTTACAAAGTAGCCATTACAGGAAAGCCCAAAAGTACAGCGACAGATACTTCGACAGGCTCAGCAGAAGTTTATCGGATGGGTAGATAAATTACGCGACCTCAGCGACGTTGAATCTCGTCTAATTAGATCGGTCTCAATACGCGATCGGCGCGCAGTTGTTTGAAGAACAACGCCGCGCCGCGCGGCATCGATTCGCTGGCGGCTTCCATCCAAGCCTGTGAGCCCAGGGTTTCTGGAGCGCGGCGCGAGTAGCCGAGCCGTTTCCAAACCGCGTCAAAACCCACCAAGTCCATCGGCGGGAAAACCAGCGAAGCTTCGCACTGCAGGGCATTCGAGGCTTCTTCCACTTCATTGAGCATAAGCGGCAGTGATTTCTCTGCCGATACTTTTGGGTCGATGAAGAGATCGTCGGTGCGCGCCACCAGGTTTTCTACTTGCCAACCCGCCACGCCCACCAGTTCGCTCCCGCTAAAGAGCATAAGGAATGCTTTCTCGCCGAAGGCTTCCATCACATCGTCGGCGTGCATGGCGCGCCGTCCCTTGCTCTGGCGCGAGATGAATTCGGCGATCCTTTGCGCGTCGCGGGGACGACCGCGCAAGAGTAAAAATGTTCCGGGCTGGGTGTCGGATGAGGGAAGCGGACCAGTTTCGGGCTTCGGCGCGAAGCGTTTCCACTCCGCGGTCACCTGCTTCCACAGTTCGTCGTACGAACCGGTGTTTCGGATGATGACCGTCGCCGCGGCGAGTTTGTCGCTTTGCGGAGCCTGCGCGCGGATTCGTTGTAACGCATCTTCGCGGGTCAGGTTGCGCTTGCGCATCAGCCGTTCGATCTGGACTTCCTGCGGCGCGTCGGTGACCCAGATGGAATCGCATTGCTCGCGCATACCGGATTCGATCAACTTGATCGCCTCAACCACCACCACGCGCTGGTTCGCCCTGCGGATGAGTAAGTCCACCGCTTGCAACACGTACGGGTGTACGATCTCTTCGAGTTGGGCGAGCGCTTCGGCATCCGAGAATACAAGTTTGGCTAATTTGGCGCGGTCGATGTTCCCCTCCTTATCTAAAAGCCACTTGCCAAACCGGTCGATTGTAGGCTGGTACCCGGGCGCGCCCTTCGAGATGACGCGATGCGCCAGCGCGTCCGCATCGATGGTGTAGGCGCCGAGGTGTTCCATCATGCGCCTCACCACGCTTTTGCCGGTGGCGATGTTCCCGGTCAAGCCGATGATCGTTTTGCCAGTTCTTTTGCTCACAAGGACTCCTCAAGGAAACATTATACAACTCCTATTTTAATGTCTTTTGAAAAATAATCCAGTGAAGTTGTTCGCGTTTTCAAATTTGTCAGTTTTGTTCCCATGTTGACGCTCGCCTGTCTTGCGTGTATGATGACCTTGCCTCAGGTTGGTTGGGCGATCGCGGTGGCGCGTTGACGCCATCGAGGAAAGTCCGCACTCCATAGAGCACGGCGTCGGATAGTCCCCGGGGCGGGGAAGCCTCCGTAAGGAGCGAACCTGCCGGAACAGGGCCACAGAAACAAACAGCCTCGCGCTTGCGCGGGGTGATGGTGAAAAGGTGGTGTAAGAGACCACCGGCGTTTGCAGTAATGCAGATCGTCAGGTAACCCCCGCCGGGAGCAAGGCCAAGCAGGGACGAAGCCATCTGCGGATGGCGGGAGACGGCTCGTCTTCATAGGTATCCAATCACGCGGTGGTTGGGTCAGTCCCGGGTAGGCTGCACCGAGCGGCGCGGCGACGCGCCGCCCAGAGAGATGATCGCACATGCGGGGCAACCCGCAGGACAGAATGCGGCTTATAGACCGACCTGAGGTGGCTCATTGAATCTCTTACAAAAGCCTCTAACCCTTAAACACGGAGACACTCCCGAAAATCATCGGGACATGTGAGTCACGGAGTTCTTTTGTATTTTTCTCTCAGTGTCTCCGTGACTCCGTGGTTCAAAATTTACGCAAGAGGATTATTTATTGAATCATCGAACCGAACTCGAAGCCGCGAAATCCATTCTTGCAAAGGCTCTTCAACGCGCGAGCGAGTCCAACACGCATCAAATTACAAAACTTCACATCGCCATCGGCGAGATCGCCGAACTTAACCGCGACCTCATTCAATCTCACTGGCGCGAGATTAGCAAAGGCACGCTTGCGGAACCGGCGCAATTGCACTTCCGTCTTGTCGTTGCCGAAGTGCAGTGCATGGCGTGTTTCAAAACTTATCATCCCGAAGGCGGAGAAATTCATTGCCCACATTGCGGAAGTTTCGGCGCGAAAATTTTGGCTGGCGAGGAGTTCACTCTTGAAGCGATTGAATAAAGAACAGCATGTCGTTGCGAGGAGATTGCTTCGGGCTATCGCCCTCGCAATGACATTCCTCCTTTTGTCTGGATGCAACCTTCCAGCCGCCTCAACCCCGACGGCAGACCTGTTCGCCACTCTTCAAGCGTCTACGCCCTCCAATTTTACGCCTCCTCCCGCAACCGAATCAATCGCGACGCCCCAGTTCAATTTTGCGACTCCCACATTTACCGCGTTACCTCAAAATGCAATTCCATCTCCTGCCCCTGCCGATCAATTGACCGGGAAGATCGTCTTTACGTGCCAAGTGGATAAAGTGCAATCCTCCGACCAGATCTGCATCATCAACGCGGACGGGTCTGGATTCCGCCAGTTGACCAGCGATAACGCGCGTCATTTTTACCCGTCCCTTTCGCCGGATGGACAAAGCGTTTTATATTCGGCATTCCGCGAGAAGAACGTCTACGAGATTTATGAAATGAGTCTCACCACCGGAAATACAAATCGATTGACAGACCGCCTCGGCGTATCCAACGCGCCTGAGGTTTCGCCAAACGGTGAGACTATCGTGTTTATGCGCGGCAACCCAAACACCCAACAGAATCAAATCTGGGTCATGGATCGGAATGGCAAAAATTCCGCGAATATTCCGCAAGCCCTGGGCTGGGATCCTACATGGTCACCCGATGGCAAAACGATCCTCTTCGCCTCCGACCGCGATGGAGGCGTGCAGTTGTTCACGGTCAGTTTGAAGGGGAGCGCGATCAAGAGGATCACGAATCTGCCGTCCATCCGCGGAAGAAGCGATTGGTCGCCCGATGGGACGTTCATCGTCACATACTCCGGCGAGCCGTGGAATCGCGAGGTCTACATCATGAGCGCGGATGGGTCGAA
>JAJTXU010000276.1 GCA_021462845.1 Anaerolineales bacterium
TCTGGCATCGCCCACGGTGCGTGTATTTTCAGACACATGGCTACCTCCTCTTCCTATCTTACTCCTCCTCCCTGGTTTGCCAACAGTATCAATGAGAAAACCATAGCGGCGAGGGGAAGGAGTGAGCAGGCTGAGACCAGCTCGCGCCACTCTCCGCTCAACCAGGCAGCGCGGGCATTGGCAGTTATAATGGCGCCGTCCAGCATCCATTGAGCGCCGGGGAGTTTGAGTCGCTGGGCGGCGATTTGTTTGCAGCCGCTTTCGATGACGGTTCCTTCGCGTTGTGCCTGGTGTTGATCTCATTGATGGGCGCGCTTGTTTTACCTTGCTTACTTCATCCGACTTTTGTATGAACTGTTACCCATTCCTCAAAGACTTAAAGTAGACATCAAACCCTATCGAGATTCACATGTCATTCACATTTGAAGAAATGAGTCATATCAATATATCGGCGGCAGATTTTATGGATAACCAGTTAACGATGATTGGCGTAAATTATGAACTGGGACCGTTTCTCAGGATGTCGTGCCCAAAAGAATGGGAGCAGAGACTGCTAACCGAGTGGCAGACTGGAGCCTCTCTGTTTCGCAGTGTGATCTCCGTTCTTTGGGTATTACCAATTGACGTTCACACTTTTTATATGGAGAGCGTGTCTGCACATGGGTTTGAGGAACATTCCTCCTCCTGGATGAATTCGTTATGGGCGCACAAACGAACCGTGGAAGCCGATGGCGCATCCTGCAAGATACATGATGTCGTTGAATTTACACCGAGGGTTAGAATCATCGGCGCACTGGCATCTCTCATTTATAAAACGGTTTTCAAGCATCGGCACAAAAGGCTAAAGGTACGTTTCGGTGCAAAACCCAGTTAACAAACCTGCGTATGGGCAAAACAACATCGCAATTCCGCTCAAGCGATTCTTGCTGATCGGAGAATGCCCTCCTGAATGGAAGGACTTCGATCTCTACCTGTTTCGTGATAATGATGTAGTGTTTTACGTCGGTCAATCACAACTTGCCTTTGCCCGCGTCTGGGAACATCTGCTCGGCGGCTTCAAGGGTCATTCGATTGTTGGACGATGTATCTGGGTCAATTGGCCCAAGTCCATGAGTTTCACAATTGAACTGCTGAGTTCGCAGTCTGAGCAATTCAATACTGTTGAAAATGACTTGTCTGCATCGGAGCGATCGCTGATCCAGCGTTGGGCGCCTTGTTTCAACGTCTCGCAGAACAGCCAGCCCACGCCCCTGCCAACTTCCTATTTGCCGCCCAACGCCCCGTTCAGACGAAGACGAAGCCTGAATGCTTTACTCCACGAGGCGGAGCGCGCCGCGAAAGCGGAGGAGACGAAACGTTGGCTGGAAAATCTCGAACAATGAAAATATTTCCTATGGGGAATTCGTCATAACTCCTCCACAATCCCTGACCGTCTCATCCATATTTTCTCCACAATGAATTGATAACCTTGTGAAAATTCACAAGGAGAATCAGCCATGAAAGCAGTTGTGTTTGAATCGTACGGTCAGCCGGATGTATTGAAAATCAAGGAGATCGAAAAGCCAGCCGTCTCGGATGATGGCGTATTGGTTCGCGTCCATGCTTCTTCGATCAATGTTGCGGAATGGTACGGCATGACCGGCTTGCCCATCGCCCGCATTCTCGGCGGCGGACTCGTCAAGCCGAAGGATATGCGTCTCGGCGCGGACTTTGCGGGCGTGGTCGAATCGGTCGGCAAAGATGTGCGCGATTTCAAACGCGGCGACGAAGTCTTCGGCGGCAGAAGCGGCGCGTATGCGGAATACGTCAGCGTGAAAAATGCCATCGTCTTGAAGCCAGCCAACGTCACGATGGAAGAAGCGGCATCCGTTCCTACGGCGGGGATCACCGCATTGCAGGGACTGCGCGACCACGGGAAGATCCAGCCTGGGCAGAAAGTCTTGATTAATGGCGCATCGGGCGGAGTCGGCACGTTTGCGATTCAGATCGCCAAAGCGTTCGGCGCGGATGTGACGGCTGTGTGCAGTCCGAAAAATGTTGAACACGCCCGCAGGCTGGGGGCTGATCACGTGATTGATTACACCAAAGATGATTTCACACGCAACGGTCAAAAATACGACCTGTTGTTCAATGTCAATGGAGGCAGGTCGTGGTCTGAATACAAGCGCGCACTTAAACCCGATGCAACTTTTGTGCTCGTCGGAGGACCCAAGACGAGATTAATCGGTCCAGTCAGCCTCCTGGTCAAAACCCGGATCGCAATGCTGGGAGCGAGTCAGAAGTTCGTATTTTTCACCGCCAAATTCAACCGCGCGGATATGCAAGTTTTGAAAGAACTCATCGAGAGCGGCAAGGTGAAACCGTTTGTCGAGAAGGCGTACCCGATGACGCGCATCACCGACGCCATGCAACATCTCGGAAACGGTCATGCCCAGGGGAAGATCGTTGTCACGATGGGATAATCGGATGCCGCATCCGCAACGACCTATTCAGAGTAACGTATAACAGAATCAAATAATGCTGTTCATAGAGGAACTCAAATGGAAATCCAATACTTTGCATTCTTGAACCATCTCATTCGTTTCAACCGTCAAGTCTATCTTGACAATAATGCGACGACGCCTGTCAGCAGTCACGTTCAGAGCAAAATGGATCAGGCATTGAAATATCATTTCGGCAATCCATCCTCGTTTTATGGCATTGGTAGAAAATCGGCTGAGTTGCTGGAAGAAGCTCGAGGGCACGTGGCAAATGCCATTCATGCCGACTTGTCCGAAATCCATTTCACCGCTTGCGCGACCGAATCGAATAATGCCGTGCTCAAATCGGTCACTGCTCATTTTTATCCCACAAAGAAAAAGATCGTTTCCACGCCGATCGAACATCCGTCCGTGTTGAATACGCTGGCATATTTGGAAACTCAGGGTGTGATCGTCGAATATATCCCGGTGGACGACAAAGGTCGTGTGCGACTCGCTGAATTAGAGAAGTTGATTGACGACGATACTTTTCTGGTCTGTTGCATGTTGGCAAACAATGAGACCGGCGTTATTCAAGACATCAAGGCTGTTGCGAACATCGCCAAAACGCATGGCGCGTTGGTGTTGACAGATTGCGCGCAAGCGCTGGGAAAAATCCCGATTGACCTCCACGCATGGGATGTGGACTACGCTTCGTTCTCGGCGCACAAACTGTACGGTCCGAAAGGGATCGGCGCGTTGTACATCAAACAAGGAAGTCCATTCACGCC
>JAJTXU010000277.1 GCA_021462845.1 Anaerolineales bacterium
AATTCCGTTACTGCCCATTTGCCCAAAGGTCACTTGGCACGATTGGCACAAAACACCCCCGCTATCCCGAGTACGACGCTTTGTTAGCGGAAACTAAAGGTATAATCCATTCAAATGAAAGACCTAAAAGAAAATTATCGCCTTTACATCACAAACGCCCATGAAATGGTCGAGGTTGCCAAATCAAATCTTGGGAATGGTTATTACAGTTCAGCCTGCAACCGAGCGTATTATGCGGTCTTTTATGCGGCAAGCGCGCTGCTCTATTCAAAAGGAAAATCATACGGCAAACATAGCGCCGTAATTGCGGCGTTTCGTCAATACTTCGTCAAAACTGGACAGTTCGCCAAAAAATGGAGCGACGTATACGAGTACGTCATGTCCAGCAGGCACTCTGGCGATTATGAGTTGTCCGATCAGCCCGAAAAAGAACAAGTTGTGGACGTTGTTGAACAAGCGCAAGCATTTGTGACGGAAGTGGAAAAATGGCTACTCGATCAAGACCTACTGTAGACTTGCCCACCAAAGAAAAGAAAGCCGTGCGCGCATTCCTTACGGCGGTTCAATTGGCGTATGGCAATAAGATTCAACGCGCCGCCCTCTTCGGCTCAAAAGTTCGCGGAGATTCGACGCGCTACTCAGACATAGACATTTTGTTGATCGTCAACGATGACAATTGGAAATTCCGAAAAGCCGTCAGCAAAATCAGCTCGGAAATTGCACTGAAACATGACGTATTGCTCGATATTCGCATCATCAGCGTCAGCCGTTGGCAATACATGACTGATATCCAATCAGGGCTATATCAAAACATTTCACGGGACGCCATCCCGATCAAAATCATGAAAAGAAAATCTACCGCGGCTGCAAGTCAAGTCTCTCGCCGCGCGTAAAACTTTTTACACTACTATCTTTCTGGGGAGTTTATCTAAAATTATGAATACTTCTCTCCTCATCAACACCCTCGGCTGGACAGGTTCTGTCCTCTTCCTCTTCGCGTACGCGCTGGTCTCGCTCAAAAAAGCGGACGGCGATTCGCTCCTCTATCAAGGCATGAACATCGTGGCGGGCGCATTCCTCGTGATCTACACGTTCACGCTCGGCGCATACGCCACCACAGGTCTCAACGCGGTGTGGGTCGCCATCGGCTTGTTCACACTGGGGCGCAAATGGTTCAAGCGAAATTAACTTCATACAAAACGCCCGGCGCGCGCGTGGAGGAGATCGAGCGCGGCTGGCGACTCTCTATCCCTGCGGGAAACGCGGTTCATTATCGCAACGCGCAATTGGATGACTACGCCAGACTCTCGCGCCGACGATTCCCTCATCGCATCCCTCGTCACTTCAGCCTGCTCGCCCGCACCTCAAGCGACTCCATCCCCGGCACGTGGGGCTTCGGCTTGTGGAACGATCCATTCGGCTTATCGCTTGGCTTCGGAGGGAATCCGTTTCGTCTGCCCGCTCTGCCGAATGCAGTTTGGTTCTTTGGCGCGTCGAAAGAAAATTATTTATCATTCAAAAACGATTCTCGTCCTGAGCGGAGCGGAGCGCAGACGAAGGACGCTTCGACTACGGGCTTCGCTACAAACGCTCAGCCCTCCGCTCAGCGCGGAGTAGCAAATGGATTCATAGCGCAAACATTTCGCTCGCCGAAATTTCATCCATTATTGATTCCCGCTGGGCTTGCTCTCCCCTTCTCGCGTAAAACGACACGTCGAATGTTAGGAGGAATCATCGGCGAGGACGGAGTCGCCGTCAACGTGGATGTGGCTGAATGGCACAGATACAGCCTGACGTGGGAAGAGAAGCGAGTGTCGCTCGAAGTGGATAACGTCGAGGTGTTCGAGTCGGCTGTGAGTCCGAATCCACCGTTGGGATTGGTCATCTGGATTGATAATCAATTTGCATCGTTCACCCCCGATGGGAAAATCGGGTTCGGAGTGTTGGCAAACCCCGAACCCGCATTTTTAGAGATTAGAGAATTAGAGATTGGAGATTAGAAAGCCCAGAATGTTGGCAAGTACGTTCGCAAGAGCGCGTCAACGATCAAGCCGAACAAAATGTAGCCGCCGAATTGACGATTGTGCTGGAAGGCAAAGCCCGAAAACCAAACGGGCCAGAATGCGCGGGCTTGCTCGGGGGCTTGCGCGGGCTTGGGATGATTCAACACTTTGATCGCGTTGAGCGCGTCTTTTGACGCGAGGAAAACAATAAGCATGGCAGGGGTGAAATAGTGCGAGACGAACACAAGATACGCAATGACAGCATAGATGAGGACGATCACAACCTGGTCGGTGCGACGCGCAAACGCCTCGCCCACGCGGACGGGGAACGTGCCGACACCTTTGGCTTTATCGTCGTCGTGCTTGTCAATGTGCTTGGCAATGTTGATGCTGGCGACGCCGAGTCCGTATGGCACGCCTGCAAGTACCGCGCTCCACACATTGGACATAACGATCTCGTTACCGCTGAACAATGCGAGCACGTAATACACGCCGCCGATGATGATCGGACCCCAGATAAGGAAGATCGTGAACTCGCCCAGTCCCCAATATTTGAACGGATAGGTGTATGCAAGAAGCGCGATCGCGCCGAAGGCGAACAATCCGATCACGGTTGTGTTGAAGCCCGTGTTCAGAAAGACGTACACACCAGCAAGCGTAGCGAGAAAGCCGCTCACCAAAAACCAGCGGATCTGTTGCGCCTTGGTGAAGAATCCCTGCACGAGCGGGTGGACTCCGTATTGCGTGCGGAAGTAGTTGTCGTTGTCCACGCCGCGTGAGAAGTCGGTGTAATCGTTGAGCAGGTTGTTCGTGCCATGGGCAATGAACAAGCCGAATGTCACAATGAGGAAGGGAATCCACGAGAAGTATCCGTCGCGCGCCGCGAGGATGCCCGCGATCACGCACGAATAGACAGTGACCAGCGTCACCGCCGAACGCGTGGCGATCAGCCACTTCGAGACCACATCGAGCGCGTCCCATTCTTTTTTGTCGTCCATTTTGATGAGTTGCCACGACGCTTTGCGCCACATGGCGAAGTTGATGTTCATAGGTTATTCCTTTTTCCATAGCCACAGAGTTCACAGAGACCTTTGACCCCGCAAGTACATCGGGTAGTTCGGAAAAACTCTGAATCTCTGTGGCTGGTTTTCCTAGCCTTGTCAGTTTCAAAAATTATACTCGCAACATGCGCCATCGGTTACAATTCGACCCCGTCAAGAAAAAAT
>JAJTXU010000278.1 GCA_021462845.1 Anaerolineales bacterium
CGTTTCTTGAACAAATTGCAATCGACCTCTTTCAGTTCCTCGTTCTTGGATACCTATGGCTATTCCGCCATTTGTCCGCTGTTTAAATGATTCATCTATAAGGCGCAGACCACCCGCTGTCAGTTAGATTATCATCAATCGTGTATTAGGAATCCAAGCGAGATGATTGCTCGAGTAGTTGGATCGCATACATTCCTTCAGTTGACCGAATACCATGTGAACTAACATTGTCTTGTAACATCAGCAATTTTACTGACATTCCGGTTGACGGAATTTGGTAAATGTCAATCGCCATTTTTACGCCTATAATGGTGGCGTTGATTGTCGTGCCGGCTAATACCATCTGACTGAAAGTTAGCGGGGTAGCTTCTGTAGTAACACAATTTTGACGGCCGTATCTTTCAAGCATGCTTTCAATAAAATCATTGACTTGAACAGGAACATCGAAGGCAAAGCACATGATTTTGAAATCGTTCCCTGAAAATGTCCAGGTCTTTATGTGCGCTTTTTCTAGATCAGCTTCGTAAATAAATTCCTTAGGATAGCTGAAATGAATGCCGTCAAGCGAAAACACTTTGTGTGGCTCAACGATAAGTGTGATCTCAGGGTTTTGAAAAATACCCTCCATGCGGATCGTCTGACCATCTTGAATTGAAATAGTTTTGTCACCAATCTTTAAAGAATACATATTTGGAAAGCTCCTACTCTTTCATCCTCACATAAAAGATCTGCTGACCTTCCATGTCTTTCGTGCGCATTTCGAAGCGGTCTTTGAGGCTGGCGATCATCTTCGAGAGTTGCTTGTGACCGTAGGTGCGCGGATCGAAACCGGGGTCAAGTTGGTAGAGCGCGTTGCCCATCCCTGCGAGCGGAGCCCAGCCGTCTTGTCCCGCCGCCATTTCGAAGGCTTGACTTAGCATCGGCATCGGGTCCGAGTCTTCTTTGCCGTCTTTGCTTTTCGTTGTTTTCTTTGCGTGCAGTTGTTTCTGTTGTGCGGCTTTTTTCTCCGCCGCGAGATTTTCGGTGTAGACGAACACATCACACGCGTTGACGAACGCCTTGGGCGTCTTCTTCTCGCCGATGCCCATCACGAAAACGCCGGTCTCGCGGATTCGAGTCGCCAGCCGCGTGTAATCCGAATCGGATGAGACGAGGCAGAAGCCGTCCACTACGCCGGAGTGCAGGATGTCCATTGCGTCAATGATCATCGCGCTGTCGGTGGCGTTCTTGCCGACGGTGTAGCGGAATTGCTGGATGGGCTGGAATGCGTGAAAGTTCAGCGTGTCTTTCCACGAGTTCATGCTGTTCGTCGTCCAGTCCCCGTAGATGCGGCGGACGGTGACTTGTCCGTGCCGACCCGTCTCCACCAACATTTGCGAGAGCAGGGAGGATTGCGCGTTGTCGCCGTCAATGAGGATGGCGATCTTATTGCGGAGTGTGTTTAGGTTTTCGTTTGCCATAGGTTGATTATAGTGGACTTTGTTGCACGCAGAGCAAGCAATTCGTTCAGAAATTTATACGGTCTGCGGATTTGTCTCAATTATGGGGCGGATGGAATTGGGGTATTGAGTCCCGCCGGATCTGGCGAACCAAATCCGATCTTGGTGCACGAAGGAAGCCCCTCGATGGGAAACTCGCCCTGGTCGCTTGTCACCTTCACTTGAATCGGCGTGGGAGAATTGGTGGTGGTGTCTGCGGTAAGTTTAATCGTAACCTGATATCCAACCGGGAGCACGGCAGTCGTAATAGTCTGGTCAGGGTGAATCTGAAGCCCGGGGTCGAGCACGTTGAGGGTCGTCTTGACGTTTGTCAGCGGAATACCGCCGGTATTTTTCAACAGGATGAAAGCATTGGTTACTTCCCCCATGCCGTGAGAAAAGTCGGCGCTGGTGTTGCAACTCAGCGGTTTGATCGACAACCCAAGTACTGCGGGCGGCGGCGTGGATGTGCTCGTGGCGGTCGGTGTGATGGGCGCGGCTGAGCCGGTCGATGTGGGGAAGGGTGTTGTGCTTGGGGTGAGCGTGGCAACCGAAGGCGTGGATGTAAGGCTCGCCACACCGATGATCACCGGCGTGGGGCTGAAGACCGAAGGCGTCTGTGTGAACGGTAGAAATGGCGTAGGCGGATTGCCCGGCAAGGGTTGGATGATCCAGCCGTTGCACGATGCAAGAAAAAAGGCGGCAAGGAAGAATGGGAATACACGTTTCATGGTTGCTCCTCTTCCTGATTGTATCTCTGATGAAGTTTCAAGCAAAGCCCCCGATGGTCGGGCAGATCGGCAAGCCCGAAAATTTACCCAGCCGTGGCATCTGATGTTGGGAATTTTTTATTCAGTTCATCCCAGCCCGGCTCCACGAGTATCGAACCGTCCGGAAAGACGATGGTGGGCACGCTTCGGAACCCGTGGTTAACCCGCATCACAAACTCGGTGGCATGCTCGTCTCCCTCGATTCCCACGCGCACGTGAGGGATGCCTTTTGCCTCGAAGAACTTTTTAGCGCGGACGCAGTCCGCGCAAGATTCGGTGACGTACATTACGATTTGGCTTGGGTTGAGCGTATAAAGGTAGGGCATATTCCTATTCTCGGCGATATGGTTTCGATGTATCTGTCGACTCGCCCCAGTGATTTTCTTACTTCATTTCCCTCGCGGCTTCTCGCAAAATTGAAAAGCCCGATCTCAAGATCAGTTTCACTTCTCCCGATTCGGGGGAAACTCCTGCTTCGATCTGCTCCAACAAGCGGAGAAGACTCCCGCGCAACCCGCTGGCGCGATGCGCCCACACCGAATCGACCGAGATCCGCTCGAGGCGGTTGAGGAGCATCTGAATTATCTTTGCTTCAGAGGGAAGATCACGCATAAAAAATGGGACGCTGATTTGCCCTGATAAACGCAGGCATCTCTGTTCTTTCTTCGATCAGCGTGAGTCAGCGTTAATCTGCGTCCAAAAAATTAAAGTGGCGTCCCCGGCGCGGGTCGAACGCGCAACCACCAGATTCGAAGTCTGTTACTCTGTCCATTGAGCTACGGGGACGGGCGACGCAGATTATACACGAATTGTCGTCATGGAATGTTCTTGCAAACCTCTCACGGGTGTACTAAAAGTATGTAGATGAGTTTTACGCAGGCAGGAAATTTTAACCACGGAGTCACGGAAACACGGAGAAAAACAATTAAAAAAACTCCGTGACTTGGTGTCTCCGTGGTTAGTCTTTTGGGCTA
>JAJTXU010000279.1 GCA_021462845.1 Anaerolineales bacterium
TCGGAGGCTGATCGTGCCGACAATCAATCAAATGGTCCGCAAGGGCCGCAAGAGCAGGAAGGCGAAAAGCAAGGCGCCGGCTTTTCAATTTACCTTGAATACTTATAAACAGCGGCGTATCCGCCAGGATAAAGGCGCGCCGCAAAAGCGCGGTGTGTGTACGGTTGTTCGCACCATGACGCCGAAAAAGCCGAACTCCGCGCTTCGCAAGATCGCGCGCGTGCGCCTCACGAACGGATTGGAAGTGACTGCCTACATCCCCGGCGAAGGTCACCAATTGCAGGAGCACTCCGTGGTGCTCGTGCGCGGCGGTCGTGTAAAGGACTTGCCCGGTGTTCGCTATCATATTGTGCGCGGCTCGCTGGATACGACCGGTGTAGCCAATCGCAAGCAGGCGCGTTCAAAGTACGGCGCGAAGCGTCCGAAATAAATTGATGGAGTAATGACAGATGCGTAGAGCAAAACCTGAAAAGCGGGAGATACTCCCTGATATTCGTTATAACAGCGTCCATGTGCAGACGATGGTTCAACACGTCTTAAAACGCGGTAAAAAGAGCACTGCCATTGGGCTGATCTACGACGCGATGGATTTGATCAAGGATCGTACCGAGAAAAATCCGCTGGATGTCTTCGATTCCGCGCTTAAAAATGTGTCACCCGCGATGGAAGTTCGCCCGCGACGCGTGGGCGGAGCAACCTATCAAGTGCCGATGGAAGTTTCTGTGTCCCGCCGCACTACGCTGGCAATCCGCTGGATTCTGAGCGCGGCGCGCGAACGATCCGGTAAATCTTTCCCGGAGAAACTCGCCGGCGAATTGATCGACGCCTTTAACGAAACTGGCGCGGCGATCCGCAAGCGAGACGAAACCCATAAGATGGCGGAAGCCAACCGCGCTTTTTCGCATTATCGTATTTAGTTGTTTTGAAATCCAAACAGAAGGTGTTTAACTAAGAATGGCTCGCGAGTATCCGCTTGAGAAGTATCGAAATATAGGGATCATTGCCCACATTGACGCCGGGAAAACAACCACGACCGAGCGGATCATGTTCTATACCGGTAAGACTCACCGAATAGGTTCCGTTGACGATGGAACCACGGTGACTGACTGGATGGTGCAGGAACGCGAACGCGGCATTACAATCGTGTCTGCGGCTGTTTCTGCTGAATGGAAAGGCTATCAGTTCAATTTGATTGATACGCCGGGACACATTGACTTCACCGCCGAAGTCCAACGTTCGCTACGCGTCTTGGACGGGGGGGTGGTGGTCTTTGATGCGGTACAAGGCGTCGAGCCCCAAAGTGAAACCGTTTGGCGTCAGGCGGATCGCTATAGTGTGCCGCGTATCTGTTTCGTTAATAAGATGGACCGCGTCGGGGCTTCTTACGAACGCACAATTGACACCATCATTGACCGCCTTGGCGCCAATCCCATCGCAATGCAAATCCCCATCGGGTTCGAAGCGACATTCAAAGGCGCGATCGATCTTCTTTCAATGCAGGCAGTCGTTTGGGAAGATGATCTCGGTAAAGAGCCTAAAATAACGGACATTCCGGCTGAAATGCAAAAAGACGCCGAGCAAGCCCGCGCAAAAATGGTGGAGAAGATCGCGGAACTCGACGATGAACTGACGATGAAGTACCTTGAAGGTCAGGAAATCAGTATTGACGAACTCAAAGCCGCATTGCGCAAAGGCGTGCTTGCCGTCAAAGCCGCGCCCGTTTTTTGCGGATCTTCATTAAAGAATAAAGGCGTGCAAGTTCTACTGGACGCCGTAGTCGATTATCTTCCATCCCCGGCAGATAAACCGATCGTTACCGTGTCGGTTCCCGATGAACCGGAAAACACGTTTGAAATACCCGCGCAGGATGGCAGCCCATTGAGCGCGTTAGTGTTTAAGATCGTAACCGACCCATATGTGGGTCGCTTGGCTTACGTCCGTGTGTACTCCGGCGTTGTCAGCCAGGGACAAACCGTGCAAAACACAACCAAACGAGGCAAGAAAGAACGCATTGGCCGTTTGATCCGTATGCACGCCGATCGTCGCGAAGACGTGACCGAAATACGCGCCGGGGATATTGGCGCTGTGCTGGGCTTCAAAGAAAGCTTCACTGGCGACACGTTGTGCGACACCAAAGCCCTCGTTCTTGAAACCATCTCCTTCCCCGAGCCGGTGATTTCGATTGCCGTCGAGCCGAAGAGTTCATCTGATCAAGAAAAAATGGGTGAAGCTCTTCGCAAACTGGCAGAGGAAGACCCCACGCTTCACGTCAACTCAGATGAAGATTCGGGTCAGACAATCCTTCGCGGCATGGGCGAGTTGCATCTTGATATTATCGTGGATCGTCTCCTCCGTGAATTTAGAGTTCAGGCAAATGTTGGCGCGCCTCGCGTGGCGTTCCGCGAGTCGATCACGAAAGCGATTAAAGAAGTGGACTACAAGTACGCGAAGCAATCCGGCGGTAAAGGTCAATATGGACATGTTGTATTTTCCCTTGAGCCGGGCGAGCGTGGGAGTGGAATTGTCTTTGAAAATAAGATCGTTGGCGGCGCTATCCCGAAAGAATACATTAACCCAATTGAAAAAGGTATCAAGGAAGCGGCAGATGGCGGCGTGCTTGCCGGCTATCCCGTTGTGGACATTAAAGTAACCCTGTTCGACGGTTCCTTCCACGAGGTTGACTCAAGTGAAATGGCGTTCAAGATGGCGGCGATTTTAGGCTTCAAAGAAGGCGTGCAAAGAGGCAACCCCATTTTGCTCGAGCCGATGATGAAAGTCGAAGTTGTTGTGCCGGAAGAGTATCTTGGCGATGTGATGGGGCAGATCAACAGCCGCCGCGGATTAATTCAAGGCATGGAAGTCCGCTTGGGCAATGCGCAGGCGGTGCGCGCAATGGTTCCGTTGGCGGAAATGTTCGGTTATGCCACGCAGTTGCGCTCTGCCACCCAAGGACGTGGCGTATTCAATATGGAATTCGATCACTACGCTCCGGTGGCAAAATCGGTAGCGGAAGAAATTTTGAAAGCTTAACTCGTTTTTATATCAAGGAGACTCTTATGGCGAAGGAAAAATACAATCGCAGCAAACCGCATCTGAACGTGGGCACGATGGGACACATCGACCACGGCAAGACGACGCTGACCGCGGCGATCACCAAAGTGGCAGGACTGCAAGGGCAAGGCGAATTCAAAGCCTACGACCAGATCGA
>JAJTXU010000028.1 GCA_021462845.1 Anaerolineales bacterium
CTGCACTTCGCCAATCGTGGATGCGCCCGTGGCGATAAAGAACGGCTTGCCCTTGCTCGCCATGCGCTCCAACGCTTCGATCCAGTCAATCTCGCCAGAGCCAGCCTTGTAGACAGGCACATACGGGTCGAGAAAATCAATCGCGGCAAAATCATACGGCGACGAGAAATAGTGGATGCCCACTTCCTGACATTCCTCCATCAAGGTCATCGTCCACTCGAAGGGAATGGACGCGGCGCGATAAACTTCGGTCACCGATTTTTTCCACGCCGCCTGATGGCTGACCTGCGCGTTCATGTGCGAGAAGCCATAATCCGAGACGATCTTCGGCGCGTCGAAATTCTGGAACTTCGCCGCATCCGCCCCCGCCCCCTTCGCCAGACGAATGAGCAGTTTCGCCCGCTCCAAATCGCCATCGTGGTTCGCCGCGATGTCAGCGATGAAATAGGTGGGATGATTTAATCCAATCGTTCGATTTCCAAATTTGATTTCCATGTGTTCCTCCGAAAAGAGTTGAACGTGATTGTATCGTATTGATTTATTGGCTGATTGAGAATATCCGCGTCACCTTGAAGGCTGAGACTCCCAAAGGCAAGTTAAAGAACTATCTGGGCACATTGCTTGCCCTCCCGTCAAAGTGAAGAAGTTCAATCCTATGCTGAGAGATCAGATAACCAACCGAATGCCTACGTGCCAAAAAAATTTTGAGTTGACAATCACTTTGAAAGCGACTGTCAACTTTGTAACAGTTCACGACTTTTATAGAAAGACGGCGTTGTAAAAGCCATGATACCAGAAGCGGTGAAGAAGATAGATGCATACACACGCGAAGAGCTAATTGCGCTGGTCTATGAAATGGCGCAGATGAAATTACTGGCATTGGGTCTTTGGTGGCGACAATCGCGAATACCATGTGATTGCGCCAAGCCGCGGATATGATGTCATCAAGAAGTTCATGCAAGACGGTGAAGCGGAAGTCCGCCATGTGACGCGCAGTTACGGCAAAGGCGCGAATCTGCTGATCATCGAGAATGTGCCTGTGGTGGTCTGCCCCAATTGCGGAGAGAGTTATCTCACCGCGGAAACACTGCACGAGATCGAGCGAATCAAAATGCACCGAAAAAATCTGGCGAAGAAACAAAGCATCGCCGTTGCGGAGTTTGTGGAAGCGTAGAGTGAAAATCCGAAGTCGTTTGGCTTCGGGTTTTTTGTTGTGGCGCTTACCCCTCTCCCGTCTCCCCCAAGGGGGAGAAGCCAATGTCTCTTGAACCAAACCATTGACTTGGAAATTCACCATCCCCATCACGCAGAAATGGATTCGTCGCCATGCCCTCTCCCTTGGGAGAAGCCAATGCCTCTTGAACCAAACCATTGACTTGGAAATTCATGACCCCCCATCACACAGAAAAGGATTCGTCACCACGCCCTCTCCTTCAGGAGCCCCACAGGGGTGCTTCGCGAAGGGGCTAACGGACGCGCCGATTAAGCGTCAAAATCTGGGCGAGATCCATTACGATGCAAGCGTGAGACAGGAGAAAGGCTGGGATGCACTCAAATAACTATCGTTGATTTTCTTGCATGTATGCGCGCAACAATAAGTTGATTTTTGTTTGATAGCCACGTCCCTGTTTTTTGTACCATTCCAACACGTCGCTATCCACGCGCAGAGTCAGTTGCGTTTTTGTGCGCGGCTTGAGACCGCGCCGCACAATAGACTTTGCAAACATTTCAGGCGTAATTGCTGGCGCGTCGGAATAATCAATATCATCATCCGTCATTTTATCGAGACGAGCAAAATCAGTTTGAGATTTCGTTGAAGTAGGTTTCTTCTTCATATTTGTTTGCCTTTCGGGCGGAGATAATACGGATAACAGTTTCAGATTCAGTGTGGACAACCATTATGATGCGGGTTTTTAGCAATCCAAGTGTTTGATAGCGCGTTTCGCCATATTCAAAGCGATCGTCGATGACAGTGACAGTATCTAATTCAAACATCGAAGGGACGTCGGCAAAGTCAATGCCATGTTTGCGAATATTGATCAGCCGCTTATTTTCGTCCCATTCAAATCGCATGTACAGATTGTAATGTCAAATTGACAATACGTCAAAGGGACAGAAGCAATGCCTCTTGAACCAAACCATTGACTTGGAAACTCACCACCCCCATCACGCAGAAAAGGACTCGTTACCATGCCCTCTCCTTTGCGAGAAGCCAATGCCTCTTGAACCAAGCCATTGACTTGGAAATTTATCACCGCCATCATACAGAAATGAATTCGTCACCATGCCATCTCCCTTGGGAGAAGCCAAAGCCTCTTAAACCAAACCATTGACTTGGAAATTCATCACCCCCATCACACAGAAATGGATTCGTCACCATACCATCTCCCTTGGGAGAAGCCAAAGCCTCTTGAACCAAATCATTGACTTGGAAATTCATCACCCCCATCACACAGAAAAGGATTCAACACCCTGCCCTCTCCCTTGGGAGAAGCCAATGCCTCTTGAACCAAACCATTGACTTGGAAATTCATCACCCCCATCCCACAGAAATGGACTCGTCACCATACCCTCTCCCTTGGGAGAAGCCAATGCCTCTTGAACCAAACCATTGACTTGGAAATTAATCACCGCCATCACGCAGAAATGGATTCGTCACCATACCCTCTCCCTTGGGAGAGGGGCAAGCGGATACGCCGATTGCTCAAGCGAGTCAGGGTGAGGTCCCAAACCCCTTTCCCGTCTCCCCTGAAGGGGAGAAGCCAAAACCTCTTGAAACAAACCATTGACTTGGAAACTCATCACCCCCATCACACAGAAATGGATTCGTCACCATACCCTCCCCCTTGGGAGAAGCCAAAGCCTCTTGAACCAAACCATTGACTTGGAAATTCAACGACCCCACCACACAGAAAAGGATTCGTCACCATGCCCTCTCTCTTGGGAGAAGCCAACGCCTCTTGAACCAAACCATTGACTTGGAAATTCATCACCCCCATCACACAGAAATGGACTCGTCACCATGCCCTCTCGCTTGGGAGAAGCCAATGCCACTTGAACCAACCCATTGACTTGGAAATTCATCACCGCCATCCCACAGAAATGGACTCGTCACCATGCCCTCTCCCTTGGGAGAAGCCAATGCCCTTGAACCAAACCATTGACTTGGAAATTCATCACCGCCATCAACCGACCAGCCCCCTTCCCATTTGGGAAGGGCGGGGGGATAGGTCCCAACCGACATGCCGATCAATCGTCAAAATCGAATATCACAGTGTTTAATAATATTCCCGAATGTACGCATAAGCTCGATTAAAAAGTTCTTCGTCTTTGATGGGATATTTCACCCAAAGAATTTTCCTTAATTCTTTCATTACCAATTTTTCGCCCGTTGTAGTGTTTTGCCAGCCATCATAGCGAACATACTTGACGATGCTATCAATATCGGCGACGATTCTTTCTACAACTGCGGGGGTTTGGTCAGTTTTCATTTCAAGGAATAATTCAGTGAGGGCGGCTTTGGCAGATTTGCGCTCGTCCATTGTATCGGTTTGCTTTTCGGCTTGAACGGTATCGCGGGCGATTTCGCACAACTGCTTGATAAATTCAATGCTATTGATCAGGCCTTGCTCGGCTTTGGCGCGTAAGGCTTCCAGGCGTTGACTCAACGCTATGAAAATCGGATTATTTCCATGCCGCGCTAAACGGCTGATCAGGATTTTCATAATCCGTTGCGCTTCTTTGGGGTCTTTGCTATTCATCAATTCATCAATCACTTTGGCGTCTAAAACCATTTCTTCCATTTCGTGACTGATTCCATCCACATGAATATGCTCGTGGATTAACTTCGTAGTTTGCGCGCCCAAAGCGTGCCAGAGTAATCTGCCGTTGTCGTCAGAAGTTGGCTTGACCGAAAGATACACTTGCGAAAGCCACTTGTATTCTTTCTGATATTGATTCAGGACTTCATCAGGCGAGAGGGCTTCCCAAAGCTTGGATAGTGAATTGAAATCTTTGGCGAAAGCGTCCCGTTTTTCATCGGTCTTGATACATTCCTGCGCGGCTTGCAAACCTTCAAAGCCCTCGATGGTTCTATCAATTCCAGCAAAATGAGCCAAACAATCCGCCAAGACTTGAGGCAACTTGTCTTTCAGTTCTTTCAAATTCGTAATAACCAGTTTTACGGTTTCTTCATCAAACGCCAAAGCCTGCGCCGTGTCATCGAATACGCCAAAGTAATCCACGATGCGCCCAAAAGTTTTATTGGGGAATAAGCGGTTGGTTCGGCAAATGGCTTGTAATAAGGTGTGGTCTTTGAGCGATTTATCCAAATACATCGTCTGGAGAATAGGCGCGTCAAAACCAGTTAACAATTTCGCGGTGACAATCAAAAACTTGAGCGCGGAATCGGCGTCGTTGAATTCTTCGACAATTTTTTCTTGCTGGTCTTTATCCATGCCCCATTTTTGTTTGAATTCAAGCTCGTCGTTTGCCGCAATGCTGATCACGACTTTGCTGGCGGCGAAGGGCAAAAATTTATCGAGTTCTTCTTTGTATTGGATACAGGCAAAGCGGTCAGGCGTGACAATCATTGCCTTGAAGCCTTCGGGCTCAACATGCTTTTTGAAGTGTTCAACAATGTCTTGAACGATCTGCTTGACTCGTTCTGGCGATTTCAAGAAAACCGCCATGCTCGCGGCTTTCTTGCTCAACTTGTCTCTATCTTCTTCGTTTAGTTCGTTTGCCATTTCTTTGAAGGCAATATCTAAACTTTCTTTTTCAACGTGATAGTTCGGCAAGCGCGGCTCAAAGTGCAGGGGCAAAGTAGCGTTGTCGCGGATGCTCTCTTGAAATGTGTAGCGGCTCATGTAACCGTTGGAATCTTCCTGTGCGCCAAATGCCCAAAAGGTATTTTTGTCAGCTTTGTTGATGGGCGTTCCTGTCAGACCGAATAAAAAGGCGTTTGGGAGAGCCGCCCGCATTTTGCGACCCAAATCCCCTTCCTGAGTCCGATGCGCTTCGTCCACCATCACGATGATGTTATCCCGCTTGTTCATGTCGGGATACGCTTCCTTGAATTTGTGAATCATCGTAATGATGATCTTTCGGCTGTCGCGTTCCAGTAAATCATGCAGTTCTTTGATATTGTCGGTTGTAACCATATTTGGCACATCGGCGGAATTGAACGTGGCGGTGATTTGCGTATCCAAATCAATTCTATCCACCACGATCAAAACGGTGGGGTTGCCAAGTTCTTCCACCTTGCGGAGTTTTTGCGCGGCAAATAACATGAGCAGGGATTTACCCGACCCTTGAAAATGCCAGATTAATCCTTTTTTGATTTCGCCATCCAACACGCGCTGAACAAGCATGTTTGCGCCTTCGTATTGCTGATAACGGCAAACCACTTTGATTTTCTTTTTCTTGTTGTCGGTGGCGTAAATGGTGAAGTGTTGCAGAATATCCAGCAATGTGGACGGTTTGAGTAAATGCGTTAATTGCTTGGCGACATCCTGCAAGCCGATGAAGCGTAAGACTTCCGAAGTCTCGGAGACTTCGGAAGTCTGGGTCTCGATGCGCCAAGGGGACCAGAACTCCAAAGGCGTTCTTACGCCGCCGATGAAAACTTCCTTGCCTTCGGTGGCGAATGAAAAGACGTTGGGAACGAATAACTGCGGAACAGCATTTTCATAAATAACATTTATATCGTGCGCGCCATCCAGCCAACTGACAGCGGGGCGGACAGGCGTTTTGGCTTCGCCTACCACCAAAGGAATCCCGTTGACCAGCATGACAATATCGGGGATTTTGGTTTCCCGCGCATGGATTTTGAATTGATTGGCGAGGATGAAAGAATTGTTATGCGGGTTTTCAAAGTCAATCAACCGCACGGGGACATGCTGTTCGTTTTTGCCGAACGGCATGGTGACTTCGCCCCGCAAGTATTTTGCAAATTCTTCGTTGGCGCGCACCAAGCCGACATTGCCGACTGAAAGCAAAATTGCCCGCAGTTTACGGATGACTTCATCGGCAAATTCAGGCTGTGCCGCAATTTCAGGATTGATGCGGCAGAGCGCGTCAATTAATTCTTTTTCAACGAATACATCTGTGATTTCACGCTGGAGAAGTTCGCTTTGAACATATTTCCACTTTATATCACCGTATCCAACGGATTCTTCTTTCACCATGCCGCCGTGCGCGTTGTTCAAGTTCACGCCCGTCAGGCTGTGAATGATGAAGTGCTCGACGCTGTTTAGTTCGTTGAAGGTCATAACTTCTCCGTCTGAGACTTCCGAAGTCTTTAAGACTTCGGAAGTCTTGATTGCTCAATCTTCCAAATCCTGCAAATATTTTCTCACATCATCGGGCAGGTTTCTAGTTTTGACATATTCCATCACCAGTTTTTTATATTCATCTGGCGTGCCGAAATTATCTTCGATAAACTCGCGGTTGACCAGCGTTCCATTACGCAGGTTCATCCATTCAAGATAATTGGAAAACTCCCATTCTTCGGGCAAAAAGACCAGACCATCTTTGACAGGATTCGCATGGATGTAAACGCATAGATTCAGCAAATGATTGTAGTTTTGAACGGGCTTTCCTTGAAATTGACCTTGAAACAACGCGCCTACGCGGTCAAAGCGTTTGTTGATGGCTTTGGTGTAAGAAATGCCGAATTTCTGCATGGCGAGAGACACTGCCTTCGAGACTTCCGAAGTTTTTAAAACTTCGGAAGTCTGCCTTATACGTACCAAAATATGATAATGCGTCGGCATGAGGCAATAAACCAAGATCTCCACATACTCACGCAGATACTTCTTCAACCCGCGCAGGAAATACAGGTAATTATCGCGCTCGAAGAACACGGCTTGACGATTGTTGCCGCGATTGTAGAAGTGATAATACTGGTCAGGTAAAAATGGCGTGGCTCTGCGCGGCATGGGGAGTCTCCGTGTTCCAGACTTCCGAAGTCTCTGAGACTTCGGAAGTCTTACTACGACAATATCTCATTCAGCAGTTTTTGCTTCAACTTCTTCAAGGTTTCTTTTTGCTGACTAATCAATCGAAGCGACTGGCTTAACTGTCTCAACACATCCGCAATTTTTTCTTGCGCCTGCATATTGGGAATGGAAAGTTGAAAGCCTGCCAAGTCTCTCCATTTTGTTCTCGGCGATAATGAACCTGCTGAAGTGCTGACGGCATAATTGATAAAAGCGTCCGACGAAACGTAATACGGCAACAGTTCGGGAAGAATTTCTTTTTGAATTGCCCTGAAAACCAGAATGTCGCTTGAACAAATCCCATCATACTCGGCAACGGCGACTTTCTTTAGATAGGCGCGGCGTTTGCCAAACAAAACATCGCCCTTGGCAAACTGCTTTGTGAAAGTTGTGCCATCTTCGATATTGCCAAAGCCCTGCAAGTTGAAATTCTCCGCTTCGATATTTTCCAAGCCGACAAAACGAGTCAAGCCGCTTTCGAGCGGAGTTCGATTGTGGTCTTCAATACATTCCACAACATCGCTAAACACGCGCCGCCTATAGACTTCCGAAGTCTCCAAGACTTCGGAAGTCTGCCCTCGCCCCAGCAAATCTCCAAACACAGGCGGGTTACTTGCCAAACCATTGCTCAAAGCCTTTTGCAATGACTTTAGATTCCCCTCCTCCCCCTCCGCATGAAGGATTGCCTGCTCTACGCTTTGAAACAACTCCACGATCCGCTCTTGCTCGTCCAGCGGGGGGATTGAAATAGCAACATTAGCCAATAAACTTTGGCTGATGTTTCCAATATAAGTTCCCTGCACAATTGAGCGTAATCTGGCTTTGAAAATATCGCTTTTTAAAAAGTAAACAAAATATCTTGGCAGAATGTTTTTTTCTAAAAGTCTGGCTCTGATGCTGAAAGCAGAAAATGTCATCGGAAAAGGCTCTTGGTCAATAAATAAGGTTCTTCCAACCAAATCTTTATTGCCATTTGAGCGCACAAACAAAACATCATTTTTCTTTAGCAAATAATCTTCTGATGGAAGTCTATCGGCAACCAAATTTTGAAGAGAGTCGTAGTTTGGCGAAAAGTAGTCTTGAAAGTCGAAGACATTAATAACCTTGACGCCATTTTCTAAATCGCCTTTGTTGAAATTAAAACCATTTTTGAAACTGGAAATTTCATCCAATCTCTTGATTTTCCATTTATCTTTCCGCAAATTCATCATGCGCCCATCTCCAGTCAGACTTCCGAAGTCTCCAAGACTTCGGAAGTCTATTTTCTCGGAAGTCTCACTCCCAAGCCGCCCAATTTTTCAAACAGGGTTTCCAGCGAAGCGTTCATTTGTTCCTGCCCGCTTTTCACGTCGGCAAGCAAGCCTTCGATATTATGCTCGCTATCGTTTTGAGTTGGCTTCACATATAACGGCAAACTCAAATTGCCGTTATTCTCCATCACAGCCTCTTTGCCCATCACTTTGGCAAAACCATCCACATCTTTGAACTTCCAGTAAGCGTCCGAAATTTTTTGAATGTGTTGCGGTTCCAGCCAGGCGTTGGTTCTTTCGATCCGCAATTCATTCACGGCATTGATAAAAATAATCTTCCCTTTGCGCTCTTTGGGTTTCTTCGCGCGGCACACCAGCAAACAACTTTCCATACTGCTGTTGTAAAACAGATTCTTGCCCAAGCCGATCACCGCATCCACGAAATCGCCTGCAATCATCTTTTTGCGAATGTCGCTCTCGGCGTCGCGGAACAACACGCCATGCGGGAACAACGTCACGCTTCGTCCCGAATTGGGTTTCAAACTCGCCATGATATGTTGTTGAAAGGCATAGTCTGCGTTGCCTTGCGGCGGCGTGCCCCAAATATTTCTGCCAAACGGGTCGTTCATCCATTTGGCTTGATTCCAGCGTTTGACGCTATACGGCGGGTTCGCCATGATAACGTCGAACTTCCGCAGTTCGTCATTCTCCAAAAATTGCGGGGCGTCCAGCGTGTTGCCTTGCGCGATCTGAAATTCATCTACGTTGTGCATGAACATATTGATGCGGGCAATGGCAGACGTGATCAAGTTCAATTCCTGCCCGTAGAGTTTGAGCGTGCGGTATTCCTTGCCCTGCTCTTTGAGATGCAGAGCGCTGTTGAGCAAAATCCCGCCGCTTCCGCAGGTGGGGTCATACACGCTCTCGCCCGATTGCGGCTCGGTGATCATCGTCATCAGTTTGACGACCGTGCGGTTGGTGTAAAACTCGGCGGCGGTGTGTCCGCTATCGTCGGCAAATTTCTTGATCAGATACTCGTAGCCTTCGCCCATAATGTCATGCGGCACTTCGGCAACCGATAATTTATATTTTGAAAAATGCTCGATCAAATCCAGCATGTTCTCGTCGCTCATGCGGCGTTTGTTTGTCCATTGCGCGTCGCCAAAAACCTCAACCAGAACGTCGTTGGCTTTCTCAATTCCACGCAAGGCTTTCTGCAACGCCGCGCCGACGTTGGTGGTCTTCTTCCGCACATTTTCCCAATGACAACCATCTGGAATATCAAACCGATGTTGTTCTCGAAATTTGGCATAATCCAAATCGCCGCCGCTTTCATCCAACGCCTGCTGGTATTCTTCGTCCCATACATCGCTGATGCGCTTGAAAAACAACAACGGGAAAATATATTGCTTGAAATCTGCCGCGTCAATCAATCCGCGCAGGATGTTGGCGGCTCCCCAGAGATAGGCTTCAAGTTCTTTGGTGTTCATTGATGATTGGTGTCCAGTGTTTGATGTGATGAGGAAATTATAACCTTCCCTTGAAAGCCTTCCAAAATCTATTTCATTTCAATTTGCCCCTCACGCGGCTGATGCAAGAAAAAAGCCGATGGTTAGGACCAACCATCGGCTTCCAAAAGGACAATTCCAATTCCACCCTCAAGATCCATTCAGTTTTCTGGGCGTCCGATTAATTTGTCGTAACCTGTCGGAGATCGGCAACTACGGGCAGTGAAAACAACTCACTCCGAAGCAGGCGGCTTGTAAAGAACAGCACTTCAAAATTCTCCACCTTGCGCGTTTTCGGGTTGAGCCGCACAATGATCTCGTCTTCCAGCTCTTCCGATTCCTGCTCGGCATACGGCGGGACAGTGTTGATGTATAAAATGTCCGCATCACGGTCGTATTGGAAAGTTAACTTTTCTGCCATTCGATTTCTCCATTTGCAAATTATAACCGCCTTCAAAATAGTTTGAACCGAAACAAAAAGCCGATGGCGTGAACCAACCATCGGCTGGGAGAGAAGCGGGTTTACATCCACCAACAATTCTCCCAATCCTCTAATTCTCAATCTCCAGTCTCCAATCTCCAATTACCATTTACCAATTACTCAATTACCATGCACTATTTCCCAAAGCCTATTTGAATTAAGAGGAATCTCCAAAATCTCAAACTCCCGATCCCACAACGCATCTTCCAACGCCTGCGCGAACAGCGGACCGACGGGAATCGCGCCCGCTTCGCCCGCGCCCTTCACGCCCATCGGGTTGAGCGGCGAGAGCGTTTCACCGTGCGCGGTTTCGATGCGCGGCACGTCGAGGCTGGTGGGCAGGTGATAATCCATGAACGTGCCGTTGAGCAGTTGCCCGTTTTCGTCGTAGGCGAGCCGTTCGTAAAACGCGTTGCCGATGCCCTGCGCCACGCCGCCGTGAATCTGCCCGTCGAGAATGAGCGGATTGATCACCTTGCCGCAATCATGCGCGACCAGATATTTTTGGATGTGGATCTGCATCGTCTCGGGATTCACTTCCACGATCATCGCGTGGATGCCGCTCGCGGTTGCGCCTCTTTCTGGACCGAAATAGTTGGTCGCCTCCAACCCAGGCTCGGTGCCAGGCTTGACGGCTCCGCGCGTGGGATTCGCCATGCCCGCCAGTTCGCCCAATGAAATGGACTGTCGCGGAATATCCTGCACTTTCACGAATCCGTCTTCGAGTTCGAGTTCGTCTTCGGGCGCGTTGAAATGTTCGGAGGCAAGTTTGAGAATTTTCTTGCGCACGACTTTCGCCGCTTCATTGATGGCGTTGCCCGCCACCACCGCGCCGCGACTCGCAAACGTGCCAGCGCCCCAATAGAATTGATCGGTGTCGCCCGTCACCACATCAATCTTATCCACGCTCACGCCGAGTTGCTCCGCCACGATCTGCGCGAAACTCGTGAAGTGACCCTGCCCCTGCGTGCCGACTCCCGTCACCACCGAGACTCGTCCGCTTCCCATCACTTGCACCTTCGCGCCTTCATACGGACCGATGCCCGTGCCTTCCACATACGCCACGAGTCCAATGCCGACGTGTTTGCCTTCTTTGCGTAACTTCGGTTGGATCTCATTGACGAATTTGTGATAACCGATTTTTTCCAGCGTGAGGTCAAGAAGCGGTTCGTAGTTTCCGCTGTCGTACACGATCGGCGCAAAGTCCTGATAAATGATCTCGTTGTTATACGGGAATTGATTCGGCTTGATGAAATTGCGTCGGCGGATCTCAGCGCGGTCTATCTTCAATTCTTTAGCGGCAATGTCCAACGCGCGTTCGATGACGAACACGCCATGCTGCCTGCCCGCGCCGCGATACGGCGTGACGATGGTCTTGTTCGTGAACACCGCCGTAAATTCGCTGTAATAATTTTTGATGTCGTATAAGCCAAGCACATTGGCTTGCGAGTTGAGCGGCACGGTCAGTCCATACGGGGCATACGCGCCCGCGTCGTGCAGGAAAACGTCATGCACGCCGAGAATGTGACCCTCTTGATCGAACGCAATTTCGGCATCGTGGATTTGTCCGCGTTCGTGCGTGGTGGCGACAAAATTTTCGGCGCGGTCTTCGATCCATTTGACGGGGCGGTTCAACTTCATCGCCGCCCACGGGACGAGCGCTTCCTCCTGATAGAACATCATGATCTTCGGACCGAATCCGCCGCCGATGAACGGCGCGATGACTCGCACCTGCCGCTCCGACAGCCCCAGCATCCCCGCGAGTCCGTTTCGAATCACGACGGGCGCCTGAGTCGTATCCCAGACGGTTAATCGCCCCGCGCGCTTATCCCACTCCGCCACGATTCCGCGATTCTCCATCGCGGCGGCGCATCCATGCTCGTATTTGAATCGGCGTTTGACGACGAGCGCCGCTTCATTCTTGACCGATTCATAGTCGCCCTTCGTCTGCACCACATGCGCCGAGACGTTTGTCCCGACCTCTTCGTGGATCAGGATGCTGTCTGCCTGCAACGCCTTTTCCAGATCAACGACCGCCTCCAGCGGCTCGTAATCAATTTGGATATCCGCCAGCGCGTCTTCGGCAATGTAGCGACTCTCCGCCACCACCATCACGATCGGCTCCCCCGCAAACTTCACCTTGTCCCTCGCCAGCGGAACCTGAGTCTTCTCATTGAATGTTATCCCCTCCACAGGCGGCGGCGAAACCAACAACGGACCAGGCTTCCAGTAATCGCCCAAGTCATTCGCGGTGTAAACGGCAACCACGCCTTTGCGTTCCAACGCTTGCGAAACGTCAATGCTGTTTATCTTCGCATGAGCATACGGACTCCGCAAAAACGCCGCGTGGAGCATGTTGGGCAAATCCACATCGTCCACATACAATCCCTGCCCCGTCAACAGACGCGGGTCTTCATTACGCTTAATCCGTTCGCCGAAATAACGTGTTGTCATGAATTTATACTCCGTTACGAATTTATCCTGCTATCTTTTGTAATCTCTAAATCTAATCACGGTTATCTTCCTGTTCGTGAATTTTCCAGAGCTCAGCCAGTTTTGGCATAACATAGGACATAACTTGAAATCCGTCCATCGTCGGTCCGATTTTTTCACCACATTCTGCCGCCAAGCGGTACATGTTATATTGATCTTTTAAGTTGAGATATGCTCTATCAGCAATAAATATCATAGCCCAAGCACCTCCAACCCAATCCTGGGTATCATCGTAGAAACGTATAATGGCTAATAAATGCGAATCGCCAGAAAATTCTTTGCTTTTGATCACATGACTGTGGGCAATAATAATTCCCATTCGAAACTCGATTGATTTCTTAAGAAGCCCGTATTGTTCAGTAAACCTAAGTCCTTCCTCGTAATCGTCTAAGGCAGCCTGATAATTTTGCATTTCCAAATAGGCTAAGGCGCGCGTTAACAAGAGTTGCGATTTTTCTCTAAACAAATGAGGAATGTTTCGCGATATATGTATTGCTGGTCTGGAAATTTCTATTATTCGCTTCCAATCTCCTCGTTCCCTACAAATAAACTCCAGATTGCCCAATGCTTCAAAACGTAGAAGCGGATTAGTTGAATTTTGGGCAACCACCAAGGCTTGTTCAGCATATTTGTATACTCTCTCTTTGTCGTCAATAATCAAGTTAGATAAATCTAAAAGAACATGTGCCAGCCTACTCTTTTCCTTTTCGACAAGGTTCTCTTTAGATTCGTAAAATTCACTGCAACGAGTCCAATACTGAATGGCATCATCATTTTGTTTTACACACCTTGCCGCATAGCCCATTAGAGAATAAATGGTTCCATCATCGCAACCTAACTCATCCCAATCTTGGTCTTGAAAGTTTTTAGCCCAAACTGGATGGCGTTCTGACTTTATCCTCTGCGCTTTCTTGAGGAGTTTCAAGGCTCTTGATGCTTCTTGGACATAATATTCTCGACGTGGAAAATTGCCAGTACCTCTTTCAGGCACCAAATCGAACGATCCTTGTTTATAGTTAATCCTAAAAAGAGCATTAATCGCGCAACGAACTTTATAGTTTGGAATGGACTCAAGAAAAGCTCTCGCCTTCTTGGCTAATTCCCCTTCTAAAACATCCTCAATGTAAGATTTCTCTACTACATCAAACCCTTCTAATGCTCCAGCAACTTCTTCTAATATTTTGAGCCCCACCTTAATTCCTGAAATCGTTCCATTCTCAATTCGTTCTATTGCCCTTTCAACTCCAAGTTGAACTAATTTACGAGCAGAAAGATCTATGTTTCTATGTGTTCTCAGTCGCGCCAAAGGATCCATAAACAAATCGCCGCTCAATATAGCAAAAGCAACTCTTCCTAATCCATATCCTAAGCTCTTGCTTCCATCCACATTATCAAAATTTATCGCGGTGATAAGAGCATTTTCAAAATTCACTACTTCCTCTGGCGAATATGATTTTATATGACGAGCAACAAGCACCGCCAAACTGCCTGCGGTAGCAGCGCGCAAATCTTCATCAAGTTTAGAGCTTATGACTTTTAGTAATTCGAAAGCTGTATTCTTATCCCCCATCTCGCCCACAAGCAATATAGATTCCATTTGACTAATACGATCGCCAGACTCATGGAAATACTGTAAGAGACTCTCTGTGGGTCTTTCTCCTATTCGTATGCGTTCGCGTAACCCGTCAGCAATCGGACATGGTAAGTCAGGCGCATGTTCCATATGACCAAGCCTAGGAAGTAATAATTCAAGTCCGCCTTTTTCACCCGCCGCAAATCTTGCCCATTGCCTACTCAATGCTCCCCTAGCTGGCTCTTCAATATTCTCATCTAAACGCTCCATCCACATCTCCAGCGTCCACATACCATTTTCTGAGTACCCATGATTTTGAAGAGCAGCGCGAGCTTCTGCAGAGTCAAATTTTGCTAGGGCAAGAGAAGCGCCATCACGAACGTAAAAATACTGAGACCACATACCTCCATGGTGACCTGCCGTGCCGCGCGTGATAACTTCTTCATCATTCAAAGCATTAATTAAATACGGGATTGATTCGGGATGAAGTTGTTCTCCTAATGCTGATGCTATCTGAAACCTCACTTCTGCCAATGGATGCCGTGCAAGTATCGGATAACATAACTTAGGTGGCACAGTAGTTAAAGTCCATGCAAGAGCTTCACCCGCCGTGATTGCAATTTCTTCATTTCCATCGCTTAGCAATTCCAGTAAATGTTGAACGGCAGGCTCGCCCATTTTCGAAAATGCAAGAGAGAATTCGCGCCTGTATATATCAAACATACCTGGCGCCATTCCTTCTTGAAAAAGATCTGCAAATCGAAAAAGCCCCTCGACAAGATATCTCGCAGCATCATTTGTCTTAATTTCAGCCAATGCTTTCGCCAAATCAATGTAACTACCTGCAACACCCACTTGTTCTCTAATTCCGTGATTCCACCACGAAAAACGATCATCCGTCAAACTATTGGGTTTTTCTGAAAGCTTCTTACCAATAATCTCGGCTGTTTCTCTTTTTTCGTCTTGTTCACTTGGTAACCTGCCAACAATTTTTGCAAGTGAAACCAGTACATCAATATCCACATCAGATTTTCGGTTAGAAATATAAGATAAAAGCCATTTAGCGACATCAATGTTGCCGATTTCTCCTAGAAGCCAAAGCAGTCCCCGATCGTTCATTATTCTATCGCGTCCCCAATTCGAACCACCCCGATCCTTCTCTTCTGAAACATCACCATCAAAAGATTTCAGAATTATTCTTTGTATATCCTCTTGATGTTTTTCACTGTAACTGGCTAGAAGAACCAAAACGCCCTCAAATCCCCGTCTCCGTACAACAGGCTCCAAATTTGCATTGATTAACTGATGAGCGGCAAAAAACTCCGCGATAAGATCGTGCCGAAAGCGCACTCTCTCAGTATCAAGTATTATCAAGCCAACTTCATCTAAAGCACGAAGAACTGCTTTAGGGATATGCGATGAAATCTTATCCAATGGGACGAATCGATGGGATATGCTTTTAAATGCTATATCCGAGAGCAGGTCTATAACATCTGAAGTATTCCTATACTGTTTAATCTCAGAACGATCAACTCCCAGTCTCTCATCGAATCCTCTAAGCAAACGATTTACACAATTTTCTATCAACTTCCACTGATTAGCTACTTGCACCCCACCGCTTTCTTTATAATTATCTAATATGATGTTTAAGAAAAACGGAATTCTAATCAGTTGCATCAGGTCTTTTTCCTGATGTTTTTCACGTTCTTCCTGCAAAGATTCAAATTGACCGATAAATGCTTTACTTTTTTCTCTACCTAAGTAAGTTTGGGCGAAATGCCGAATATTTTCTGATTCAAGAGGAAGGATCGCTATCTCTCGAAAATCAAGGTTGGCTTTATCTTTGTATTCATCTACCCTGTAGGTCGCAATTGTTTTGGTATCCAGATCGCCAATCGTCTTCGTCAATCCAACAAATCTCTCCTGACCAAGTTCATCAAGTCCGTCAAAATAAAGTGCTGCCCCTTGTAGAATTAAGTCATTAGGATCAATCATTGGAGAAAGTGATTTAGCGGCAGAGAAAAGGTATTTTCGGAGATTATTTATAAGGACGCTAAAAAAGTCCCCCGATTGCCATTCCCAAGCCTCAATCAAAATTGGCAAAGGTTCGTTTATATTTTGTAATGCTATATTAGCATTCTCAAGGGCTCTCTTGCGAAGAAGTATGGTCTTGCCCGATCCATGGGGACCGCTCAAAACAAATACATTAGGAAGGTCTGGAATATCAGACAAGCGCTTGTACCGTTTTGGTGTCTGCGTATTTTCATTGGATGAATTCGATGATGAAAAAAACGGCATTAATGGTAAATCTTCATAGTTCCCTAAATCAATAGGGCTCGATGACTTTGGAGAATATTTCTCAATAAATTTATGAAGATAAATTTCTCTGGCTTTTTCAAGATTAGGATGTTTATCTTTCGAATCAGCGAGTTTCTCGAGCGCGTCGGCGGAGCGTTCACCTGCATTAGCCCCTCTTTCAGCTTCTCTTTTAATTTCCCTGTTGATGTCAACAATTTGCTTCAAATAAATCAATTTCAATTTATCATTAAGTTTTTCAACTCCTATCAATTGCTCCCGCAAGATTTCGAGATATGTTTGCGCCGCCTTACCCGCCAGCCCTCTTTGGCTTTCAGGTAAAACCATCTCAAACTCTTTTTCAATTTTGACCTGCGGGGCAGGGTCAAATGGATGTTTCAATATTTCATCAATTGAGCTTTGAACGCTTTCCAAATCGTAAAACCTTGTGTCGGCTGTTAGCACCCGCGCCAATCCTTTATCTTCAAACTCCTCTCCAAAACGGCTAGCCGCACCTTCTATTGCTTCACTTATTTGTTTCTTTGTAGCCATGTCTCTAGCAAGGCTTTCACCACTCTTTTTGAGGAAGTCAAAAACCAAGCTCATTAATCTTTCAGTAATTGCAGATGGAAGGATAAACATAGCATACTCCTACACCTAAATCTACAACTATTTTACTGCAAGAAATATAGGCAAAGATGCTTTTATCGTGACAGGCTTCTGGATTGCCTGTTCTCTCCGCCACTGCGAGGAGATTGCTTTGTCGTCGCTCCGCTCCTCCTCGCAATGACAGAATCCATTTACGCCCACGCCACCGCTCTACAAAACGCCGCCTCTCCTCCCTTGAACTTCCACGGGAAGACGCCGAGGGTGATGCGTTTGTTGTGCAATTCTTTGAGTCCAATGTCGCCGCCGAGATTTTCGACGTGCATACAATCATGCGGGAAGAGGGCATTGTGGGTGAGCTGATACGCCGAATCAGGGAACAACTCGTCAATCTTGTCCGCGCCGAATTTGGCTTCGGTCAACTTGCGGACTTTCTGCCAGTGTTCCAATCCGCCTTTGCCGAGGAAGCGACCGATGGGCAGGTTCATCGGGTGGTCGGTGGAGATCATGTCCACGCCCCAGATGTGAATCTTCTTCTTTAACAACCAGTCACAGATGCTGTAATGCGGACCTGGATGCCGCTGGATGTAGCGCTCTTCATCACCCTCTGGGCTGAAGAAGGAATACTTGTGCCAGCCTGTGTGGATGAAGAGGATGTCGCCATCTTTCACTTCGGCTCGCTTCTCGATGTCTTCTGGCGTGAACATACCGAGATCGTCGAGCATGTCGCTCAGGTCAACGATCACGCCAGGTCCGTAACACCACTCGATGGGAATCTGCTCGATCGTTTTGCCATGAGTCACAAAATGCTTCGGCGCATCGAGGTGCGTGCCCATGTGATTGGACGTCATAATGTACTGCGCATTCACTCCATGCTCCGACTTGCGCTTGATGTACTTCACCTCAAATGGCGGGTAAAAGGGCCAGAAGGATGCGTCTTGATTCAGGTCTTGGGATAAATCGTAAATTTTGGTCATGGTTTACTCCTTGGTTGATTTGGTTGAGTGATTAAGAGACTAGAGACTGGAGACTGGAGACTGGGGGTAATGTTGTTAGCCAGTCGAGTTCGGTATTGGTGAAAAGAGACGACGAATCGTCGAGCCAGTTGTCAACAACATATTCTGCCTCTGGTTCACGGATTGATTTCGATTGAGGTTTGGAATCCTTTCGTTGGGCTTTCAGACTGCCCGCAAAAGTGTTCAGCTGACGGGCAACATCGGATAAACGAGCCGCGTAAGCTTTGACCTCGTCCGCTTTCATAAGGTCGCGAGCAAGAGCGCGGTTCAACCAAAACTTTGCTTCAAACAAACTTCCGCGCGAATAATACAAAAACTGCAACTTCTCCCCAAAGTTAAAACGACCATACGACTCAGCGATGTTCGCGCCAATGGAATCTGTCGCTCTCGCCATTTGTTTACCAACAACATCTTTCGCAAACTCCTCCCACTGCACCACGCGCTTCCAGACCGCATCGGCAATCGTCTCTGCGTTTTGTAAAATCTTCAAATCCTCAAGCTCCGTAGCCATCACACACCTCCATCAAACAGTCTCTAGTCTCCAGTCTCTAATCTCCAACAATCAATTCTCTAATTCTCCAATTCTCTTCTTACAGATCGTACTTCTCTGCGAAAGATAACAACGCCTGCTCGAAAATTTCAAGCGGCGGTCTCACCAACCCCGCGCCCACCTGACCCACGCCTGCATTCTTGTGCGCAATGCCCGTATTGATGCGTGGCGTGATTCCCAACTCGACAACTTTTCGCAAATCAATGCCAGTCGGTGTGCCGCGAAATTCGAGCGAGGGCATGGTGAAAAATTTGCTTTCGGCAAATGTGATCTCGTACATTTCAAGTGTGGCATTCATCGCATCTTTTGGCGTGCCGCCGACGAACGTCACGATCGCGGGCGCGGTTGCCATGGCGAATCCGCCGATGCCTGCGGTTTCCGTGATCGCGCTGTCGCCGATGTCGGGGTTGGCGTCGGCTTGAGAAAAGCCTGAGAAAAAGAGACCAACTGGAATTTCGGCAGGAGCCGTGAACCATTGTCGCTCGCCGAGTCCGCTGACTCGAATCCCGAAATCAGTTCCGTTGCGCGCCATCGTCGTCACGATCGTCGAACCCTCGACTCCATGCGCGGCATCGGTCATCGCTTTGCACGCCGCCATCACGGGATTCAAAACGCTCAACGCGTTATCGCCGAGAAATTGCAACACCTCCGACTCAACCGAATCATCTTTCACAACTTTTGCGATCAACGGCGCAATCAATTTCAAATACAACAACGAACCCGCCTTGTTGCGATTATGCCCCTCGTCGCCCATGTGCAGAGCCTCCGCGATCAACGCGCGCATGTCAATGCCGCTCGAACTCGCCAGCGCATCCGCCAGCGCGACGCCCAGCACATCGTTCATCCAATGCAACTTTTTCAACACCTCATCGCTGTACGCGCCGTAGCGCAAAACTTTTCCGTAGCCCTCATTCAAATTGGAAAACGCGCGATTCCCGCGTTCGGCATTTTCAACGACATAGACTTTCATCGAAGCGGATGTGACTCCCGCCATCGGACCGACCGCGCCGTGATGATGACACGAATCAAATTCGACCTCGCCTCTTTCCGCCATTCGAGTTGCTTCTGCTTCGGACGCCGCCACACCCTCGAACAGCATCGCGCCGACGATCGCGCCGCGCAACGGACCCGACATCCGCGCCCACTCAATCGGTGGACCCGCGTGCAAAAATAAATTATCCTTCATCCCAGGAATGACATCTTTCGCAGGCGCAACGGCTTTCAAGATTGGTCGCGCTTCCATCATTCGGTTTACAGCAGTGGTATTGGCGTTATCTATGTTCATGATCATCTCCGTGTGAGAATTAGAGAACTAGAGAATTCTCCAATCCTCTAATTCTCTTTCTTGCTCTTCATCTTCGCTAACAAACTTGCCAGTCTTTCATTCCCCCCCGCAGGCGGTTTCCATTCGACGTGAACGGCTTGCGCGCCTTGTGCTATCAGGCTTTCATAAAACGATTCCAAGCCGACATTGATTCCCGCAAGCGGTTGATTCAATTGCTCAAGATTCACTGGCGTAAATTCATTTTCCTTTTTGCTACCAAACCTCAAACTGACGTATTCCACCGCCTCCGTCGCCGTGCGGAAAACTTTCGCACCCGCTTCTTCCAAAGTCGAGACTTGAGACTGGAGATTCTGCGGATCCTCATCCGTCCCAATCACAATCGCCACAAACTCCAATTCTCCTAATTCTCCAATTCTCTTCTCTCGAATCTCCTTTATCACAGGCGCCAACTCCCCCGCAGGGTCAAGGTGCGAACCTTCGCCGAGGACCACGTCGAAGAGGATCATCCCCACTTCCGCATCCGCCGCTTCCTGCTTCATGCGCCTGATCCGCAGATCGTTATCAATCATCGGATGCAAACGCCCGACCATGAAGAATTCATCGCCGAGGTCTACGATAGAGTGCGCTTCACTTTTGAGCGGGTCTTTTAGTAATTGGTAATTGGTAATTGGCGCGTTGGAGTAGATGGGCGAAAGGCTTGCTTGCAACCCAACCATCGTTTCAAATGCAAGCGTTCCACCAGAGAACAAACCACGCAAGTAACCTTTTCTACTGCTTACTGATAACTGATCACTGTTCACTGACATCGTCCCCTTGTGGGATAACTGCTCCACTGCTTTTTCCGCCGCTTCGCTCAAACTCACCGCAAACCACAAATTGCCAATCTTCCTCGCAGGCGCGGGGTAGCCGATGAAATAAACGACAACAGGCTTGCCCGTAGATTGCGCCGCTGAAATTAATTGAGTCGCAACATCAGGCGAGGGCGGCTTGGAAATCAGCGCGATCACTTTCGTATCGGGGTCGCGCGCCAACACATCCAGCGCTTGATGCGCCGTGATCGCGCCGACATCAGACTTCAAGTCCCGCCCACCTGTGCCGATGGCGTGAGAGATGCCGCCGCCAAGATTATGGATTTGCGCCGTCACCGCCTGCGTCCCTGTGCCAGACGCGCCGACAACTCCAATCAAACCGCGCCGCACATGATTGGCGAATCCCAACCCAATGCCGTTGATGATGGCTGTGCCGCAATCGGGTCCCATCACGAGCAGACCTTTTTCACGGGCGGATTTCTTCAACGAAATTTCATCGTCGAGTGAGACGTTGTCGCTATACAGAAAAACGTGTTTGCCGAGTTCAAGCGACTCTCTCGCAACTCCCGCCGCGTAGCGACCTGGCACAGAGATCAACACCCAATTCGCTTCGGGCAATTGCTTAACCGCCGCGCTCAAACTTCGCGGACGGAACTCTTGCTGAGCGCTGGATGATTTTCGGCGCGTGAGCAGTTCATCCACTTGACCGATCGCGCTTTCGGCGGAAGCGTCATCATCCGCTTTGACGACGATGAGCAGATCATCAGGGTTAGCAGAAATATTTTCAGGCAAGAGATTATTCGCCGCGAGCAGATCGCGGTTGGCTTGCGTCGCCATCACCACGCCTGCATCCAGCACGCCGCTCAGTTCGAGCAAGCCGCGTTGAAGCTGCATCAACACAACCGAGTCGTAATACGCCCCCGCGCGGGCGTTCCACTTTATAACGCTCATCGGTTGCTCGCTTTTCGTACTGCGACATTTATGTCGCCTGCAACGCAATAGCGACATCGCGCAGCGTGTCGCGTTACATTTCTTATCATATTTTCCTCACCACCTTCTCAATATCTCCCGCCCAAGCAAGCAACGACTCATCCGCGTTCCACTTGCCGACGAGTTGTAGCCCCATCGGCAGACCTTCTTCATTCTTTGTCGTGGGAATATTGATGGCAGGGAAACCGATCTGAGTCCACGGCAGGCACATGACAGGATCGCCTGTGGAGTCGAGTCCCTTCGGTGCGGGTCCGATTGCTGGAGGGCAGAGCCAGATGTCAATTTGGTTATCGTTCATGGTTTGGGTAATTTGTTCACGGAAGACGTCACGCGCTGTAAGATGTAATTGGTAATTAGTAATTGACTGTCCGCGTTTAATCAAATCGGAGAATTTGGAGGAGTAGAGAATTGAATGTTTGGCAAACCAATCCTTGTGGACTTGTGATGCGTCGAATGACATGATCGCATCGTGCCGATCACGGATTTCTTGAAAATCATCCATAACGCGGACAGAACGCAATTCGTAATTTGCGCTTAGTAATTTGCACAACTTCCCAAAGTGTGCAAGACCTTCTTCCGACGCGCAATTCAAATACTTTCCTTCAGGTATCCCAAGCACGGGTTTTGAATCTCCAGTCTCTAGTCTCCAATCTCTATCACCTAATTCTCCAATTCTCCAATTCTCTACTAACACACTCGCAACCCGCCCCACCGTCTCCACATCCTTCGCAAACACCCCAACATGATCAAACGTCGGCGAAAGCGGAATGACGCCCGCGCGCGAAATTCTTTCATACGTCGGCTTGAATCCAACCACACCGCAAAACGCGGCGGGACGAATCACAGAGCCGATGGTCTGCGTGCCGAGGGCGATATCGCACATCCCCGCGCCGACCGCCGCCGCCGATCCACTGCTCGAACCGCCAGGCGTATGACTTGGGTTATGCGGGTTGCGCGTGGGACCTGGCGTGAAATAGGCGAACTCGGTAGTGACCGTTTTGCCGAGAATCAACGCGCCTGCTTTTTTTAGTTTGGTGACGCTTGTTGCTTCATCCCCTTGCAAATCTTGCGCGGGCAATTTGCTCCCCGCTTGCGTGACGAAACCGTCTACATGAAAAATGTCCTTCACGCCGACGGTCATGCCAAACAGCGGAGGGCGGTTGTTTACATCGGGAAACTTTCTAATTAATTCTTCCGCATCTTTTTGCAATCGTTCAAAGCGGTTGGGTTCGGGGATGAAGGATAGAACTTCGGGTTCGCGGGAATCGAAGAGAGACTGGAGACTGGAGATTAGGTCTCGCGGGGAAAGTTCGCTATTGCGAAATGCTTGATTTAATTGCTGAGTATTCATAAAAGAAAATTTTCAATGTTTCCAAGAAATGTGGTCTCGATACGTGGTGCGACGCTTCGACTTCGCCGCCAACAAACGGCGGCTCCGCTCAGCGCGGGCGGAACTACTCGACCACCTTCAGTCTCCAGTCTCTAACCTCCAATCCTCTAATCCTCTATTTCTCTCATCTTCTCACTCGCCAACTTCACCGCATCCACAACATGCTGATACCCCGTGCAGCGGCAAAGATTCCCTGAAAGTGCATGGCGGATTTCATCTTCCGTTGGATTTGGGTTCTGTTTCAAGAACGGAATCATCGTCATCAAAATGCCAGGCGTGCAATAGCCGCATTGAAGTCCATGCGCCTCCCAAAAGGATTGCTGGAGTGGGTGTAAATCATCTTTATCTTTTGCCAAACCTTCCACCGTTGTAATTTCATGCCCATCGGCTTGGACGGCAAACATCAGACACGACCGCGCCGACTCTCCATCAAACATGATCGTGCACGCGCCGCAGACTCCATGCTCACAGCCGACATGCGTGCCAGTGAGTCCAAGTTCGTGGCGCAGGAAATCGCTGAGCAACAAGCGCGGTTCCACTTCGCGGGTATATTTTTGTCCGTTGACAGTGAGCGTAATCGTGTGAGTCATAATAATCAATTCTCTATTTCTCTAATTCTCTTGCGTTGCTCGTTCCGCCGCGATCTTCAACGTCTGCTTCGTCAATGTCTTCGCCAGGTGACGTTGGAACTCCGCCGAAGCGTGCATGTTCCCAAACGGATTGATTTCTTTTTCGCTGGCGTGCAACGCGGCAGATTCGATCAATGTATCGTTCAACGATTCGCCTACCAAACTTTGCGCGGCT
The DNA here is from genome assembly GCA_021462845.1 of Anaerolineales bacterium. Taxonomy (GTDB): domain Bacteria; phylum Chloroflexota; class Anaerolineae; order Anaerolineales; family Villigracilaceae; genus Defluviilinea. Next base: position 24,052 of record JAJTXU010000028.1, read on the forward strand.
TCGACAGCATCCACAGGTCCATCGCCCGCGTTCAAGTACACCAACTTTGCCGATTTACATTTTCCGTTTTCGTCCAATGTCACCAAAGTCGCAACGCCCATCAGCGCGTAATCACCCGCGCGCGGCGCAACTTCCATGAACGACCAGCCTGTTCGTGCTTCGGCAAACGGCAATTCGATTTCAGCCAAAACTTCATCAGGCATAAGCGCGGTGGTGAACATCCCTGCAAAAAAATCTTTGGCGTCAATCCAACGTTCCGCAGATTTGCTTTTCGCCTTCAACTTCGCGCTCAACGCGGTCATTAACACGGGCAACTCAGCCGCAGGGTCGGCGTTGACGATGCTCCCGCCGATCGTGCCGCGATTGCGAATCTGCGGATGCGCGATGAACGGCACGGCTTCATGCAACAAAGGCGCGTGCTTTTCAATCGAAGCGTCAAACTCCAAATGCCGTTCACGCGCCATCGAACCGATGCGGATCACTTTTTTATCTTCTCGAATAAAACTCAAATCGCTCACGCGATTCAGGTCAATCAACACGCTTGGTTGCGCAATGCGAAAATTCATCGCAGGCACAAGGCTTTGTCCGCCTGCCAGAAATTTGGCGTCGTCGCCGTATTGACTTTTCAACGTCACGACTTCTTCGATGGTGTTGGGAGCATGGTAATCAAAAGATGCGGGCTTCATGGAAAATCCTTGAGAATTAGAGAATTGGGGACTAGAGACTAGAGATTGGAGACTACGCTTCTCTCTTCCCTTCAACTTGATTCTGTTTCCTGAAAACTTGCACGATCTGCGACATGACGGCTAGCGCGATCTCTTCTGGGTTTTGCGCGCCGATGTCCAAGCCGATTGGGGCGTGGACTTTATCCATCTGCGATTCGCTCACGCCGTCGCTCAGCAATCTTTCTCTTCGTTTTGTATTCGTGGTCTTACTCCCCAAAGCGCCGACATAAAACGCGGAACTGTTCAACGCCAATTTTATCGCAGGGTCGTCTATCTTTGGGTCATGCGTTAAGACCGCGATTGCGGTAGATGAATTAATACTGACTTGTTGAAAAGCATCGTCAACCCAAGATTGAATCAGTTTGTCCACATTGGGAAATCGAGTTTCATTCGCCCAAGCCTTACGCGGATCAATGAGGACGGTGCGATAGCCGATCGTTTTCGCCAAAGACGCCAGCGCAACAGCGATATGCACGCCGCCGACAATGATCAACGTTGGAGCGGATCGAATGACATTGATAAAAAGTTGGGCATCGCCGATTGCTAATTGTTGCGGCGCTGAAATTTCTGGTGATAGGCTTAACACATGCGAGTCTATTTCGTTGCCCAGCGACCCAAATATGATTCGATCCTCTTGAATCAAAATTTGTTTCCCAAGCAATTCGTCCGCGCCGCCGATCACCGTGACGTAAATCGCGCGCTCTTCATTAGTTATGACCTTCTGCAATTCTTGAAACATCTGCGCATCCAACGGCTGGACGAAAACATCAATGCTTCCGCCGCACGCGAGACCCACCTCCCACGCGGTTTCATCTGCCACGCCGAAATGCAACAGTTGCGGATGATTCGTCTTCAACACCTGCATCCCCGCTTCGATGACCGCGTTCTCCACGCATCCGCCGCTGACCGAGCCTGTGATCTTTCCACTGAGGGTGAATGCCATGTGCGAGCCGATCTTTCGCGGCGCAGACCCCCACGTTTGAATCACGGTGGCAAGCGCAATCGACTCCCCCTCTTTCTGCCAATGTTGAATATCAATGAGTATGTCGCGCATGGTCGCAGAGGCTGAAAAGCGTTATCAAACTCCGCGACCGGCGACCCATGAGCCGTTAATGACTGACGCTGAATTGCTGTTCCTCGGTGGAACCTTTCATGGCGGCAGTGGATACATCGCCGCCGGTCACAGCCATTTGCACCTGGTCGAAATATCCCGCGCCAACAAAGGATTGATGCTTTACGGCGCGGAAGCCCATCTCGCGTTCCATCTTGAATTCGTGTTCCTGCACGTTCACAAAGGCGGTCATGCCTGCGCGGGCGTAATTCCATGCCAGATCGTACATGCTGGCATTGAGGGTATGAAAACCCGCCAGCGTGATGAACTGAAACTTGTAGCCCATGTCGCCTAATTCTTCCTGGAACGCCGCGATCTGCTGGTCGTTGAGTTTGCGCTTCCAATTAAACGATGGAGAGCAATTATACGCCAATAATTTACCGGGATGGTTGGCATGGATCGCCTTGGCAAATTCGCGCGCTTCGTCCATGTCGGGCGTCGAGGTTTCGCACCAGATCAAATCCACATACGGAGCGAATTCGAGCGCGCGCGCCACGGCGTACTCGAGCCCATTTTTGACGACCCAGAATCCATCCGCAGTGCGTTCGCCGCTGAGGTGTTCCTGATCCACACGGTCAATGTCGCCGCGGATGAGCGTGGCGCTGAGCGCGTCTGTGCGCCCGATGAAGATCGTAGGCACGCCCTGCACATCCGCCGCGAGCCGCGCCGCGATCAACTTCTGCACAAAATCGTGGATCGGCACCAATACCTTCCCGCCCATGTGCCCGCATTTCTTCATCGAAGAGAGCTGGTCTTCGAGATGAATGCCCGCCGCGCCCGCCTCGATCATGCCTTTGATCAATTCAAAAGTGTTGAGCGGACCGCCAAAGCCAGCCTCGGCATCGGCGATGATGGGCGCGAAGTAATGCACCTCGCCGTCGCGCCCCTCCATGTGTTGGATCTGATCGGCGCGGATCAACGCGTTATTGATTCGACGCAACACGGTCGGCACGCTTGTGACCGGGTACAAACTCTGGTCTGGGTACATCGTCAACGCGTCGTTCGCGTCGCCTGCCACTTGCCAGCCGCTGAGATAGATCGCCTTCAACCCCGCTTGCACCATATCCACCGCCTGGTTGCCGGTCAACGCGCCGAGCGCGCGAATGAATTTTTCAGCATGGAGCAACTCCCACAAACGCTCCGCTCCCATGCGCGCAACGGTGTGATCGTGTTGAAACGTCCCGCGCAGGCGATCCACTTCCTCGGCGGAATACGGACGCTTCACGCCCACCCAGCGCGGGCTTTGCGCCCACTCGTTCTTCAATTCCTCGACAGACTTGGGTTGGTATTTGTGGTACATGATTCCATTCTCCTTTGTAAATGTTTAATCGGCGTCACAGACGAATCTCAACAAAGAGGGCGCTCAATCCAAATAGTCGTACGCGCGAAGCGTGAGAAATTCGGCAAAGGATGTATCCAACGTGAGGCGGTCGAACAACTGCTTCGCCTCTTCGATTCTGCTCGACGGGTAAGCCTGTTCGCCGTACTGCGAGCGAATCTTCCCCATTTCTTCTTCGAGAAAACCGCGATAGAGTTCAGCCGTCATCGCGCGCCCGTCGGCGAGCGGAGCGTGATGATGAATCCACTGCCAGACTTGCGCGCGCGAAATCTCCGCGGTGGCGGCGTCTTCCATCAAATTGTAAATACCGACCGCGCCCGAACCGCGCAGCCAGAAATCCAGATATTGCAGCGCCACATTGATGTTGAGCCGCACGCCCGCCTCGGTGATGGTGGATTCGTTGATGTTGAAATCCAAAAGATTCGCGGCTTCCACCGAAACATCCTCCCTCAACTTTTCTTTTTGATGAGGCTTGTCTAACAGCACACGATCGAACGCCTCCGCCGCCACAGGCACAAGGTCGGGATGCGCCACCCAGGTGCCGTCGAAGCCGTCGGTTGATTCGCGCTGTTTATCCGCGCGGACCTTTGCCAGCGCGGTCTCATTGACTTGCGGGTCTTTTCGACTGGGGATGAATGCCGCCATGCCGCCAATGGCGTGCGCGCCGCGCCTATGACAGGTTTTCACCAGCAATTCGGTGTAGGCGCGCATGAACGGCACGGTCATGGTGATCTGGGAACGATCCGGCAGAATGACGGTTGGGTTGTTGTGAAATTTCTTGATGATGCTGAAGATGTAATCCCAGCGACCCGCATTCAACCCGGCGATGTGGTCGCGCAGTTCGTACAGGATCTCATCCATTTCGAATGCGGCGAGGATGGTCTCGATCAGCACGGTCGCTTTGATCGTGCCGCGCGGCAGATTCAACGTATCTTGCGCGAAGTTGAAGACGTCGTTCCACAAGCGGGCTTCGAGATGGCTCTCGAGTTTGGGGAGGTAAAAGTAGGGCCCGGAACCTTTGTCGAGCAGGCGGCGCGCGTTATGAAAAAAGTGCAAGCCAAAATCGAACAGCGAAGCGGAGATCGGCTTGTCATCCACAAGCGCGTGTTTCTCGGTCAGGTGCCAGCCGCGCGGGCGAACCATAAGCACAGCCACCCGCTCATTGAGTTTGTAGCGCTTTCCGTCCGGCGAGGTAAAGTCAATTGTTCGTTCGAGCGCGTCGCGCAGGTTGATGTGCCCCTCGATCATATTATTCCACGTGGGAGAGTTGGCGTCTTCGAAGTCTGCCATGAAGACATTCGCGCCGGAGTTGAGGGCATTGATCGCCATCTTCCGGTCGGTGGGACCTGTGATCTCGACGCGGCGGTTTTGGAGGTCGGCGGGGATCGGCGCAACCTTCCAATCTCCCGCGCGGATATGACGGGTGGCGGGTAGAAAATCGGGCATGCTCCCGGCGTCGAACTCCTCCTGACGCGCAACGCGCGCCCTTAGCATGCTAAGTCGGCGCGCGCCAAATTCTCGTTCGAGTTTTTCGAGGAACCGCAAGGCATCTGCGGTCAGAATTTCATCGAAGCCTGTGGATAATGTAGTCGTGAGTTCCATCAAGATTCCATAATGATCGATTCACTTCTCGTTTATGTATGGACGGTAACACTGAACGAATGTTACCATAATCCTGGTCTATAAAACGGAATATGGACTACATTGGTATTAATTATTTGCAGTAACGCAAGATTTATCTTGCGCTCTCAGGCACATATTGAATTTTTACAAAGTTCAAAATTTGAGGCGCTTAACCGATTAACTCATCGCACGCAGTAAAATAGTAATGCGAGACTGCGAATCGTCTCGCTATTTACTCAGCGTAACATAAAGTGGTTTACCGTAGTAACCGCTTCGCGTCAGTCGTTTTTTTGCGGCGAAAAAGCGACTGAAGTCGCCACTACGATGTCAGGCAATCATGGTTACTCGGAATAGGTTCTTCTTGCGCAAGAGCGACATGAATGCTTGTCCTGAGTTTATCGAAGGATCGCATTACGGAAGCCAGATTGGCTTCAACTGCGTAAGGTGAGTTGATTATTCAGAACTTACGCAAGACTTTATTTTTATCCGCTAATCCGCGCTAATCTTCACGAATTTTGAATGGATTAGCGTAGATTAGCGAAGATTGGCGGAAAATATCTGGGTTTTGCGTAAGTCCTATTATTTTCAGTACCGGAAGATGTAGCTTGCAACGCCTGGCGCAATGCCGCGCTTTTAACCTTCACCTGTTTTTTGCAATGCCCAAACGCAAAGTGAACTTTGCGGCACTCAACAACTTAATGATCTTCGACCCTTCTCTTTACTTCGTCGTAGAATAACCCCGCAAGTTTCTGCGAGACTGGCAACATCAACCGCGAGACCAAACTCGCCAGTTGACCCGAGACGCTGACATCCGCCGTCCATTCGACGAGGGTGCAGTTATCGGGCGCGTCGGACATTTTCATTTCGCTGATCGCGTCGGCTGTGCTGCCGGTTGCCTTGCCGTGCGCTTTGAGTTTTGCATAATTGGGCTCGTCCAATTCGAGAATATCCACGTCGCCGTTGAATTTCGCTTTGACCGAACCGAGCCCAACGGAAACCACGCCGCGATATTTTTTTAATTTCTCGATCTCTTCCACTGTTTCGATACCCGGCACGCATTGCCCAAGTTGATTCGGGTCGGTGAGAAAATCCCACACTTTTTTGCGCGGCGCTTTGATGGTGACGTTGCCTTTGAGTTGCATGGATGCTCCTGACGAGGCTTGGAGTGTAGCACAAGGGGGAGAGCAAAGTCAACGGGGAGGACAAGTCGTGTTAGCGCAAAGTAGAAATGTCCCTTTTGTGCAAAGTTAAAATGTCCCCTACGGAGGACGCAAAATGGAGATACTGGGCATGAGTCAAAAAGAAATCAGCCGATTGGAAGTGATGCAAAAGCTGGACGAAAAACGTCTGAGTCAGAAAGAGGCTGGACGGATATTGGATCTGGGCGTACGCCAGATTAAACGAGTACTGAAGGCATACCGCCAGAACGGAGCGGCGGGGTTGATCTCGAAACGGAGAGGAAGTCCGGGCAATAACCGCCTCCCAGCCGAGGTGAAGAAGCAAGCCTTGGACTTGTTGAAAAGCAAATACCAGGGTTTTGGTCCGACCTTGGCGCATGAAAAACTGACAGAGACAGAGAACGTGAAAGTCTCGGTGGAAAGTGTGCGGCAATGGATGATCGTGGAACGCTTGTGGAAGCCGCGCAAGGTGAAAAGGGCGGTGGCGCATCCCTTGCGCGAGCGGCGCGCCTGCTTTAGAGAACTGGTGCAAATTGACGGCTCGCCGCACGACTGGTTTGAAGGGCGCGCGCCGGAGTGTGTCCTGCTGGTATTCATTGACGATGCAACGGGCAAAATCGTGCAGTTACGGTTTGTGGAAAACGAGAGTTTCTTCAGCTATTGCGCGGCGACGGTTTCCAAGAATCTGACCGTCCAATTTGAAACGGTCGTTTATCAACTCCAAACCGAACGTCCGTCTTATGCGCTGCGTAACGCCCGCGTGACTATTTGTGTGAATGCCCAACAGCAGGTCACCATTCTGTACAAAGGCAATCCTCTGCCTTATGAAATTTATCATCAACAGGCAAAGCAAGCGCAGGTGGTGATGGCGAAAGGTGTGAAAGCCGCTCTCAAAGTGCGCCCCTGCGCCAAGCCTGCGCCGGACCATCCCTGGCGCAACTATGGCGCCAGCCTCAGTCGCGCCAATGTCCCCGCCCCGCGCGGCGGGGACATTTCTACTTTGCGCTAACAACCGTAGTGTTTAACTTGACCCGCCTCCGTTTCTGAATTAAAATCCCCGCCTGCCAAATGCCCTCGTAGCTCAGTGGATTAGAGCGCTTGCTTGCGGAGCAATAGGTCGCGTGTTCGAGTCGCGCCGAGG
>JAJTXU010000280.1 GCA_021462845.1 Anaerolineales bacterium
GCGCCAAATCCGATCTTGGGGAGGGAAAGTCCGCGCAGGGTTTCGTATTTCATGTTTCCCATTCTACCCCTTCATCATCCGTTATAGATCTTGCGATAAGCCGCTCGACGGCTTCGATCTGTTCATTGTCGCCGATGAAGCCGACGCGATCATCCGCCTCGAAGGTGGTCAACGATTTGGGATTGGCGATCAGCTGTCCCTTCCGCATGATCGCGACGACCGATGCGCCGGTGAGCGCGCGCAGGTTGGCATCCTGCAAGCTTCTGCCCACGAGCGGATTATCCGCAGTGAGGCTGAACCAAGTCACTTCGATGTTGTCGCTGGCGTTGATGAGGTCATGCAAGAGGCGATGCTCTTCCTGCGAGTTGATCTGTGTGTCGTAATGATCGCGGCGGACGGCGTCCATGTAGCGGATGATCTCGGTCACGGGAAAATCCAATTTCAGGAGGGTGTGCCGAACAATTTCCAACCCGCCCTCGAGTTCGGGGTGGATGACATCTTCCGCTCCCAGTTGCGCCAGTTGATTTATGCCCGCCTCCGTTGTGGCGCGCGCAATGATGGGTAACTTGCTCGATATATCGCGAGCCGTTGCAACGACCAACTCGTTCGCGGATTCGTCGTGGCTGGCAACGACCAACGCGCGCGCGTTCTGCAAATGCGCGTGGGTGAGGACTTCTGAATTGGACGCGTCGCCGTACAGATTCAAAATCCCCTTTTGATTAAGTTGCTCGATGTGGTCGGGGTCGGAGTCGATCACGAGATGCGGCACGGACATTTTCATCAGCAGGTTGACGATGTGACTCCCGACTCGTCCGTAGCCGACAATGACGACATGATCCTTGATCGTTTCGTCCACTGCGGCGGGGATGGGCGCGTGGCGATCCAAGGCGCGCCATAAGTTCGGAATTTTCTTGAACCACGTCTCCGCGGGCTCGATCAAGCGGTACATGAGCGGGTTGATCGTGATGGATACGAGCGAGCCTGCCAATATCAGCGAATATTGGTCGCGGTTGATCAACCCAAGCGACATACCCTCCTGCCCGAGGATGAACGAAAACTCACCGATCTGACTCAAAGCGACGGCTAAAACCAGTGTGGTGCGACCGGGCCATGGCAGGATGAAGCCCATGAATATCGTTACCACCGCTTTGCCAATGACGATCAATGCGCTGAACAAGAGAATGACGCCAATGTTGTTGAAGATATACTCTGGGTTTACCAGCATTCCGATGGAAACAAAAAACAGGACAGCAAACGCCTCCTGAAACGGAAGAACGTCCGCGCCGACTTGATGGCTGAGCGGCGATTCGTTCACGACCACGCCTGCCACGAACGCGCCTAACGCCAGCGAGACCCCGAACAGTTCTGCCGCGCCGAGCGCGATGCCGAGCGCGATCGCCAGAACAGCCAGAATGAATAGTTCGCGTGAACGCGTGTGCGCGACGCGCAAAAGCGCCCAGGGGATCAATCGGGTTCCCGCGAACATGACCAGAATCACAAACCCTGCCGCCTTGAATAGAGTGAGACCGAGTCCTGCCCAATCAAATCCGCCGGATGTGTTGACCAGCGTTGGCATCAGCACAAGGATCAAAACAGTCGCGAGGTCTTCCACGATTACCCAGCCGATGGCGGCTTGACCGTGCGGTGTGTTTAGGAGCCCGTTATCCACGAGACTTCGCAAAAGGATGACCGTGCTGGCGATGGAGATTGCCAAGCCGATCACGATCCCCGAAGTGACCGTCCATCCGTTGAGTTGACTGAACCCAAATCCCAGCAGGATGACGACGACCATTCTCCCAATTGCGCCAGGGACTGCAACCGAACGAACTTTCCATAGGTCGCTGAAAGAGAAATGCAATCCCACGCCGAACATCAGGAAGATGACGCCCAACTCTGCCAGTTGGCTGATGGTGTCGGTGTCTCCCACGAACCCAGGCGTGAACGGACCGATGACAATGCCCGCCAGTAAATATCCTACAATCGTGGGCAAGCCGATCCGCCGCGCAATGATCCCGCCGATGAATGCCACGACCAACGCGGCGACTATGTTGATGAGCAAGGGTACTTCGTGCATGGCTACTCCGAATTATATTAAGGCGGCTCTCGTTTAGACATTTTTCCAATTGTACCTAACGGATGTTACGCGCTCTAGCCACAGAGACGCGGAGTCACAGGGGACAAAATAAAGAAATTTTCTCTCGGCGTTTCTGTGACTCCGCGGCAAAACTGCGTAAGGTGAGGTACCTAATAAAAATCCCGCCAAACGAGGCGGGATGTGGTTACTTCAACAATTCAAGAAACTCTTCAGTTGTTAGTTGACTCTGCCTCAAAATAGATCGAAGTACTTGCGGGTTTACATCTCCAGTGTGGTTGGGAACGGTCACGAGCAAATTTCCCCGTTTGAATTGGATGTGACTTCCTTTTTGCCGTACCTGCCTGAAACCTATTTTCTCAAGCGCGGAAATCACTTGGCGAGGTTTTAGAACAGGAAGTTTAGGCATATGCCTTGACTGCTACATCCACTTTGAATTTGAAAACTTCCAGATCGTTGGCAGGTAACGAGTTGCGCGGGTCGTCCGCCGCAGGTACAGGGCGCAAATACGGAAGCCCGTCTTCAAATGAGCCTTCAAGATGAAGGGATGCGGCTTCAAGCAGGTTCTTTCGCGCTTCCTGTTGTGTATTTCCTTGCGACGCCACATCCAGTTCGGGGCAAAGCGCGGAGAAGCCCTCGCCTTCTTTCCAAACTAAGCCAGTAAAGACAAACATTTCCATAGGTTGCTCCTTCAAAAATTATACACCCTCACGCGCCCAGCCGATTGATCCCATCGAACGCGGCGGTCTTGTAACACTCCGCCAGCGTGGGATAGTTGAACACGGTGTTGATGAAGTATTCCACTTTGCCTTTGAACGCCATCACCGCCTGCCCGATGTGCACGAGTTCGCTCGCGCCTTCGCCGATGATGTGCACGCCGAGCAATTCGTGCGTTTCGAGGTGGAAGATCAACTTTAGCAAACCCGTCTTGTCGCCGATGATCTGTCCGCGGGCGATCTCGCGGTATTGCGCCTTGCCTACCTCGTAGGGAATGCCCGCTTCGGTCAGTTCTTCTTCATTTTTTCCAACCGTTGAAATTTCAGGGATGGTATAAATGCCATACGGGAAAAGGTCGGGCGCGCTCTGGGTTGGGATGCCAAACGCGTGACAC
>JAJTXU010000281.1 GCA_021462845.1 Anaerolineales bacterium
ATGACGAGGAAGAGAACGAGCAGGATTCCCAGACAACATCCCCAGCCGACAGATCGTTTTTTCATTGGCTTCTCCTGATGCGAATCCGCGCGAGTGGCGCACGGCTCGGTAGGGACTTCGCTCCACGAAACCTGCCAACCGCTCCCGTCCTTTTTATGAGCCAACTTCCGGTACACGCGCCGCGTTTGCATTGCGCCTAGCATAGCAAATCACATGCAAAACTACATGACATAATTTTCCAGTTTTCTTCGGTTTATAATTTTCGCATGAGGAAAAATCAGACCATACCTGACCGAATAAGCGGGGAGTCTGATGATTTCGGCTCGTTCCTGAAATATCTTCGCTTGTGCGCCGGGCTGGGTCAGCGCGATCTCGGCATCGCGGTGGGATACGGCGAGGCGCAAATCTCGCGCCTTGAAAATAATCATCGCTTGCCCGATCTCGAAATGGTGCGCGCGCGATTCATCCCCGCGTTGGAGTTGGAGGATCAGCCCGAATTGGCGAAGCGACTCGTCGAGTTGGCGCGTCAGGCTTTGAAGGCAGACGAGGCGGACGAGTCTCAGGTGGAAGAGATGGGGGTATTGGAGGCGATCCCCTCAACGATAGGCGCGGAGATCGCTCGCCGGTCTGCGGCAGATTCGATTCAAGACGCGCTGGATCGAAATCGAACCGTTTTGTTGTACGGGTTTCCCGGCGTCGGAAAAACCGCGATCTGCGGAACGATCATGAGGCGGGCGCATGAATCGAAACAACCGGTGTTCTGGCATACGGCGAACCGGGCAGACCCCTCGCCGTTCGAAACGCTTCTGCGGCAATTGGCGTTGTTCCTCGTCGCGCAAGGAGTCGAAGATGCCGCGCTGTTGATCCAGCCGAGCGGACTTCCCATCGAGGCGGCGCTCTCATCCCTTGCGGAGCATCTGCGTTCTTTACAGCCTCTTGTTTGCGTGGATGAATTTCATCATTTCGCCGCTCGCGAGCAGGCAGTGGCGATGACCGAGAAGTTGATCGGCGAAAGCCGCTCGCGTTTCCTGTTCGCTTCGCGCGAGCAGGTTGCGATCGCGGGCGTCGAGGCGATCCTGTTGACCGGGATGAGCGAAAAAGAATCGCGCGAACTTGTGAAATCGCTCGAGACGCCGCTTTCCGACGAAGCGTTCCATTCCCTGTTCGAGATCACGCGGGGCAACCCGATGATGTTGAGGTTGGCGAGCCAAGCCATTCGGCGCGAGCCTGCGCATACAAGCCAATTTCTGAACAAACTTTCCACCCAGCGCGAGGTCGCGTCTTTTCTTGTGGAGAATGCCCTGCAAGGACTCCCGCCGTCCGCGTTGAACATTCTTTCGTTGATCTCGATTTTCAGACAGCCCGTCAGCCTGCTCGATGTTGACCTCGTTCATCGTTTGCGCGAGGCGGAGTTGGCGACAGCGTTTGACGACGCGTTGTCTGTATTGCAAAACCGACAATTTTTCGATAACCCTGTCGAAGCGCAACTTCACCCGTTATTAAAGGATCACCTTGAAACGATCTTGAACGCGCGCCCCGAATTGCATCGCGCGCTCCACGAGGTTGCGGCGCAACATCTCCGCGCGGTTGCCCCGCATTCGCTCGAAGCGCTCTATCATCTTACGCAGGCGAACGACGCGCCGGAAGCGTTGCAATACGTTCGGTTCACACACCTGCATTGGGATTCGACCGGGCAGGGCGAATACGCCGCCGACCTGATCGCCTCCATGCTGAATCGAACTCGCAACACCTCTGCTTTGAACCCTCAACTGGAGGCGCAACTCCTTTCCCATCGCGGTCAACTGCTGATGAGTGGACGACGAGCCGCCGAAGCCGAGGCTGATTTTCGTCAGGCGTTGTCGCTCGCCAACACGGCAGATGTTTCGCCCGAAGAACGTTTCGCGATCTCCTTGCGACTCGTCCGATTTTTGTTACAGCGCGGGAAAGCGGCGGAGGCGGATCAACTCTGCGACGAAGCCGAGCGGATCGCCGCCTCAAACCCGGACCTCAGCCTGCTCGCCGAGGCGTATGCCGTTCGCTGCACCCTCAGGCTGATCCAATCGCGCTTCGACGACGCGGCAGAGCTTGCCCGGCGCGCGCTCGATCTGGCTGAACCGCTGGAACATACCCGCGTCCAACTTGTGGCAGGCGCGCGGACAATGGCTTACAACACGCTGGGGATCGTCTCGCACATCCGGCGCGACATCCCCGCCGCGCTCGCGCATTGGCGTAACGCCGAGGAAGCGGCTTTGCTGGCGGGCAATTTGCGCACGGCGTTTCGCATCAAAGGCAATATCGGCGGCTTGCGCTTCGATCAAGGCGAACTCGACGAGGCTCGCCAAACCTATGAGGAAATTCTGGATGCCGTGCAAGCCATTGGCGACGTGTTCACACTGGGGAAGATTCTCAACGCGCTCGGCGCGATCTATCACTTGCAAGCGCGTCCCGCCGCGGCGTTGGAACTTTTGGACAAGGCGAAAAAATTGAAGCGGTTGATCGGCGACGCGCAAGGCGAAGCGACCACCGACAACCAGCGCGCGCAAGTTCTGCTTGGAACCGGGCGCGCCGAAGAAGCGCGGCAGATCACGGAACGCCTGCTCAAACAAACCGAGGAGACCGGCGAGATGCGCTGGCGCGCCTCCTACCTCGATACGCTGGGAATGTCTCTGCTTGGGTTGGGAAAATTCGACGAGGCGCGTCTGCGGTTGGAGGAGGCATCGTCGCTCCCCGGCGCGGCGGCAGACCCGCAACTCAACACGTATCTTCGTAATCACCTTGCGCTTGCCTATTTGGGCGAGGGGCAGGAAGCGGAAGCGGAAAAGGTGTTGGCTAACGCGGAAGGCATGTTGAACGACGGCATGGTCGTTCTCGAAAGCCGATTGGCGGCGGCGTTGGTCTCTGCGGCGCGCGGCAGGCAGGCGGAGGCGCTCGATGCGTTGAACTCAATCGAGGAAGATGCGGCGCGTCAGGCGTTGGACTTTTTTGCCGGCATGGCGCGGCATGTAGGCGAGGCGATCAAGGCTGGGAACCCGATCGGTCGCTGCGTTTCAGTATTGGTTTGCGCCGGGGCGTTGGAAAACTGATTCAAATTCTATGGCACGTAATATTCAATCTGCAATATCGGGTGCGACGCGGAGGAATAATAATTCCCGCTGTAGAAACGAATCCAATCGTTGCCCCGGTCG
>JAJTXU010000282.1 GCA_021462845.1 Anaerolineales bacterium
CAATGAAATAATGTGCATCCACTCGGCACGGTCGCCTTCAGTGAGGATCGCCGTCTCTGCCGCCACAGTGGAACCCGCTTTATCGAGGATCATCCGCATACCTTGAAGCGTTGACCCGGTGCTGATCACATCGTCCACAATGACGACCTTCTTGCCCTTCACCAACTCGCGGTCCTTTTCATCGAGGATCAACGTCTGCGGTTGACCGGTGGTGATGGATAATGTCTCGGCTTTGAGAGCGTCGCCCATGTAGAGTTTATACGCCTTGCGGAGCACCACGTAAGGCTTTTTTGTTTCCACAGACAACGCATACGCCAGCGGGATGGATTTCGCCTCCGCGGTCACCAACACATCGAATTGTTTCTCTGCTAATTTCTTCGCCAATTCCTTCGCGGAAGCCTGCACCAGTTCCGTATCGCCTAGAATATTGAGGATCGCGATCTTCAACCCGGGCTTGATCTCGAACAGAGGCAGTTCGCGTTTTAATCCCGCAATCTCAACCGCGTACGTTTCGTGTTTAGGCATACATTCTCCACAGTAAAATTTCAGCCTTAGTTTATCACGATTCATTTATAATGCTCATCAATCCTTCGACACGGTGAGCGAAAGACGAACCGTCAGGACAAGTCTCCAGTCTCCAATCTCAATTCTCTTATTCTCCCAATTCTCTCTTCCTCCTCAATTACCATTTACCAATTACCTCCATGCTCCCCAACCTCCGCCTCCACGATCACCTCCGCCTCCGCAAACAACACCCCTGCGGCTCCTACGAATGGACGGTCACACGCCTCGGCGCGGATATCGGACTGGAGTGCAAAGGCTGCGGTCGGCGGGTCATGCTCACGCGGCGCGAACTGGCAAAGAGACTCAAAACCAACCTGACGGAACATGATGACACCGAAAAAAACAACCCCTAACAAGCCTCATATCGTCTTTTTCTTCTCCGACACCGGCGGCGGGCATCGTTCTGCGGCGGAAGCCATCATCGAAGCGGTTCACCTTGAATATAAAAAAAACGTGACCACTGAGATGGTGGATTTTTTCAAAGATTACGCGCCGGCTCCCTTTAATCATACGGCAGATTTGTACCGGTATGCGGTCAAAGCACCGCGATTATGGAGCGCGAGTTTTTACGCCACCGATGGACGCGCCCGCGCGCGCATGATCACCGCCACCACGTGGCCCCTTGCGCGCCGCGCGGCGAAAGCCCTCGTGCGCGAACATCCCGCCGACTTGATCGTCACCGTTCACTTGGGCGCGAATTCCCTTGCGCTCAAAGCCCTGGGGAATAACCGTCCTCCTTTCATCACAGTGGTGACCGACATGGTCACCACGCACGCGTTATGGTTCGATAACCGCGCCGACCTGATCCTCGTCCCAACCCAATTGGCTCGCCAACGCGCCCTCAAATACAACATGCCTCCCGAAAAAGTCCGCGTCGTTGGGCTTCCTGTTGCCAATAAATATTGCAAGCCGCTCGGTAGAAAAAGCGCGATCCGAAAAAAACTGGGGTGGACTCTCGATAAATCCATCGTGTTACTCGTCGGCGGCGGGGAGGGGATGGGACCTCTGGCAAAGACCGCGCGCGCGATCGACGCTTCCGGTCTGGACGTGGGGCTGGTCATCGTGTGCGGGCGGAATCAACGCCTGAAAACGACTCTCGAAGCGCAGAAATGGGAGAACCCAACATTCATTTACGGCTTCACGCGCGATATGCCCGACTTCATGCGCGCCTCCGACTTCATCGTCACAAAGGCGGGTCCCGGCACAATCGCCGAAGCGCTCAACGCTGAACTGCCGATCATTTTATATTCCAAACTTCCGGGGCAGGAAGATGGCAATGTCACATTTGTAGAACATGAAGGCGCGGGCGTGTGGGCGCCCAAGCCGCAGGATGTGGTCCGCGCGCTGACACGCTGGCTATCGCGCCCGGAGGAACGGAAAAAAGTAATTGAAAATTGCCGCCGAGCAGGCAAGCCGGAAGCCGCGCGCGTCATTGCTCGCGCGATTGGCAAGTTACTGGGTTTATCGACGCGTTTGAGTGGATGATGCTCAACTACAAGATAGAAGGCGGCGGGGAGCCGTTATTATTGATCCATGGGTTTGGGATCTCCTTCTACATCTGGGAAGACCTGCTTCCACTGCTTCGCGATCAATTCTCGTTAATACAAATCGAACTGCCTGGCATTGGTTCTTCTCCGCCTCCCAAAAAGGGGCAAAATTATCTTGACGCGGCAGTAGAGGGGGTCGAACAAGTACGCGCCGCTTTGAAGATCGAACGATGGCGCATGCTAAGTTATTCCTCCGGCACGCGCGTGGGGGAACGCTATATGAATCTCTGCGCCAACCGCGTGGAACGCGCAATTTTTGTCTGCCCCGCGAATATCTCATCGAGAAGGGCTTGGGGGCTTCGCCTAGCCATGCAACTCGACACGATGATCCCCCAATTTGGAAACTGGGTTCTTTCTGGCGCGCGGTTACAATACCTGATCGGTTTGCTCGGATTCAATTCACAGCCGAACGAACGCTCTCCGCGCTGGTTTCAAGAGATCAGCTCGCAACCTGTCGAAATTTTGAAAGAAACATTACGAAGCCTTTCTCACGAAGGCGCGCAACCGTTTTTGTCGGCGGGGAACAATACCTTGTTCATCTGGGCAGACAATGACCGCATCATTGAAACGCCGCGACCATCCTCTCAAGACCATATCATCCATGCCAACCATAGCGCCGCGCAAACCGCATCCCGCCAACTGGCAGAGTTAATCCTTCCCTTTCTGGGAAGTAAACCCCTCACGGTATAATCTTCCCGATGTTTGCAATTGATTCACATACCATCGAAGTGAAAAGCAACAGCCCCGAACAGACTCGTCAACTTGGCGAACGTCTCGGCATGTCGTTGCGCACCGGCGACATGATCTGTTTGCAAGGCGATCTCGGCGCGGGGAAGACGACGTTCGTGCAAGGCATCGCGCAGGGATGGGGTTCAACGGATTCAGTTTCCAGCCCGACGTTTATTTTGGTCAACATGTATCGCGGCGCGGACGGCGGTCAACTTTTTCACATGGACGCCTACCGCCTCGACTCGACGGGGGAGGCTGAGGAGCTCGACCTCGACTCGATGCTCGCGGAGGGCG
>JAJTXU010000283.1 GCA_021462845.1 Anaerolineales bacterium
GCTGATCATGCCGACGTTCAATTTTGATTTTAATAAGGGCGCGGCGTGGGATGTGCGGACGACGCCGTCGAAGATGGGCGTGTTGACGGAACTGGTGCGACTCGACCCGCGCGCGAAGCGGGTCTTTCATCCGTTTTATTCGTTTGCGATTTTGGGGAAGCACGCCGAGGCGCTGGGAAGTTTGCGATACAAGAGCGCGTACGAACGCAATTCGGTGTTTGGCAAGTTGCGCGATTTGGATGGGAAGATCATGGTGATTGGGCTGTCATATACGAATAGCATGACGTTCTTTCATCACATCGAACAAATGGAAGGCGTGGATTATCGTTTTCTGAAACAGTTCACGGGCGAAGTGACGGATGAGAACGGCAACACATACACCGACACGTTCGAGATGCTTGTGCGTGACATTGACAAAGGCGTTATCACCGAAGTGGACCCGATGGGCGCGTTGATGGAGCAGGCTGGCGTCATCAAGTCCGCGAAGATCGGCGGAGCGGATGTGAATCTGATGAAGGCAAATGAAGTGTATGAATTCACGGCGCGCGAGATGAGGCGCGATCCGTTTTTGTTGTATTATGTGAAGAAAGGCGAGTAGAGAATAGAGAGCAGAAAGTAGAAAGTGGTTTTCGATGCGAGCGCGGACTATTTATTTGCTGTAATGGTATCTTGCTTGCAGAAAATCAATTCGATTATCGCGCACGAGATAGACAATACGATGTTCCTGCGTCAACCTGCGCGACCAACAACCAGCGCCAAGATATTTGAGCGGTTCGGGTTTGCCAATGCCTTCGAATGGGTCCCGCAAGATCGAGTCAATTAATTCAAAGATGCGCAAAGCGAGTTTGCGGTTGGACTCGACCCAGTAACGAAGGTCTTCGATAAATTCAGGTTGAAAAACCGCCTCACGCTTTTTCTGCTTCAAGCCCCACCTCTTGGCGTAAGTCTTCCATGCTCATGGCTTGACCTTCATTTTTCAACGCCCGTGCCAAGGCGGACAAAATCCGTTGGGCGTTTTGCGGTGAGCGGAGAAGGTAGGCAGTTTCGGTCAGGCTGGCAAGTTCATCCGCGGAAATCATGGCGACATCCTCAGAGCCGCGCCGTTGAATAATGACCACTTCGCGGTCTTTTGTGACACGGTCAAGCAGGCTGGCGAGGCGCTCTCGCGCGCTGGTGTAGGTAAATTCGATGGTCATTAGGCTTCTCCAATCTGTACAGGAATACTGTACGACGAAAGAAGAGAATTGTCAAGATAATATTGATAGAGAATAGAAAGTAGAAAGTGGCTATCGTGATTTAGAATGGGCAATCAAAAATCGTAAATCTGAAATCGTAAATCGTGATGAAATCCTCCCCCTCCCTCAAACCCATCCTCGCGGAATTCATCGCGGGTCTAAAGCCGCCTGCTCAGCACATGGAAGCGCTTCGCGCTGGCGCAATGAGTCGGATTTATCCGACTTTCATGCACCAAAGCCGTTTGATACTGGTCGTTTCGATGGATTTGAACAAAGAGATCGGGGGAAATATACAGCCGAATTTTTACGAGACTCAGCGTCTGGTCGAGCACATCCATGCGGACGAAGTACTTGCGCCGCTCGAGTTCCGTCCCTACGATGGCGGGCAAATCCTCCGCCTTCATGATTTTTTCTGTAATGCCTTAAGCCGTTTGATCTCGGCTTTCATATCGGCGATGCCTGTCACCGCCAGTTCCCAATCGAAGTAATCCTGTTCCGCTTCCGATTTTGGCTTTGATGCAAGGATTTTCTTGCGGAACGTTTCGAAGTCTCGGTCATATTTCTTTTCGAACTCGCGCGCCATTACCTGATACTTGATCAAGTTGCGCTGGGCGCGTTCAAGAAGCAATTCCACAATTGCCTGTTCAGGAGACAGGTTTGGGAAGAGTCGCTTTGCACTGGCTTCGATGGTGACTGGTAAAACCATGCTTGGGTTATATCCCCAATTTTCCTATCAAACTATCCAGACCGCTTCTCTCTAGACTGGATGCTTGATCCATCCACGCCAAAAATTCAGCGTTGCCCTTCGGTCCCAACAGCGGACTCTTCACCAGCCCGCGGATGCCGAGGCCTTCGTGTTGGGCGAAGGTCAGCACATCGAGAAGCACTTGCCGGTGGATCTCCGGGTCGCGGATCACGCCGTCGCCGCGCGAAACATCTTTTTTACCGGCTTCGAATTGAGGTTTGATGAGGGCGATAACATGTTCCACTTTCCACTTTCTATTCTCCGCTTGCAAAGGGGCAAGTGGAAAGTAGTTAGACCATTTCTTCACCACCGGCAACAAAATCTTCAACGAAATAAACGACGCGTCAATTGTTACCAGGTCAACTTTCTCAGGCAAAGACTCCACAAACCGCGCATTCGTTTCTTCCATTACAACGACGCGCGGATCGTTGCGGAGTTTCCAGTGTAAGATGCCCTTGCCCACGTCAATGGCGTAGATTTTCGCCGCGCCGCGTTGCAACAAGCAGTCCGTGAATCCGCCTGTCGAGGCGCCCACGTCCGCGCAGACGAAATCTTTCACATCGAGTTGGAACGCTTCGAGCGCCGCATCCAGTTTTTCGCCGCCGCGTGAGACGAAGCGCGGACCGGAGTCAACCGTCACGGTGGATTCGCTGTCCACGGGCGTGGCAGGCTTCCATGCGACCTGATCCGCGATTCGCACTTGTCCCGCCATAACGAGGGCTTGCGCTTTCGCGCGCGATTCAGCGAGTCCGCGCTCGACGAGTAACACATCCAAACGAATTTTTGGCATACGCGTATTGTATCAATTTCTATCGCTCGCCCCTTTCACTTTTGCCGACAACGCCGCTCAGGCGCAATGTGAACTTTGCGTTACGAGTGTCCGATCTTGGATCAGTTCGTCAGTTCAACGACGAGTGTGTCCAGCGCCAGATCGAGGGTAGATTGCCCGGTCTTGACCCCCTCGTCGATGCGCAGTAATTTTCGATAGATGCTTTCAAGCGATTCGATCGAAAAGCGCCCAGCCTGTCCCGTCGTCTTCTCTGCCACAAACGGATGCAC
>JAJTXU010000284.1 GCA_021462845.1 Anaerolineales bacterium
TACCGCCAAGAGCGCGATACTTGCACCTGGCGCAAGCGCAGGTGAGAACGCAAAGGAAGAACGAAAACTTAGCGCTCTTAGCGAACTTCGCGGTTCAAAGTTTGATCTTCTTCAAAAACCCCGGCGTGTTCAATTCGCGTTCGAGCAGATAGGTGAAATAGCCCTGCATGAGCGATTCGGTCTCGCGTTGCACATCGGCGTCGGGACGGGCGCGCGAGGCTTCAGCGTAACTGCTCCGTTGAAAATGGCGGAGGTACTTCAACGCCTCGATTGAAATTGGGCGCAGATGTTTCAATCCCTGCGCACAGCGCGGACAGATGACGCCGCCTGCGCCGAACGAGAAGAATTGGTCTTCGGGTTGAACCGCGCGTCCGCAGTTGACGCACTCGAAGAGTTGGGGGCGAAAGCCGAGTTGGTCGAGGAGGCGCATCTCGTAGAAGCGGAGGACCAGCCAGGCGTCGGCGTTGGAGGCGAGGCGCGAGAGCGTATCCGTCAGCAAACGGAAGATCGTCGCGTTTTCGGTTTCGTCCTCATAAGTAAAACGATCCAATAATTCCAACACATACGCGGCATGGCTGGTGAGAATCAAATCATCGCGCAGAGGCAGGTAGGCGTCTATCGTGTCGGCTTGGGTGAGGATGAACATCTCGCGCCCGGCGGCGAGTTGCAATTTGACGTGGGTGAACGGCTCGATGTGACCCGCTTTGCGCGAGGCGATCTTGCGCGCGCCTTTGGCAACGACGCGCATCTTGCCGCGCTGGCGCGTGTACAGCGTGAGCAGTCGGTCGGCTTCGCCGTAGTCGCTGTGACGAAGCACCACCGCATCCACGCGCAGGGAACGGAATTTTGATTGGGGCATGGGAGGAATGTAGACACGTAGACAGGTACACAGGTAGACACGTGTCTACGTGTTTCCTTGTCTACTTGTTTACCAGCTTTTCCGGCGTAAACGCTTCGGGCAGAAGTTCTTTCACGGTTGTATCTTTTACGAGGTTGCCATTTTTGTCTGCCAATAAAACGATCGTATCGAGTCCAAACTCTGCCATGACCTGACGACATCCGCCGCAAGGCGAGCCGCCGTTGTCGGTCACTACGGCGATCACTTCAAATTCTTTCTCGCCCTCTGAGACCGCTTTGAAGATCGCCACGCGCTCGGCGCACATCGTCTGCGGATACGCCGCGTTCTCGATATTTACGCCGGTGTATGTTTTGCCAGACTTTGTCCGCACTGCGGAACCAACGGGATACTTGGAATACGGCACATAAGCCCGCTTCCTCGCTTCGTTTGCAAGATCAATGAGGGATTGTTTGTCGTGTTGAGTGATGGTCATTTTTCAATCCTTACGCAGTAATCAATACTTCGTACTTCGTATTACTTTTCTTTCCTCTTTCTTCTTTCCACTTTCTTGATGGGACGCGCAGGCATTCCAACCACGAGCGTATCTTCAGCCACGTTTTTCGTCACGATCGCGCCCGCTCCCGTACGCGCGCCATCGCCAAGTTTCAGCGGCGCGACCAGCATCGTATCCACGCCGATGAAGACATCCTCGCCAATCTCGGTGGGAAGTTTGTTCTCGCCGTCGTAATTCGCGGTGACCGTCCCCGCGCCGATGTTGGTGTTCGCTCCGATCTTCGCGTTGCCGATGTACGAGAAATGTCCCATCTTCACGCCTTCTTCGAGCGTGGAATCTTTCACCTCGCCGAAGTTGCCCATGTGAACGTGACTCTTCAAATGCGCGCCCTTCCTCAACCGCGCGAACGGACCCATGTCCACGTCGTCTTCAAGCCTCGCGCCTTCCAACACAGACGCCAACACTTTACAGCGATCTCCAATTTTCGAATCGCGGATGATCGTATTCGGTCCGATCACATTCCCTTCGCCGATCACCGTCGCGCCGTGAATGTATGTGTTCGGCATGATCGTCGTGTCTTTGCCGATTCTCACGCCCGCGTCAATGTACGCGGATGCGGGGTCGGTCATGCTCACGCCATTCAACATGTGTTCGCGGTTGATCCGCGTCCGCATCGCGGCTTCGGCTTCGGCAAGATGGACGCGCGTGTTGATTCCGATCGTCTCGCTAAAATCGTCATGGACGACAGCCTGCACGGGCAGGTTATCTTTTACCGCCAGTTCGACCACGTCGGTCAAATAATATTCGCCTTTTTTCTCGTTCTTCGGGATGCGATGCAGGGCGTCCCACAGCCAGTCGGCTTTGAAACAATATGCGCCGACGTTCAACTCTTTGATTTTCTGCTGTTCCGGCGTGGCAACATATTCTTCGACGATGGCTTGCACGGTCCCATCGGCGTTTCGCAGAATCCGCCCGAAGCCGTGAGGATCGTCGGCGAAAACAGTGATCAGGCTGAACGGTCCGGGGTTGAGGCGTTGAGTCTCCACAAGACGCGCGAACGTCTCGCCGCGCAAGAGAGGCATATCCGCATAGGTGACAATGATAAAGTCTGTTTTATTTTTGAGTAACGATTCGGCTTGCATCGCCGCATGACCCGTGCCGAGTTGCGGCTCTTGCAACACGCAATCCGCTGAATCCCCCAAATATTTTTTCACTTCATCCGCGCCATGACCGATCACCACAACAGGCTTGTCAGTCGTGGCAGACTTCAACGCTTCAAGCACATGCCACACCATCGGCTTGCCGCACAACGGATGCAAGACCTTCGGCAGTGACGATTTCATGCGAGTCCCCTGCCCCGCCGCAAGCAACACAGCAGTAACTTTCATTCGTTCCTCAACTCAATTGAAATTTATCCGCTAATCTTCGCCAATCTACGCTAATCTCAAAAAATTTCGCGGAGATTAGCGTGGATTAGTGGAAAAAACATTTTGTCTGTTCGACAAAATAAAACAGGCTTACCGCAATCTGCGAAGCCCGTTTAGAAAAGAAGCCCCGTGGCGCCTGAGGCGCCACGGGAATTGGCAGGGGCGCCTGGACTCGAACCAAGATCCACAGCTCCAAAGGCTGGTGTGCTGCCGTTGCACCACGCCCCTGTAAGGCGCACATTGTATCACAGC
>JAJTXU010000285.1 GCA_021462845.1 Anaerolineales bacterium
GGGACTCCGTCAGCGGTTGATCGGCTAAATCGCCGTAGACAGCCCCACTCGAGGCGAGAACGACGCGGCGTACGCCGACATCCCGCATTGCCTCCATCAGCGCGACCGTCCCGCCGACGTTGACGTTGTTGTAATCGCGTGGATACAAAACCGACTCGGGCACCGAGACGCGCGCCGCGAGATGATAGACGACATCCACCTCTTGGAGCAGAGTCCACAACTTGGGGCGGTCGCTCACGTCGCCGCGCGTAAAATGGACATCGGGCGCCAACGCCTGCGGATCGCCCGTAGAAAGATCGTCCAACCCGCGCACTTGATGTCCCTCGCGGGCGAGTTGATTGGCAAGCGAAGAGCCGAGGAATCCCGCGGCTCCTGTGATGAGGAAGTTCATAGGCGGAATTATACAGGGTTAATTTCAGTGTCGCTCGATTGCGTCATTGAGACCGGATGCCTTCTCATGCTATAAGCTTCTACATTATTGTAAACTCAGCATTGTCTTTTATTGAATATAATGCCGTTTGCTTATAAACCATTAGGACTTACGCAGTTGGCGGGCAGTTCGATTTGCCACGCAAATCGTGCCACCGCCGCAGTGCAATTACGGCGAAACAGGTTCAACTGCGCAACTCCTAACCATTTTAATGTCTTGAGGAAAAGGAACATGAAAAGAGTATTTGATTTTTTACGTAATGAAGTTTTTCTGGGAACCATGATCGCATTGTTGAGCGTGCTGACCGCTTTTTCAAGTTATCAGGGCGCCATGGCAGATTCTGAGCAAAACAAATATGAGATCAAGGGCATGCAAGCGCTCAACGACGGCAATGCTGAATATCTCAGCGCGAATCAGAATTGGATACAGGATGAAGGGAACTACGATAATTGGTATATCAACAACCAAAGTAACCCCGAAGTCGCCGAATATTATGAAGGTAATTTTTCGCAAAGCCTGTTCGATGCCATCGCGCGCAACGGCGACGACTACCCTATGGATGAACAATATTCCGATGAATTGTATGTAGACGCCATCGCGTATTGGGACGACGCAGATTATAACTTTGACCTTGGCTCTCAATGGGACGAGCGCGGCGATCAGCTTCAACTTGTCATGTTGATCATGGCGCTTGGGCTTGCTCTTACCGCGTGGGCGTCTTTGCTTCATGCTGAAAGCAAGATGCGCGGATTCTTCGCCCTTCTCGGACTGGTCGCTCTGATCGCTGGATTGGCTATTTACTTTGTTATGGTTTCCACTGTAGTTGCATGAGAACGCCTTAAAAATTGCCCGCCAAAATTGATTGACTTATCCTTGATGGTCTGTTACTATGTCTTTGTAGGATAACGGTAAGTTACGTTGGTTTGAAGAACAGCCACAGCTCACGGTTTGAATCCGTGGCTGTTTTGTTTTACCTCCGATGGAACGAACAGGACGCCTAACATCTTTACTTTTGCCAAAGGAGGCAAATACAATGTCTGAAAGAATTATCGGTACGGTCAAGTGGTTCAATGGAACCAAAGGCTTCGGCTTCATCGAGCGCGAAGGCGGCAAGGACGTGTTCGTCCATTTCTCCGCCATTCAAGGCGATGGGTTCAAGAATCTGGCGGAAGGTCAGAAAGTCGAATTCACCGTGGAACAGGGACCGAAGGGTCCGCAGGCTAGCAACGTCACCACGCTGAGCTAGTTAGACAAGAAAACAGCCCCGCGATTTCGCGGGGCTGTTTTTGATTTCAACTCGCATCTCATTGAAACGGACTGATACCTGATTACTTTCTCCTCGGCGCGAGTCGATTTTTCGAGAACCTCGTCGGCGTGGGGGACAACCAGAGTTTTTGAACACTTCATCCACATCGGGCGAAAGCATGACAATTTTACTCCCCTCCTTGAAGCGGTCAACGTATTTACCCCGAATACCCTTGCTGAAATTATATTCTTCCAGTAAGTCATCGTCAGCCGTGTTCGGAATGGAGTTGGTCATACTCTTGTGACAAGCCGTTGACGTAGCAAGTCGTTGGCAAGGCGGCTGGGTGTAATGCCCTTTTTCCTTGCCGCTTTCCGAAGCACCTGAGCGACGTTTTCATCAATCGCAATTTCGTAGCGACGCTCACGCAACTCGCTAATGACCTTTACAGGGCGCGAATTTTGCAGATACTTTGTTGTATCGTGTTTGTCCCAGAATTCGGCGGCTTCTTCGTAACTGCCGAATTCCTCGGGGATGGGGTCATTTTTCTTTTTGTTTGTCATAGTATTTACGCTCGGATTGAGTCATATCACGTGCAGAAATAGGCAGGGCGGCTGTGCGATTTTTCAGAACGAAGAAAACGATCAAATATCTTCCAGCATTTGTTTGTCCGTAAGCGGCATAGAGATTCTCGCCTTTGATGTGTCCTTTTTCAAACAAGCGGACATGCGGCTTGGTGAACAAAACTTCCTCAACTTCATCCATCTCGACGCCATGCTTGACTGCCAGTTTTTCAACGAACTGGTCTTTCCAGATTATTGTGTAAATCTGCACGGCGTCCGCTCCTTGTGAAAATTATACACCCTCAATCAAAAACCCGCCTCTCATCGAGACGGGTTATGATCACTGCTTACTGATTACTGATTACTGATTTACTTTCTCCTCGGCGCGCGTCGATTCTTCGAGAACCTCGTCGGCGTGGGAGCGGGGCGCGGGGGGCGAGTCCCTTCACGGCGCTGGTGACCAGACCTTGGCGGGGCGGGAGGCAAGTAGTCTGGCAGGCCGGGTTTTAGCGGACTGAAGTCCTGGCACAGTTCATGAAAGTCGGCTAGAAGCCGACACTGGCGCGCCAGTCCGAAGACTTGTGTTGAGCAAGTCGAAACGACTTGCATGTTCTGAGCAGGCGGCTTTAGCGCCACGCGACCTAAAATCCATCTACAAACTTTTAGCGCGCCATTGGAGAGTATGATGCTGCGGTATGGTTTTCTCATTATCGCTTGACAACACGGACATGTCATGCTGAGCGATAGCGAAGCATCTCTACCAAGCCAGATCCGAGACTCTTCGGTCGCGCAA
>JAJTXU010000286.1 GCA_021462845.1 Anaerolineales bacterium
CGGCGTGCGCACCGCGCTGGCGGTATCGCTCTTCAAGGACGACAGCCTGTCCCTCGGCCACGCCGCGCGCCTCGCCGACATGGCGCTGGCCGACTTCATGCGGCATGTCTCGCGCCTCGGCATTCCCGCCATCAAGGGCAACGCCGGCTCGCTGCGCGAAGACATGAAGGATCTCGACGCCTGGCTCGCCCGCTCGGCGTGAAGCGCGCCGCGCCAATCGTCCTCGCCGATGCCAGCCCGCTCATCGCGCTTGGCGTTGTCGGCGGTCTTGCCTGGACGCATGCCCTGTTCGGCAAGGTGACGCTGACCGCCGCCGTGCAGGGCGAGGTCGTGCCGGGCAAAGACCGGCCGGGCGAGCGCGAAATCACCGCCGCCACCCGCCGCGGTTGGCTCAAGATGATCAGTGGTGAATGGACGGAGCCCGCCTTCGCGGAACTCGACGAGGGCGAAGCCAGCACGCTACGCGCCGCCGTCAATTTGCGTCGGCCCTGCCTCATCCTCATGGACGAAAAGGCCGGCCGCGCCGTGGCGCGGGAACTGGGGTTCGCCGTCACCGGTACCGCGGGGATTATCCTCGCGGCGAAGCGGCGCCGCCTGATTCCGGCGGCGAGGCCGGTGTTCGAACAGTTGCTGGAAAACGACTTTCGGCTTTCGGCGGAGTTGATACGAGCGGTGTTGACCGAAGCGGGGGAGACATGATCGGATGAAGTTCAACCAACCGCACCGAGTCTGGAATTTTCACGAAGCCAAGAGCCATTTCAGCGAAGTAGCCGAGCGCGCTCTTGAGGATGGGCCGCAGATGGTGCTTCGGCACGGCCGCGAAGCGGTGGTGATCATCTCGGCATCGCAGTACAAGAAGTTGATCCATCCAAAGGAATCGCTGGTCGAATTCATGCGTCGGTCGCCGCTTTATGGCGCGGACGATATTGAGTTCGGACGGGACAAGAGCCTGGTACGGAGATAAAGCGGGCGCTGGGCACGCGCAATGTGCGCGATCACGTATCCCGTGCTGAACATCGTCAATCCCTGGGAGTAACGCCACGCTTCCCGTGAAATCCGGGGAAAGTCAGTCTCCGCAACACGGCGATAACGGAAGCCGAGTTCGGGCAGCAGGGACGCAATGAATATACCCATCGATTTTTCGTCACCTGCAGTCCCAGCAACTGCCGCGTCTACGCCTTAACGAGCAGTTCGCTGAAGGGCATGAGGCCGTATTGGCCTCGTTGGAGTCGGGCTTGCAGCGCCTGAGGGTCTGCGTCACAATTGACTTTATGAAATCTTGTCCGTCAAGGAATTACAGGCGAATAATTCTCCTGCGGAAATAAATTCATATCCTTACCCAAAGGAGCCGATGAATGATCTACAGATTGCTCGGAGTATTACTACCTGTGATTCTCTGGTCTTCAACCTCATCAGCTGAAGTAAATGTTTGTGTTGAGGGAGGGGTAAAAGTGTTTCGCTCAGGACCATGCGATGGAGGAATCGCGCCAAAAAGCACTCATGTGGTTAAGCCGTCGCCACACCCTTTTTATCAGGCACCAGCATCACAGCAGCCGGCTGCAATGAGCAATCAATCCAAAAGCGCTCAGAATGAAGACTCGAGGCGGAAGCCTTTCGATCAGAGTACATGCCAGTTCCAGTACCACGCGGTTTGGGATGATCTAGGGAAA
Source organism: Anaerolineales bacterium (assembly GCA_021462845.1). Taxonomy (GTDB): domain Bacteria; phylum Chloroflexota; class Anaerolineae; order Anaerolineales; family Villigracilaceae; genus Defluviilinea. The sequence goes on from JAJTXU010000286.1 coordinate 1,671, forward strand.
AAGCTGGCTGAAGCGGCAAAAGAAGAATGCCTGTCTACTCAAGGCCAGATGGGCCCTGCATACCGGAGATGGAAAGACCATTTCGAGATGCAGTCCGCCAGAAGACAAAATGCACAGCGAAACAGTAACGATCAGCTAAATAGAATAATGAACGATAACAAAACAATGTATTGCCGCCCTGATGGGCTTGGCGGGCAAATATGTCGCTGACCAAGTTCAATGATGCAATGAAGGTAAAGAGAATCAAGACTTGGCGGGATGTGCTTTGCTATAAACCAGAGCAGGCCAGTCAATCCACGGTGCGCAGGCATTATTTACAGTGGAGGCAAGAAAATGGGATGCCAATACGTTGTGATGATCCAAAATGCAATTTTAATGGCGCACCACTAATTTGGAATAATAAGAGCCTGCCGCTAATACTTGATCACATAAATGGGAATCGGAAAGACAACCGTCCTGAAATGCTTAGACTCTTGTGCCCAAACTGTGACTCGCAATTGTCAACACGGGGTGGAGCAAACAGAGGGCGTGTGCAAGATGTAACTGAGAGTGGCTTTACGATAATTTCGCGCGCCGGCACACGCAGTTATACTTTTTTCCCAAGTGGTGGTTTCCATTATGGCGGGAGCGCAGCTATTGAGTTCAAAAGTGCCTGCCCAGATGCAGCTAGTGCTCAGTAGAATACGGTCACACTACATATAGTGAAAAGTCAGACCCCGCAGCACGGCGAATATTGAGGGCAACTCAAGTTGCGGGGACTCGCAGAATATACCCCCCAGACTTGTCGTCGCGCTGCAGTTCCAGCAGCCGACGTGCCTGTGCTTCCTCGAGCAGGTCGCTGAATGACTTGAAGCCGTAGTAGGACTCGCTGAAGCCGGGCTTGCGGCGCTTGAGGGCCTGCTTCACCATCGAGCCCCAGATCGGCTCGCCGGCGCCGCGCTCGGCGACCAGCGCCTCGACCGTCTCGAGGGCGAGGTCGAGCGCCTCCTGCCGGCGGTCCTCTTCCTCCGTCCGCTCGCTGCGCTCGGCAGGTTCGCCGCTTGCCTTCTTCGGCGCCGCCTTCGGCTTGGCGGGCCGCTTCTTGGCGGTGCGCTTCTTCGTTTCCTCCTCGCGCACCAGGTCGTCGTAGTAGATGAACTCGTCGCAGTTGGCCATGAGGAGGTCGGAGGCCGACTTCTTCACGCCGACGCCGATCACCAGCTTGTTGTTCTCGCGCAGCTTGGAAACGAGCGGCGAGAAGTCGGAGTCGCCGCTGATGATGACGAAGGTGTCGACGTGCGACTTGGTGTAGCAGAGGTCGAGGG
>JAJTXU010000287.1 GCA_021462845.1 Anaerolineales bacterium
ACCTTTGGGGTTTCTGGGCAATTTGCTTGGTTTGGCGCACCCGCGTCGAAAACCCCAAAGGTCTTGACACACAACAAGTCCGTTAAAGATGCACTAGCTTTGTGGCTGCTATAGAGGTTCAGAAAAGGTTTTGGTCTGTCAGACCCTTCGGGTTTCCGGAAACCCGAGGGGTCTTGGCATAGCTTTCCAAAACCAAACCTGAAGGTCTATAGTTCCCATGTAAAATGTGCACCGTGCATAATCTCGGATTTTTCTGATGAACCCGACAGAATTTTGTTTAACTGTGGCACAATGCGTCCATCGACTTCTAGGTTATCGAAAAATCGCCCTGTTCTGTCGAGAACTACTGCTAAATCCAGATCCGAACGATACCAACTCCTTGGGGCATAAAATGGACCTTGTGGAAATCCGTATGCATCTCTTATCCTCACAATGCCAAATAAATTTGACTTTTCTTTATATGTATCTGGCTTGGCTGCAACTTGCAAAATCCGCCAAAAGTTGGTTCCCACCTTGGAGGTGCGAAAAACAATGGTATAGCCCGTTTCGTTCGCGTATTTCGACAACGCCGCCACATGTCTCGGTAGAATTCCTGCCTGAATAAAGGCGCGTCCTGTCCCAATAACGGTTCCGGCCTCGTTCGTGCAATCCGAATTAGAACATATGACTGTTCCGACCGATGTGGTTCCCTCCACGACACCTGCTGCGCCAAAATACGCAGGTGCAATAACAAGCCCTTCGACGGCAACGACGGGAAGAGTTGCGCGGGCAGCATTTCCGAAGCGGTCCGCAAGGGTCCAATCTGCGGGAGGATAAAATGCTTGATTTCCTGCAAGCGCAGTATCCGTGACAAATTGTCCGCCGTTCAAGACGAGCGAGCGCTGAAAATTGCCTTGACTGCCAAACGCGACAAGCGTGTCAACAATCCAGGCGTCATTGACTGTATCTTGACCTGACCCATACAAAAACTCGCCCTTCTCGTCTGGAGTGAGCCACAGCCCCGTCTCTTGGTTATACCAACGTCCATGCGCGAAATACAAGCCCATGTCCTGCGCATCGTGCATGTTAAAGTTCAGGTTCGATGGGAACTGCATATAGCCCCATGCCGCATTCCAACCATAGTAACCGATGGACGTGTAGTTCATATCACCCCTGACACGCGATCACACACGATGCCACTCGATACGCGTTATGTGTGATCGCGTGTCACCATGCGCCGAACTGTGTCCACCCTGCGCCGCCGTCGCCGTTCTGTTGCACGCTCGCGGCGGCATCCCCGCGCGCATTGTAGCGCAAGTAATATGACGGCTTCTGATAATGACTGGGATTGTCCATCCGCAGAGGACGCCCGTTGGCATACAGGTAACGCTGCACGATATTCCCGTATTGGTCGCGCACAACCGAAAGCCAATCGGTTTCACCAATATACCCAAACGTTTGATATGCCAAGCCGTTCGCGCAGTTTTCGTAAAACGCGCGGATGCGGTCGCGCAGGTCATAATCCAGCATGGGAGCATAATTCACGCTTCGCTGACGGTGCGCGTGAATGGTTTTAGATTTTGCGTACCGCACGCTTAATTGAAAAGAGAGAACGGACACCCAAGTATTTCTTCAACGATTCCAGATTGGACATCCCATCTGAGCAAATGGGTCTGCATATGTAAGTGTGATCTCATAGAGCGTGGGATGAGTTTCCAAAACGGCATTGTTCGGGTCCACATCCTGATATTTTTGATGGACGATTGACTTGTCTGTTGTTGCAGCATAATTGAGAGAAAGCTTGTAATCACTCCCGCGCCTGAACAGCAACCTCTGCTTATCAGTCTGTTCCCAAGCACTTTCATTCAGCTTTGATGTGTAAAAGCTTACCACTTCGTCTATTGGCAATTTGCTCGCATACAAATTCGCACGCCGCGTAAAGAAACAAGCATCTTGGGAACCTTGACTCTCTTCAATCACAAATGTCAGAGCAACAGTGTCCTTCGGTAGAGGAAGTCCCTTGCTTACATCCTCAAGACGTTGTGTTGGTGAACTGCACGCGATGAGCAATAGTAACAGACAACTAACACACCATCGTGATGTGAGCATTAGCGTTTTCACCTTAATCCCTCTTGCATTAGACGGTGGCGATAAGGTTCAAGGTATTGCCTAATCTGGGAACCAAAGCATCCCTCTGGTGAGACCGTCGCGGTCTGAAATGCTTGTACGCTTGTCACATTGGCCTCAGCCGGATAGCAGTCTTCCCGGTCTGCCCGAAATGCACTGTAGATTACCTCCATATCTACGTCGGTTAGATCGTGAGCATGGCTGCTCTTACGGTTAGTACGTAAATCGGCCAGTTGACGAAGGATCGCAGCGGTATACCGAATATTCCCCTGATCTGGCGAAAGTGTTGCCATTCGGTCATAGATATCTGTTGATGGTTGGAGCCAGTCAACTCCTGGGTAGCTTTCGCCGTAGTATTGCTCTACTTTCTTGGCAGTTAACACATGCACATTTGCTACGCCATTTCCAGGACCGCGTCCGCCGAGAAATCCCCAATAATGCTCATATCCTTCCAAGAACATATCAGCGGTATCGTTGAGCCACTCATCCGAAAAACTTCCTGGATCTGTGTAATGCAAAAAGAGTGGAACCTCTTGGAATAGTAAATCCAATGGTGCGTCAATCCAATCGGTGTCGTACACAATTTCTACTGCGATGGTGCCTGCTACCAACTCTGGAGGTAATTCAAAACGACAAGCCTCTCTCTTTGCAATGAACCATTGAACCTCAGTCAAAGGAACAACTGAGCCTGTTTTCAAGGGTTGAGAAAATCTTATTTTTCTAACGGAAAAACGAGACATTTCGAACGCCTGAGTCGTGCGTCGCGTCACAAATGAAAACGGACGAGAGCTGCAGTTTCGCCAGACGTGCCGTGTCAAGCCCTCGATTTGGTGCCT
>JAJTXU010000288.1 GCA_021462845.1 Anaerolineales bacterium
GTTTAATAGAAATACGCCAACTTTCGAGAAGTTGGCGTTGGCTTTTTGAAATGTTTTCGTCCAGAATGTTCATGCGGCGAGTGGTTCCAGAACAAACTCATCCGCGTGTTTGATGAAAGCCTGGCTTGCTAGTTGGATTGCCTCTTGAATGGCTTCCTTGGTAATGCTGTCGTTCCATTCCTCGATGATGGTTTCCCAAGCCATTCCGCTGGCAACCTGTTCCAACACGTCGGAAACCAGAACCCGTGTGCCGCGAAAGGTTGGCTTGCCGTGACATATCTCAGGATCGGTGACGATAAAACGTCCCATGAATTGCGTGGTAGATATCGCGCTCATGTGTGTTTCTCCTTACTCAAATGCGATTATATCATCCTCTAAAAATGGGGATGTGCGATGTCTTGCCTGAGCCTTCGGGTCCTTCGAGGGTGATGAACATGGGGGAAGTTAGAGGATTGGAGGATTAGAGAATTGAGATTGGGTAAGTATAAAGTAGATGTCGCCATTGCGCCACGTAACGCAGGGAAACAAGTAAACAGGGAAACACGGACGCGGTAAAATAACAGGGCGTTTTCAATCAGGAGCTTCAGATGGATGTCGAAGAAATCCAGCAGGCAATTACAAAATTATCACCCGATGAATTGGCTCGTTTCCGTTCATGGTTCAAGGAATACGAGAACAATGCTAAGTTAAACGATTCAAAAGAATCAATTGAAGATAAGGTCAAAAGACTGAGAGGCTCCCTCAAGGGGAAAGGCGCCTTGGAAGCCTTGATGGAAGAAAAACGTAGGGAGAGGCTTTTGTAAATTGAAAGCAAAGGGATACATGTCATCCAACAAATGGACACGTGAAGAGTTAATACTCGCCTTCAGTTTGTATTGCAAAATCCCTTTTGGTACGATTCATATTCGTAATCCTCACGTCATAGCCCTTGCAAAGATTTTGAAGCGCACGCCATCAGCCGTTTCATGGAAGTTAGCAAACTTCGCCAGACTTGACCCATCTTTGCAAAATCGAAATATAGCTGGCGCTTCTCATGGAAGCAAATTGGATATAGAAGTTTGGGAAGAATTCAATCATAATTGGGGAAAACTCAGCTTCGAAAGTGAAAAACTGTTAGCCCAAAAGACAGGTAAGCCAATTGAAGACATAACTGAAATAGAGACTACCAATTTGCCAAAGGCAGGCAAAGAACGTGAAACTGTTGTCAAAATTCGAGTCAATCAAAGTTTTTTTAGAAAAGCTGTCCTCGCGGCTTACAATTCAAAATGTTGCATTACAGGGTTGGGAATACCTGAATTGTTAAATGCAAGTCACATTGTCCCCTGGTCGAAAGATGAAAATAATCGCATCAATCCACGTAACGGGCTTTGCCTCAATGCAATACACGATAGAGCATTCGATAGAGGCTTATTGACCATCACGCCCGAGTTCAAAATAAAAATTTCAAGGTCAATTAAACGGTATGCTGTTACGGATGCGGTACAAGATTTTCTACTTCGATACGACGGCTCTGAAATTAAGCTACCTACCAGGTTTTTACCCGACATTGCTTTTTTGACATATCACAACAAAAATATTTTCATATAAAGAAAAACAAGCACACAAGCCACGTATCTAATTGTGTACCTGCGTCGCGTGGCGTCGTGGCGACATTTCCCTGTCTACTCCTCCCCTACTCTCTAAAAATCCTCACATGCCTTCTTGGCTCTTTGCCATACGAGTGACCAACTCCGCGCTGCGCGCCATTTCGTGTTGGATGCGTCTTACAAATGATTTATAAGTCGCCTTATCGCGAAACTGTTGCCTTTTGCGGAATTTTGGTCGCCTTCAAAATCAAGCGTAAGGCTTCGTTCACGGCTTCATCGTTGGGGAATGCCTTGGCGATCTCTGGTTCCAACACAACGACGTTGCTCCCCACTCTGCGTTTTGGGTCGAAGCGTCCGCGCGGCAGGACGGTCATTTTCGAAAGGTCGTATTCCTTTCGTAATTCGTAATCATTCCGTTTCTTCGTAGAATTTTTCTTCATGTTTCGTCGCCTTTCTGGCGCGGATAATTCTCCAATTCTCTAATCTCTGGTCTCCTCCCCCTACTCCCTAAAAATCCTCACATGCCTGCGCGGTTCTTTGCCGTACGAGTGACTCACCAGTTCCGCGCTGCGCGCCATTTCGTGTTGGATGCGTCGCACAAGTGATGGACCTGGGGGCAGGTCTACCCAGCGTTCGCCGTTGAGGACGGCGGAGATGGCTTGCTGCGTTTCGTGGCGGATGTCTTCCATGTTGTCGCGGGTGGGCGCGGCGCTGAGGTTGTAGAGGTCGCTGAGGAATTGCTCCACTTGTGCGACGGTGTTGGCGCGTAACACATAGATCGGCATACCGCGTTGCTCGGCTTCCATCACGGTCTGTTGGCGGTTGCGATAATACGTCCGCAGGGTGACGAGCGCGTCGGCTTCGGACACATCGCGCACGACGATGGCTGGCACGCCGAGTCGCTTGGCGGCTTGTTGCAGTCGGTTCTTTGCGACGCCATACGCGTACACGCGCACAGTTTGCAGCGCCGCGCCAACCGAAGGCGGAGTCGCTTGAGGCGTGGGTGATGCCTCCGCAGACGAGGCAGACCGAAGTCCGCGGCGAGGCGTTTTTACATCCGCTTTATTTTTTGGCGCGGGCGCAGATTTCTCGATCTGGATTTTTCCTTCGGCGTCGCGCATCCGCACTTCGGGAGGCATGGGCGCGTCGCGCAAGAGCGAGTCCACAGACGACATGATGTCTGTGTGAACCGCAAAACGATCGCGATGCTGGATTTCGATGAGGACGTCGAACGTGGGCGGAGCGCGTCTTTCGAGGACCGTTTTCTGGGTGCCCCTTCGACGCGCTTCCTCGTCTGACAGCGTGACCGCTTCGATGCCG
>JAJTXU010000289.1 GCA_021462845.1 Anaerolineales bacterium
CTCGGCTTTTGCCGCCAGCGCAACCTGCCCACCGAGGGCATCCGCATCGTTCAGCGCGTTCATGCCGAGAAGATCGAGCTTGAGATTCAAGTCCCGCCCGCGTTTCCGAAACAATATCACAAAGCGCTGATCCGTTCGGCGGAGTTGTGCAAGGTGAAGAAGACGTTGGAGAATCCTCCGCAGTTCGAGATCACGGCGCGAGAACTCGAAGCCGAATAAAGCAAGTTCGAGCAAACAGCCGCCGGCATGTTCACAGGCGGTTTTTTATTTTCAGTGACATAGGCATGCTTTCGGTTAGGGCAATCGCATTTGGATTTTATTCCGCTAATCTGCGCGAATTTTTCTGAAATGATTAGCGTGAATTCGTGGAGATTAGTGGATTCTCAAGCAAATACTGAGTTTTTGGCATCAAAATTTTCTAAAGCCATGTACCATGTACTTTTGGTTCTTGCATGGATTTATCGGCGCGTTTAAAATTCGGCGCTACCCATCCAAATCTACTGAGGTAAAACCCAATGTCTCGAAATAAACTGCTCGTCGTTTTAGTCAGCCTAATGCTGTTTTCACTGGCGTGTAATTTCGGCGGTCTGTTGAACACGCCGACGCCGACCTCCCCGCCCCCAACCGCGCCTCCGACCAAAGTTCCGACAACGCAAAACGGCGACATGGCTGGTCTGCTCGAACGCTTGAACGGCGCTCCCTGCGAAGAAAATCCTGACTTTACGTGCGTGACCATTCCCGTGCCGTTGAATCATTTCGACGCGGCAAATACCGAAACGATCAATGTAGCGTTTGCCGTTTCACAGGCAACCGGCGAACGCTACGGCATGTTCGTGCAAGCCTTCCCCGGCGGACCCGGCGGCGAGGGGATCAGCACCGGCGGCTTGGGCTGGTATCCCGACGGAATCCTCGAACACTTTGATATTGTCTACTTCGACCAGCGCGGACTCGGTCTTTCCAGTGAATTATCCTGCCCGAAGGCGTACGAGAAAGATTTCTCGAGTTCGCTGAATTACGATGACACAGCCGGCGAAGAAGGCTACGACACGCCCGCCGAACAACAAGAGGCAATTGACGAAGCGCGGACCTTTGTGGATAGTTGTGTTGCCGAGATCGGCATTGACCCGGCGAAACTGGTCTACTACGGAACGGATCAAGTAGCCGAAGATATCGAATCGTTCCGTCAATTGGTCGGCGACGATAAGTTCTGGCTGTACGGCGTCAGTTATGGCACCTCCGTCGCGCAGACCTACGCCGCGGCTCACGCGGATCATCTCGCGGGCTTGATCCTCGACGGGACGATTGACCTCACGTTGACCGGCGAAGAAGGCGCACTCGCGCAAGAAAAAGCCTTCGACGAAGTCCTCGTGGCGACGCTCAAAGCCTGCGATGCAGACGAAGCCTGCGCGGCGGAACTGGGCGGCAACGCGCTGGCGGCGTACGATTCGCTCGCGACAAAACTTGCGGAGAAACCGATCGCGTATGAATATCCGCTCGCTTCGGGCAAAACAGTAAAAAAGAAATTCACCTTCGATCAATTGGAATTTACCGCCGCGTATCAGATGTACGCGCTCGGCGGGCGGATGCTCTTCTTGCGCGCGCTGGCGTCTGCCAACGAGGGCGATATGGTTCCGATGGCGCGCTTGTTTTATATCCAAGCCACTGTTGACCCCGCCACCGACAAATATCTCGGAGACGCCACTTTCTCAGACACAATGTTCACCGCCGTGAACTGCACCGACGATTCGTATTTCAGCGGCACGCCCGAAGAACGGATCAAGCAGACCATCGAAGCAGGACAAGCATCGAATGGAACCGTTCCGCGTATAGATGGCGGCGTGTACACCGGCTTGTATTGCGCCTACTGGCCCAGCGCGCCGAAGGAGGTCGTCACACGCGAGCCGCTCACCGCGCCGGGCGTCCCGACGTTCGTGCTGAACGCCACCCTCGACCCGGCGACTCCCTTCGCGCAAGGCAAAGCCGTGTTTGAGCGTTTAGATAACGGATATCACCTGTACGTGGAAGGCGGGCGTCATTCCATTTATGGCTTCGGCAACGAATGCCCCGACGATTACATCACCAACTTCATGGTGAATGGCGAACTCCCCGAACAGCGCGAGATCGTCTGCGAATGGGACCCGGCGGTCATCAGCGCGTATGTGCCGCGCATGTCCCCGAAAGCGAGCGACTACGATACGCCGCTCGACATCTTATTCGCAATAGACACCGAACTCACCCTCGAACCCGAATATTATTACAACGGATTCACCGAAGACACATCCTTCGCTTGTCCGTACGGCGGCTCGTTCACCTTCGGTCCCAGCGATGCCGGTGAGACATACACATACGACAAGTGTCAATTCACAAAAGGATTTGCGATCACCGGCGACGGCAGTTTCAATTACGACTCACGCATCCTCACGTTCAACGCGAAAGCGAGCGGAGACAAGACCGGCACACTCACCTACACCAGCAATTACAACGACGGTTCAGCCACGCTCACCGGCGAATACGGCGGCGAGACGATTGACTTGAGTCGGTAAACTTTAATAGCCACAGAGTACGCAGAGACCTTTGAGATAATCTCTTCTTTCTCTGCGCTCTCTGTGGCTAAACATTTCTCATGCCCTATCTCATTGACGGACACAACCTCATTCCCAAACTCGGATTGCGACTCGATTCGCTCGATGACGAAATGGAGTTGGTCGCCATCTTGCAGGAATTCTGCCGCCTCGAACGCCGTCAAGTGGATGTGTTTTTCGACGGCGCTCCCTCGTCTCAAGCC
>JAJTXU010000029.1 GCA_021462845.1 Anaerolineales bacterium
CAAGCCGCGAATTACGCGAATTTCCGCTAATTTTTTAAAAATTCGCGTGAATTAGTGAAATTCGCGGCAAAAGGTTTTCGATCTGCGTAAGTCATGTATCAGTACTTCACGAAAGCGCGTATTTGGCGCTCTCTACCGCCAGGGTTGCGCTAGAGAGCGCAACCTACGCGGGATTTCTCGTGATCTGCTGATCATGGCATGGGGTTGTTATTCGCCCAGTCGTTGCCGATGCGGATCTCCACATCGACGTTCTGCGCCGGATCGGGCTTGATCTGAATCAGCGCGCTCTCGGTGATACCGAACACCATTTGCAAATATTTGAGCGTATACAGTTTCGGCGCATACAACACGATCACCGTGCGGTCATACGCCCGGTCCGCGGGAGCAACTTCTGTGACCTGCATCCCCTGAGCAAGGAAATAATTCCCGGTATTCGTTTCGAGACCCGGCGTAAAAGAGCCGTTCAATACGCGAACGCGGGCAAGGTCGAGTCGCATCAACGCCGTCAGATCATCCTGCGGCGCCAGCGGACTCAACGCCCCAGCCGAGGTGAAAATCTCATCGCGCAAAATGCGAATCTTATCCGGTAACGGCTTCATGATGCTGGCATCCTGCCCGCCTAAAATAACGTTATCGAACGCCACCATCGTTGTGTCGATCGCGCCTTGCTTGATGCTGTCAGCGGGAATATCCTTCGCCAGCACTGCTAATTGGATCGCCACATCCAACGGCATGTTCGTGCGAATACCCGACGAAAACTCGTTGTAAAAATCGTCCGCCTGGGTGATGAGCGTGGGGAAGTTCGCCGGGTCGAGCACCTTGTCGCGAATGGCAAGGATCAATTTTTGCTGTCGTTGAGCGCGGGAAAAATCGCCCTCGCCAGATTTGCGGTGACGGGCATACGCCAGCGCCGTTGTTCCAACCAAATGACGGGGTCCACAACAGGTAAGCCGAATCTTGTCCTTGCCGCCGCCCACAGGATCGAGGCGCAAATCCTCGTCGTTGTAAATATCCACGCCGCCGATGCGGTCGATGAATTGAACGAACGTGTTGAAATCGACTTGGGCATAATACTGCACCGGCACGCCGATGAATTGTTCCACTGTTTTTCGCGCAAGTTCCGGTCCGCCGCCCGGCAATTTATTACCTTCGCCGGAAGAATACGCGGTATTGATCCGGCTATACCCAAAGCCCGGAATGTTCACCCACATATCGCGTGGAATGGATAACATGCCCGCCGTTTTCGTCAACGGGTCGATCGTGAGAAGGATCATCGTATCGGAGCGCGGGGCGCTGGTATCGGTATCGCGCGCATCCAACCCAATGATCAACACGGTAATGCGGCTTGCGCCATCCCAGGCGGGCGGAAGATCGCTGGCGGGGATGATGACCGGGTCGGGCAAGTTCTCCGGTCCCGGCACAGGCGTGCCTTCGCTATTCGTGAGGGATGGACCATCTACTCCTGCCTGCACGGTTTTACAATCTGAGGGAGCCCAGCCGGGGAGCGGGGTTAGGACCCAGCAGGTTGTCAGGTTTTTGACAGCCGCAAAAGCGCCGATCGCCAGCCCAGCCATCGCAACCCAGAATATCATTGTGCCCACTGAGGGGCGTTTCATGTTTTTTAGAAAGTTCATTTTCATTACACCGGTTTTAAATACACCATATCCAATCCAAGTCGTTCCAAACCTTCTTTTGCCCAATAGCCAAGCGCCGCCGAATCTTCTTCGATCACCCGCATCAACACGGGGATCGCGCGATGGTCGCGGATCTCTGCCAGCGCGCGGATGGCGCGAATTCTCACCGCTTGCGATTTGTGATTCACCGCTTCGATCAGCGACGGGACAGCGGGTTTGCCAATCTTGATTAACGCATGCGCCGCGAGATTACAGACCATCGAGTCGGCATCGCTCAACGCGCGGACGAGCGGCTGGGTGGCGCTTTCTTCGGGTTTTTCCGCCAGCCCCAGCGCCGCGCATTGGCGCACCTCAGGGGCGGTATCGCTGAGGAACGGGATCAATTGTCCCGTCGAAACATGAGGCGATTGCGAAAGCGCGCGAACCGCCCACCAACGGGCATCCACATCAGCAGAAGCGGTCAACTCCAATAACGCGGGGATCGCATCTTCGCCCACTTCGACGAGCGCCAAAACGGATTTTTCTGCCCGCGTTTCGTCTCCGCTGGTGAGGTCGTTCAGGAGGTCTTGCAACGCGCTCACGTTATTTCGAGGGAGGCGGGATCGGCAGGGCGCTTTCCGCTGTGCCAACCCACTGATCCCCTTCTTCGATCAACATGATCGGGATGTCATCTACGATGGGATACTTGCGTCCGCAATCTTTGCAAATGAACCACGTATCTTTGTGCAAGGTAAGTTCGCCGCCGGTAGAGCGGACACAATTTGGGCATCGCAGGATTTCTTGTAGGGTTGCATCAATCATGGAACCTCATTTCTCGATGGCGGGCAATTCTACCACCGCCTAGGTGGATGGATTGCGGCATAATTTTTTCTCTGCCGCAAGTTTTTCGGGGTTTCTTGAATCGGGTCCGAATTGGCAGATTGCCTGCCAGGGTTCGTAGTGTGTGACGAATTGATCCTGAAACAACACTGCGCCATCTTGATACACGGTGCGCGTGACGGTTACATCCGCGCCGTTCGCGGCGTAATCCACCTGTTTCATTTCATTCTTTTTGAGTTCGGGGTTCTCCTCGAGCAGGGGCGGCGGCGCGGGGATAATATTGACGGGCCCTGTGGTGTTCATTGAAACGGTGCGCCCGGTGGAGGTGGAATACATTTTCCACGTCAGCGAACGACCACTCTCGTTCACGTAGGTTTCCATCAAGATCCAATAGGGCGTATCGTTTTTAAATTTAAAATCCACGAGGGGGAAATACACGGTGGCATCCAACCCTGCCAGGTCTGGGTCTACCGCGCCGCTGGCGGTCATCTCGTAATACGAAACGCGATACGCATGGGAATACCGCTCCACCACCGGGAAGCCGGCGTTGAACACGGTGCGAAATAATGTAGTGCTCACCTGGCACACCCCGCCGCCCACGCCCTTGATCGTGCGCCCGCCAAAAATGATGAGCGCTTCGGCGAATCCGTTTTCGAGGCTCACATCGCCCATCGCCGCACCCATCGAAAAGATTTCGCCCGGCGCGATCATGACGCCGTGAAAGCGTTCCGCGGCGGCTTTGATATTTTGGATGCGTTCCTGGCTTGAACCGTAAAAATACGATGTTTCAGAAGCGACCAATTCGGTGATGCCCAACTCCTGTCCTGTTGCCGTGCCGGGGATTTGCGGTTGCGCCTCGTTGATCACCAGCGCCACCGTGTGCTCGCCGCGAAACAACGCGTCGTTGATGGTTGAGATGCTGGCGTTCACATCCATAGCGCGGCCCGTTTTCGAGTCTTCCATCTTGTCCAACTGCTTCGTTTCGTCGTTGAAAATGAATTTGGCATTGGAGGGCGCGCGATCCACTTCCGCCTTGATCGGGTTAAGCAGGTTCCGCAACCCCTCAGAATTCAACACAACATGCACTTCGGTCTGTGTCCCGTTTTGCACGCGTTGCACGCCGAGCAAACCTGCCAGCACCTGCACATCATACACGTACGGACCGGGATCGCCTTCCGTTGAATTTTGGATCGTCAACGTAAGCGGCTGGCTCAAAACCTGTCGCGCCGCTTCGGCTTGCGCGCTCACATCCAAAATCTGAGGCTGAATCTCCCGCACCACCAGCGACACTTCGCCGTCGGTAAAGGTCTGCAACTGCGCGCCGAGGTATACCATTGTCGCTTCAATCTTTAATTCGCGCCCTACCTGTCCCGCTTTGGCGACCACATTCGTCCCTTCGAGTTGCAGGCTCGCCTCCATCATCGGTTGATCGATCTGCGCGCCGATCTGACTCAGATATTGGGTCGCCACGCGCTGGTCGAACAGGATGACTGCGGGCACATCTGCGCCTGAACTTCGCGCTTGAATTTGACCGGTTAATGAACCAAATAACCCGCCGTTTCTTCCCAACTGGAAGGCGGCTCCGGCTGTGGAGGAGGGATCGAACACCATGCCTAACTCGGCTGGGGACGCGACCCACACTTTCTCGCCATCCCGGAACAAAATCTTTCCGGTGATCGGATACGACAGCGTTTGGTTCAACTTCAGCGCGGCTTCATCGCGCGTCAGCCCGGACAGGTCCACACCGGCAACGGAAACGCCGGGGAAGATACGCCCGGCATACATCAGTTGATAACCCAGCGTCGACGCGATGAGAATGCCGAGGAATAACGTCACGCCGCCCACAAGCGCGGCAAGGATTTGCGGTAAAACAGGGATGGGTTGATAGGGTTTGGAAATGGAAGCCATACGCGAAAAATTATACCTTCACCGGTCGGGCAAACTTAAGTCTCAACTAAGAGAACGAGTTATGCCTTGTCCGTCGATTGCGGTTCTAAAACGAGAGGCGAGCGCGATTTGTTCCTGCCAAATTTCAAGCCGGGGATGAGCATCGGCGTATTCGCCCTGTATTTGACGTACTCTTCGCCGAACTCGCGGAGCAATTTTCGCTCCTCGAAATAAATGCCGATGTGAATATACGCGGTCAGCGAGAGGCACGCGATCAACAAGTTTACCGTCATCAATGGGGTCAGCCAGAGGAACAAGAGGAAATACGTGTAAAAGGGATGCCGCACGACCGCATACGAACCGCTTTCAACCAGTTTACGCTCACCGGGGAGTTCAACCAACTGTCGCAAACCGATAAAATACAAGATCCCGTAATGATATAGGGCGGTGAATAAACAAGCGGCGAAGAACACCTGCCCGGCGATCATCATCTGCATGAACGGAGCCGGGACGCGATACAGCAACCGACTGGGAAGCGCAAGCAACAGGAATGGGATCGGCAAAAAGGTCAACACCGCAACGACGTTAAAAGCGAGGCGATAGAACTTCATGAAACCGTCGCCCAACGCGCGGCGGATAAATTCCTTAACCGCAACAGTTGAGTTGAACGAGTGAAAGAAACCCCAAAACGCAACCGCAAAAATGACCCAGAACATATGGCAACGCGGCAGTTACTCAACCCCAAATGCGGGAAGCTCGAGCAAGCCGCCGCCGGAGTTCACGAGGTAGTAGGGCATCCAGCCCACGCCGAATAAATTCACATACACATCGGTCTTCTTGGGGTTCACGGTCACTTCGGTTGTTTCACTGGCGGCTCTGCCCCAGCGCTCCGTGATCTCCGCCGCGATCTGTTCACGCTGTCTTTGAAGATCGTCGATATCGTTTTTAAATTGCTGGATGGCTTCCTCCGACTCGCGCACATCTTCTTTTGCGTTCTTCGCCATACGGAACTTTGAGACCGGCGTGGAAAGGCTCTTCTTGCGTCCCAACCCAAACAAGCCCGCCACCGCCTCCACCCCGTTTAGCCCGGCTTCGATGTTGCGGTTTCTCGCGTCTTCTTGATCCTGACGAAGTTCGCGTTCTTCTCGATAAATTTTATCTTCAATAGACTTGATCTTCTTGTCAATGGCGAAGGTTTTCTTCTCCAGTTCGGCGTCACGCAGCGCGCGGGCGGCATCGGAGCAGGCGGTCATGAATTCGGCTTGCGTTACGTCCGGACCAGCGAATACCTTCAATGCCTGGTTCGCCCGAGCAGTAATGGATGAATTACGGAACGCCCAATCGGTGAAGTCTTTTTGTAAGGCGGTCATTAATTTTGAATCATTCAAGGGCGCGTCTAATGTCCCGAATTTTGTGGAGGGCGCGGGGGAAGTGTCCACGTTATCCAATGACTTACCGGTAGCCACATATTCCTCCCAACGGACAGTTCCGCGTTTTTCGGGCGATGCGACAACTGCCGTGCGCGCGATCTCGCTGTCCACGCCGAGTTTGCGGTCAAGGATTCGGATCTGGGCAGACGCCAGCAACGCCGGCTTATACACGATGCTTTCGATCATGGCTTCGGAAGGCGCGGGTTGATTCGCGGCTTTGAAGGCTTCGGGCAGGGAATAGTTTTGCGGGAGGAAATATTCGCGGATGCCGGCGGGAACGGGAGGTTTTGTGGAGGAGAATTGAGAATTGGAGGATTGGGGAATTGGAGATTGGAGATTCGAGACTGGAGATTGTCGTTGCGGGGCAGACGCCATGAAGGAGGGCTGAGACTCAAAAGGAGATGCTGTCGTTGCACTAGCAAGTTTATTGAGATCGCCGATTCGATTCCGCGTAATAGGTCCTGCAAGGAAATTCATCACCCATCGAGTTTTGAATAGCCCCGGCGCTTTCGAGTGTACATTATGTAAAATAAATACACGTTTATCAATCGCCGAAATCATCTTATCAAACACATTACGCGAAACACCGCTTACCGCTCCTTCCAACCCATCAAGCAGTCTGTCTTTGTCTTGCTGTGTTTGCAATTTTCCAATGAACCACGTGCCGGCATTGGATAACGCTTTGTAGTCCACGTCTACGGGGTTTTGTGTGGCAAGCAACAAGCCTAATCCGAACGCGCGCGCCTGCTTCAACATACGGAGCAAAGGCTCTTTTGAAGGGGGGTTGCTCAGTGGCGGGAGATAGCCATAGATTTCGTCCATGTAGAGGAGCGCGCGCAGGGAGGTTGCGCCGCTTTGCGTGCGCATCCATGTTTCAACAGCGGAAAATAACAACGTGACGAAGAACATACGCTCGGCATCGGATAGATGTGCAAGATAGAAAATGCTGTGGCGCGGTTTGCCCTCCTTGGTGTACAGCAACGCGTTGACATCCAGTGGTTGACCCTCGCGCCAAGCTTCAAACGCAGACGATGCGAGAATATTGTTCAGGGCAAAAGCAAGTTCCGCGCGGTCTTTGTCGGGAAAAAAAGTATTAATAGGCAACGCGCCAAGTTTAGGAAACGGTGGCGTTTGAATTTGTAAAACTAACTCACTAAGTTTAATATCCTTCTTTTGACTCCATTCATATTCAATAATGGTTGAAATCAAAATATGTTCACGCGAACGAAGCGGATCAATATCGTTGAAGCCGACCAGCCCAAGCAAAGCCGTGACCGTGCTTGCGATTCGCTCGCGCAGAATTTCGCGGTTATCATCCCATGGAATTTCGGGCGCGGCAAGCGATGACAGCACACTGACCGGGATTCCCGAATCGGAGCCCGGCGTGAACACAGCAAATTGCACAGCACTCTTAAGATCGCTCAACTTATTTTGCTCGATCCCCCACTCTTTCAATCCATTGCGCCATGAGGTGGACGCATCTTCCGCAACCTGGTCTTCGCTCTTGCCTGCGCGTTGTGCCAAATCTGAATCAATCCATGGCTTAAAATCCTGCGGATTGAGTTCGGGGAAGTGCAGCAATAAATTTGTGAGATCGCCCTTCGGGTCAATAATGATGGCGGGGATTCCCTGCAACGCGGCTTCTTCGAGCAAGGCAATGCACAGACCGGTCTTGCCGGAGCCGGTCATGCCGGTGACAACCGCGTGAGTCGTGAGGTCGGCAGGATCGTAATTGATATTTTTCGCGGTGACTTTCTGCGTCTTCGGGTCGTATTCGCGCCCAAGATAAAAACCTGAATCGGTCATGAGTCTCTCCTAAACAATTTTAGAACGAACGTGCTGACGGTTAATGTACCCGATTTTGGGATGAATGACAAGCGAGGAGGAGAATGGAAAGTGGAAAGTAGGAAATGGAGAATTAGAGAATTGGAGGATTGAGTGGAAATTCGACGACGGGACACTCTCTCTCGTTGCGCGGTTTCAGGTAAGGTTGTGGAAACGCTTGCCTTGTAGAAGCGCAGGCGTATAATGCTGTACATAGGCAGTTATACAGCGTATCGGCTGGTTAAGACGTAGTTAGCCCGCCCTTTGCAAATGGAATACAAGATGAATGATTGGTCTCAGTTTCCCAAAATAAATTCATTATTTCAAGCTAGTGAACTTGAAAACTCCGCTAATTACTTTTCGCTGGCAATACAGCGTGAAGTTCTAAAATCTGAGTTTATACAAGAATTTTATTTTAGACTGGAAAAAGAATTGGCATTTCTGGATGAAACAGCATGGAATCAGTTTCGCCAGAAAGTATTGCGATATATCACAGTTGTTGACCAAACAAGAGGCTACCAACAGTTATTTGATTGTTTCAATGAAATTAAAGGATACATTTTCTTGCATTCTCAAGGATATAAAAACATAGAATTCATTGCCGAAATTAATTCGGCACCAACGCCTGATTTAATTGGAAAAGATATTGATAGAGCGGCTTTAGTAGAAGTCAAG
The DNA here is from genome assembly GCA_021462845.1 of Anaerolineales bacterium. Classification (GTDB taxonomy): domain Bacteria; phylum Chloroflexota; class Anaerolineae; order Anaerolineales; family Villigracilaceae; genus Defluviilinea. The sequence continues at coordinate 8,270 of JAJTXU010000029.1, forward strand.
ACTATCAATCACTCAGATAATGAAATTGTTCATATAAAAAACAACTCGAAAGGACAAGGAATGGTTGTAAGAGATGTTCTGCACGCCTTACCCATTGCCCTAACAAGAAAAATTGAAAGCACAATAGAAACGGCTTCAAAACAACTTTTATCGTACAATACTGAAGTGGAAATTAATAGGCGAATAGTATATTTATACATAAATTCAGATGTGGTCTTGTCGTTGGACAATCGAAATATAGAGGCTCTTAAAAACTTTTGTAATGGTTTGCAAAGTGAAAGTGTAGAAATTGTGTCAGAGTTCAATTAGCAAGCAGCGGGCTAACAAAGCGTGCACCTGACATGTGGGATTCTGCGGCATTTTCAAGCATTTTTCTAGCCTCAGCATTTTCCTGCTCCCAAGCAGAATCCACGCCCACCCACACGCAGGTAACGCAAACCGTTAGCCGCCTTCTTGGATAACAAGCCAAAATGATATCTTATGTGAGGGAGATTCGATGATCAGCAATATAGCATTATTGCGTTGGATTACGCTTATCAGCGTTCTGGTTTGGCTTGCACTCTATTGGCAAGGCGGGAAAAAGATCATCATGGATATTCAAACCTCTCTGCGCGCCAACAACTCGCGCCTTGACACAATCCTTCTTATCATCATCTCCCTTTGCTCTTTCATGCTGACTGTGATGATATTTCTTACAACGTTAGGGTGGACGCAAATTATTTCCTCGCCCAGTGTGGTTATTTCATTTGCGGGAACCCTGCTCGTTATTATGGGCATTTGGGGTATGTTCTATTGTCGCCGCCATCTTGGGAGACTGTGGACGGCTGAGACGAATGTTTCCAAGGATCATCAAATCATAGACACGGGACCCTATCATTTTGTTCGCCATCCTATTTACACGTTTGCGCTCGTAATGTACATTGGGCTTGCTTTCGTCTTTCCTTCCGTGTGGAGCGCAAGTCTTGTTGGAATAATTAGCGCGGCGTATATCTTGAAAACAAAAGACGAAGACGCTTTTCTAGAGAAAAACTTATCGGGATATCAAGAGTACAAATTGCGCGTTCGTTTTCGTTTGTTTCCTGGTGTATGGTAAAGGCGGTGGCGAACACAGCGCAGTGGACGGCGGGGATGCGTGGCTGTTTTCAAACATTTTCCAAGTTTCGAGTTTTCTCTGTTCACCCAAATTGGTCGCCACCCGCCGCCACTGACGCCTACCGTGCGACGGATTGATCGTCGCCCCAGGCGGATATACCGCTAGTTCCGGCGGCAGTTGCACCGCCACCCCCCAGCAGTACAACTGCCGGGAGAACGATCACGGTAAATCCCAGAGAGCCAAGATTTCTGCGGAGGGGTTGCCTCCGCAGATTGCTCAATCATCGTCGTTATCATTGTCATTGTCATCGTCATTATCATTATCGTTGCTATTATCATTGTCATTGTTACTGTTATTGTCGTTCCCGTTGTCGTTGTTGTCATGATCGCCGCTGGTATCGTCATTTGAATTCGAACCGTTGTCATTGTTCGATTTGCCTTCCTCAAATTTGATCTTCGTGACAACGAAAACTCCGTTAGTATCGAAAAACCCTTCGACGATGACCGCCGCGCCCACAGCAGGAGTTCCAATGATTTCAGCGTTGCTTACATCGGAAGGGACTCCGTTGATCGTCCAGAAATCGCCGTTCAGGATATCGAGTGTTCCATCGAACTCGATTTCATTTGCCTCGGAGGTCTGGGTTGCGGCGATCTCAGGCGTTTCTCCTTCGGATTCGGGGGCTGATTCGACCTCGTCTTGCGAATCACCGTCTTCACCGGGCTCATCTTCCACTTCGGGCAGGCTTGCCCCCGGCGGGAGCAACTCGATGCTCGTTGCCAACACAGAGCCATCGGGTTGAGTTGACCCCTCCACGCGCACGGCAGAATTGACCGGCACAGGTTGGGATGGCAGATCCGTTTGGGATGAGATAACGACCGGGAACCCTGCCACCAGCCATCCCGTGTCGGTTTGACGCGTGACGAGTCCGCTGAACGTCACTTCAGCGGAGCGTCCGTTAGCGAACAGTTCGTGAAGTTCTTCAATCCGTTCGTTTTCGTGTTTCACCTTTAGCGCGTCGCGCAGGTCGGCGTTGAATGTAAACAACAGTTGCAAGCCTTCCCACGAGCGTTTGACGGGGTACAAATTTTCACCGGGCAGTGAAGTGGATGCCGCGCCAACAAGGCTTATGCCGCTGGCAAACACGAGGATGAGAATTGCCAGAGTGGAAGCGAGCCTTCGCAATGGGACGATCCAATTAACACGAATGGCAGGCTTCACCTTTGATTCGCGCAATTCCGCCGCGTGTTGAAGGATCTTCGCACGATTCTTTCGCACTACATCATTCGAAGGTTCGGGCGCAGACATTTTCTTTGCGCCGAGCGAGGCTTCAAGGAGCGGGCGAAGTTCATCGGCATACTCTGGATGGCGAAGCAGGACGGCTTCGATCTCTGCGCCGTTTTCGATTTCCTGCAAGCAGGTTTCAAGCACATCGTATAAATTATTCATGAGCCGCCTCCCCGATCTGGCGCTGAAGCGAAGCCAGCGCGCGGAACTGGAGAGCCTTTACTGCATTAACTTTCTTATTCAAGTAGCCGGCAGTCTCTTCGAGTGAATATCCCTGACCAAAGCGCAACGCCAACACATCCTGCTGTTCCTCCGTCAACGAAGTCATCGCGGTTCGCAGGGTGCGCGCCTCTTCGCGCGAATCCACACGAGCGGGAACATCTGAATTATGGTCGGTCATCGATTCGGGTAATTCCGATTCAGGATGCCGGTATTGTTTGCGCAGATGATCGTTGACCGCGTTCGAGGCAGTGGCGATCAGCCAACCCTTCACACTGGTCTGCGGAGCCTGCCGTTTGTTCGCGGCTTCGAGCAAACGCATGAACACTTCGCTCGTCAGGTCTTCAGCCAATGAATCGTCATCCACGCGGTAACGCACGTAACGATAGATTTCGGAAAAATACTGGTCATAAATCGCGCCGACGGCTTGCGAATTCAAATCTCGCAAACCAGCCAGCGCCTGTAAATCGTTGAATTCAGACATGATATGCCCAATTCTCCGTAAGAGAAACTCGAAACTTGACTCTCTTGAATGACAAAACGAGTATAACATTCGACACGATTATGGTTGCGCGATCACTTCGAAGATCACTGCCTGATCGTCGCGATACACTTCCTTCAAACCATCGTCCTCTTCCGCCACACGAAGAAACGCTTCGTGCTTCAAATCCGTGTGAACGAAGCGCGAGTCGAATTGTTCGAGGATGATTTGTGAGGGAGAATCCACATTCCCTTTGGTGATCTCAACCCAGAGCGCGTATAAATTCGGGTCATAGAGTTGCATGTAGGTGGGGTCAAGCCCGACCAGATACGTGTTGCGCGTGTTGTAAAAGAACAAGCGCGGGAAATCATCCCAGTCCGTTTGGAAGACGCGCTCGCCTGCGGATGTATTTTCCGCCAACCACGCGGACGCGCCAGCGTACAGATCATACGGCTTGGAATTTTCCATCGCTTCGCGCGCGCGTGGAATTGATACTGCCATGCTTAGAATCGCCGCCAGCCCCAGCAGGGATGGCGCGACTCGACTGAAGGGCGAACCAGCCTGAACCGAGAAGAGAGGCGTCCATGCAAAGGCAGTGAAGATCAACACGAACGGAGGAAAATATTCCACGAAGCGCCGCGCTTGAAAGAGCATCAGCCCGAAGAGGAGCGAGGCAAGCAAGGCGAAGGCAGTCCGCACATCCATTTTTTTATCGGAAAGCCCTAGCGCAAAGATGCCGCTCGCAAAGGCGATCAACGCGGGAAGCGAATTCTCAAGAAGTTGCTTGGTTTCATACGGGAACCATTCGTTACCCACACGAACAGACGTGGCATCGGCAAGTTTTGGAAGCATGTGGTTGTAGGAAAAAATTATGTTCTGGGGAAAATACGGATTGATGAGCAATCCTGCAAGAATTCCGCCGCCGATGAATAACACAGGTCGAAATTCCAGCCGTCGTTCGATCATCGCGATCGCGAGGATATTCAACACAGCGAGCGCAAGCATAAGCGGAAACGCATCGTACATCCACACATAGATGAACGCCAGCACAGCCAGGTGTTTGTATTTGCCTTCAAGCAACCACAGGAATGCAAGCGCGAGAATCGCCAGCGAAAGGGATTGCGCCCGCGTGACGCTCATGCGGTATAGAAACGCGTCTGAGATTCCCAGTAAGGCAATCGCCCACAGCCACGCGCGCGGAACCTTCTGCCGATGAAACAAGAACCAGACTGATAGAAACGCGAGGCTGGCAAAGATCACCGCCGCCCATTTTGCGCCGATTCTCAAGTCGCCGAACGTGAACGGGAGAAGCGCGACGTGGAAGAGGAAATGATGGTCGTAAAATTCTTTCTCGTTGAGAATGGAGATGGGAAGCCAGTTGAACTTCGGCTTCAATCCTTCCTCGCGCATGATCTCGGCAAGCCGTATGTGATAATACCCGTCGTTGTCTGGCATATCCGGCGTGGCAAATTGAACGACCGCCATGCCGAACGCAAAAACTGCGAATAAAAGCGCGGGAACAAACCACGAAGAGGAGGAAAGTTTCATTAGCGGTAGCCGTCGGATAAGAGCGGCTCGCCCGGAACTCATATTTCGGACGAGCCTTTTATTATCAGTACTTCACGAAAGTTCAGGCGACAGTTCGATGACGCAGTGGCGTTATCGTGTCGCCTGCCTTGACGCAGTGCAACTGCGTCAAGAACCTATTTTCGTGATCTACTGATTATCCTTCAGGAATTACAACGATTAGTCGTCGTTATCGTTCCCATTGTCGTCGTCATCGTCGTTGGAGTTCCCGCTGTCGTCGTTGGAATTGTCATCTCCACCGTCGTCATTGGAATTATCGTCATTGCTGTTATCGTCGTCGTTCCCATTGTCATCGTTGGAATTATCGTCTCCCAGGTCACCCGACTTCTCGATCTCGCGGATGGTGAAGGTCCCGTCCGCATTGACGATCACATGGATCTCCACCTGTTCGCCGACCGTAATGACATCTTCGAACTCAGTGAAGTCTGCGAACAGGTATGTGACGCCGTTGATTGTGACCGAGTCGGCTGTGAGGGCTTCAACTACGCCAACGATTTCGCTGTCATCGTCGCCGTCATCGTCTCCATTATCGTTTCCTGAATTGGAATTGTCGTCGTTGGAGTTATCATCATTGCCGTTGTCATTGACATCGTTGCCATTGTCGTCATTGGAATTATCGTCGTTGTCATTGACATCGTTGCCGTTGTCGTCATTGGAATTTCCATCATCTGCATTCGATGATTCAACTTCGACTTCCGTCCCGTCTCCCTGTGGAATCGAATTGGGAAGCGCGCCGCTACAGGCGCTGAGCAAATAAGCGCCGACCAACAGAAGCGAAACAAGAGTGAACCGATTGATTTTGAACATTTTGCCTCCAAGCAAATTTTTGGTTTCACCTGAATGGTCGCCGGGGGCGAAGAAAAGTTACGGGCAACAAAAAACCTCCCGCATGAACGGGAGGCAAACTTTCAACCGAATGATCATCTACAGTGGTGGGTTATCGAGACGGATGCCATGACCCCGCACCGTGTCAATGAATTGATGACCCGGATCGAGCGCGGCGAGGCGGTCGCGCAAGCGGCGGATCAAGGCGTCCAATGCCTGATCAGACACACCGACGGATTGATCGTCGCCCCACACCGCCGTCACAAGATCGGGACGGCTGACCACCTGTCCCTGATTGTCGTACAAAAGCCATAACAGTCGGAACTGTTGCGCGGAAAGCGGCGGATCGAGTTGTTGTTGTTTAACCCATACGCGGCGGGACTTTTGATCGATCATCAACCTGCCAGGCTTGCCGCCATCGAGCAGGGGCATGGTGGCATCGGAAGTGAGATAGGTGAATTGCTGGGCAATTCCCACAGCCAGACGGTCGCCATCTTGCAACATCACGGGAGCCGAAAGTATCATACTGTTATGATAGGTTCCGTTCTTGCTCCCCAGGTCTTCAAACATCACGCCTTCGTTCGTTGGCGTCAGGCGGGCATGGAAGCGCGAAATCTGCCGGTCGGCAACGACCACATCACACGTGGATTCGCGCCCGAGCACAAGCGTCTGACTCACTTGCCAGCGTTTGCCTTTGAGCGGTCCATCCTCGGCGATCAACAACGGATAATCTTCTGTCTTTTTCATGAAACTTTTATGGACGTTGGATGTCAAGTAAGTGAATCGAGTTTATAATACGCATCCGTCTGGTTCTCATCGTTGAACCAGAGTCGTCTGGAATATAGCATAAACAACCGTTTCTGTGCAGAACCAACGCCGAATTGACCCTGCGAGAAACGTTTATTCCACACCGTTCGCTCCGCGGTTAAACCGCCGAGTCGACAAATTGACAAGCGAACAAAACTTCTAAGGAGAAAGTTTGCTCCCACCCCTCAAGAGCGGGGAGGTCTTGCGCAGCCGCTATAAGATCCGAGAGCGAATCGGACAAGGCGGCATGGGCTCGATCTATCTCGCCGACGATACGCGCCTCAAAGGGCGCGAGTGCGCGTTGAAAGAGGTCGAATATGACCGCGCGCTCCCGGAGAAAATACGCGAAGAAGCCCGCGAACAATTTTTGCGCGAGGCGACCATATTGGCGCGTCTCGATCATCCCAACCTGCCGAAGGTATCAGACTTTTTTTCGAATGGACCGCGCGATTATCTGGTCATGGATTATGTGCCCGGCAACGACTTGCGCCACATGATGATCGAGGCGCGGCGCAAACATCACTTCCTGCCCGAAAAAGAAGTGCTTGCCTGGGCGGAACAGATCGCCAGCGCGCTCACCTACCTGCACGGACAGGAACCGCCCATCGTTCACCGCGATATCAAACCCAGCAATCTCAAACTCATGCCGTACGGTTTGATCAAACTTGTGGATTTCGGCTTGGTGAAAATTCTCGCCCCCGAAGAAGTGACGATCACGATCATTCAAGGACAAGGCACCGCGCTCTACACTCCGCTCGAACAATATGGCGGAAGCGATGTGCACACAGATATTCGTTCGGATATTTACGCGTTCGGCGCCACGCTGTATCACTTGTTGACGAACGAATCCCCCGCCGACGCGCGCAAACGCTTCCTCTCCCCCGAAAGCCTGATTCCCATTCGGGAGATCAATCCCCACGTGTCGCAGAAAACCGAGAAAGCCATCCAATGGGCAATGTCGCTTCACCCCGACGAACGCCCGCCATCGGTGGACGAGTTCCGCAAAGCCCTGCTTGGATTCAGCGAATCGCCGAGTAGCCCCCTGCCTTCGCGCCGGCCGCGCCCGGAAACAGTTTCAGATTATCTTGGCAACCCAACCGAAACTACGCTCGCGTGGAGCGCGGCTGTATTATTGCTTGTTAGTTTGCTTGCGACCCTTGCCCGCTGAACCAGCGCATCCAAACCCAAGCCGCAAGCATCCCCACAACCTCCCCGCCGAAGATCAAGATCAACACCCCAAACGTGCCACTGCCGGAAGCGATCCAATCTGCCGCGCCGGGGAAACCGAGCGCAAGATAATTGTACGATAACAGACCGCCGATCACCGCGCACAACGTGAAGCGCAACGCCCAACGCATGGCGATCAAATTGTTCGCCGCCCAGAACACCAGCGAAGCGCCGCCCACCAGAGCCAGCAGGGCTAACATCCACCCGCCTAGGCGAGGATATCCATCCGGCGTAACAAGGTCGTTTTCCATCACCGGCGTAGCCGAGGGGATCGTCACGGTCGGCGTCATCATTGTAGTGGGAGCAATCACGGTCACCGCCACGCCCGCATCCGACGCGTCAAATTGCAGCGCTTCGGAAACCAACGCGGGCTCGCTCACAACGCGGATTTCCACAAAGCCCGGCTTGTCGATCACGAACAATGCGCGCGCAATACCGTCCACAGCGGGAGCCTCCACCTGCTGTAAAACTCCGCCTCCCGCATCGCGCGTAGACATGGCGAAGCGAGCAATCGTCCCGTCGGGCACGAGTCGCCCATTGGAATCCAGAATGGGTCCGGCGCGAACCGCGATCGAATCCCCGATCTTGAAAAGGGGCAGCGCGGTCGCCGGTAGCGCGAGGGCATCGGGCGTGGCGGTCAACTCTGGCACCAAAATATCCAGCGCGAGAGGGATCACTTGCGAAGGATTTGGCGAAAGCGCGGCAATCAAATCGTATCCCACGGCAGGGATGGAGACCGGCGACGCCCCCGGCGCGATCTGTTGAAATAACAAACGGGCGGCGACATCGACGAATGCGGGTTGTTTGCTATACAGGGAATAATACGCCGTCAACTTGGAAATATCGGTGGCATCGAGATAATACGGGGCGGTGAACGAAAACAGGATGATGTTTTTGTTGCGGATCAGGTTTGGGCGTTCGGCAAAAAAGCGGCGCAACAAGGATAATTGGTTGTTGCTCACATCTGCCAGCGAAACGACCACCCAGGTTGCCCGCTCCAACGCGCTTTCGATGTTGGTTTCGCTCTCGCCGTTGAGGAGCAATTCCACTTCGCGGAACGAAAACGAAGTCATGCGGCTATTGAATACCTGCGCGCTTCCGCCCTGCCCATACAACCGATCAACCGCTTTTTGAAGAGCATCCACCGCCAGCGCGTCTTTCGGGGCGCACGCGCCGCATTGTTGAGATGTGGAGGCGTCTGTGAGGAACACAATTCGATCGCTTGGGTTCGGTGGAGCCGGCAGGAGCGCGCTCAACTCCTGCGGGTCGGGGCTGATCAGCGTGGCGGCATTGCTCGCCACCTCGAATTTCACTTGTTGTAATTCACCGGTAAAGCCAAGACCAAGGATGGAGGGAATCACATTCGAAACCGAAAAACTGCCGTTGTACAGCCCCAACTTTTTCGCGAGGATGCGCGCAACAGCCATATCCACACGCTGGGCAAATGCGGGATCGTTGACATATTCCTGTGTGAAGAAATCGAGTATTTCCACAGTAGTTTCGTACGTGACATCCGTTCCCAAGTCTGACTTGATGTTCCCAAGATACATCAAGTCGTTACCCGCTTGAAAAGCGTCGCGCGCCACTGAACGCAATGAAAAATTCTCGCCGCCTTGCGAATAAAACGCGCGCACCGCGTTGCTCCCCAGGGCATCGCTTACCACCAAGCCGCCGTCCCCCCTCCACCCTTGAAACTCCGGCAAGGCAAGGATGGCTGGCAGGGCAGATGAATCCAAGCTAACGGGACGCGTCGTCGCTCGAATGTTCCCTTGAAATCCCTGATATCGAATGTGAGAAACTAAAAACCCATCCGCATTGGAGGCGGGGTCTGTCGCATTTGCCGCGGCAAAAAATGGAAACAACTCAACCTGCTTCAACGCCTCCAGCGACTTTCGCACCGTTGCCACTTCTTCTCCGAGTTGGCGATCCGAATCGCCGCGCCCGGGGAAATGCTTTGCAATCACGAGCATGCGGCTCTCACTGCCGTTATGGAGACCTTTAATGAATGCGCCGCCCATCTTCCCCACCCAAAACGGATCGCCGCCAAACACGCTTGCGCCAAGGTCGCTCAATGCAGAGGGGTTGGGCGTTTCCACCACATCCAAAGACGGTCCAAAAATCAAATTGAATCCGATGGCAGATAACTCGGAACCCAACACCGCCCCCACCTGTTCCGCTTGAGTCGCATTCCACGTCGCGCCGACAGCCATCAACGAAGGCGTAGGGGTCAGCCCGCTCAAGATCTGGTCGTGTCTCGCGCCATCTCCGTCCTGCGAAATCCCAACGAACAACGGAATGTACTCATTGATCGCATCGGCAGGCGAAAGCGAATTGGTAGCCTCCCACTCGAGATTTTGAAGATCGCTGACCAATTGATAAGCGCTGGGAACCGTCTCCGGCGCATCGACAAAATTATCATTCTCCGTCAACAACACAACGCCCCCGATATGGCGGTTGACGATCAAATCGTAGATTTTCGAATCGGGCGCGATACTTGTCCCTCGAAAAGTGACAAGAAACAATTGCCCCACGCGCTCTTGCGGCGTCATCGAATTCAAGATAGCCTGCGCCTGCGACTGGGCACGCGCCACCGGCGCATGCCAGAGCGTGGATGCGGCGATAAACGCCGCTAAAACGAAATGGAGGAACCGCCTGGGATTCATGACGAACGCCCGTCTCTTCTCCCCCAAGTGAAACTGGTTCACAACCCGACGCGCTTTCTTCACGTCTATCACAATTCCCCTCGAACCTTGAGCGCCAGTAGCGGATCGTCTGTGAAAATACCATCCACTCCCCAGCGGAACAAGCGGCGCATATCCGCCTCTTCGTTGACCGTCCACACGTGGACTCTCCGCTTCATACGATGGACACGTCGCGCCTGCTGAGGCGACGTATTCTCTACATGCGGATGCAACGCGTGATAATCTCCAAACGCGAACATGAACGAACGTTGCCAGACGCCCCGAAAATCATTAACCGCAAGCAAGCCGCGCGGGACGTCTGGCATTAAGCCGCGCGCCTTGGTCAGGTTCTTCGAATTAAAAGAAGAAAAAAGGATTCGTTTCTGAAGGTTGAATTTCTTGACGAGCATGCACACCGTTTCAACAAGATGATCGTTTATCGTATCGTAATTGGTCAATTCTACATTGATGAACGCGCGCCTTCCCACCGCTTCGAACGCTTCCTCCAACAACGGAATTTTCTCGCCGCGATATTGTTCAGAGAACGAACTGCCCGCGTCTAGGGCGCGAAGATCAGCCAGCGTCAAATTCTTTACCCGTCCGGCGCCATCCGTTGTGCGGTCAACGGTATCATCGTGGATGACAACAGCGCGCCCATCGGCGGATAATTTCACATCCAGTTCAATGGCGTCTGCCCCTTGCGTAACGGCAAGTTCAAATGCCGCAAGAGTGTTTTCCGGCGCGTACGCCGACGCGCCGCGGTGGGCAAAAATGACAGGTTGGGAAAGCGATTCGATCATCATAAAAAATTTACGGATTACGCAAATGATACTACGAAGCGTAATCCGTAAAAGTTGACGGGTAGATTCGGTTAAATATCCACAAAGTAAGCGCTTGCCGCGCGGTCGAGCATATCGCGCGACATGGCCGGCGGCACGCCCAGGTAACTTGAAATGTCGAGGATCTGGTCGCACAGATCGCGCGGATGCGAGGCGCGCAGTTTGCGATTCCGTTTGATGTACCATTCCTGCAACAGGTAGGCGAGACCCTGGTCGTTATATTCCACGCGCTTATCCGAAGCAACGCGCTTGAAGATTTCGCGATACTCTTCGTAACTCGGGTCGCCAATTTCGATCTTGTGACGCAGGCGGCGCAGGAAGGCTTCGTCTACGAGGTCTTTGGGAGGCAGATTCGTCGAGAAGACGATCGTCACGTCGAAGGGCACTTCAACTTTACGTCCATTGTGAAGCGTGAGGAAGTCCACGCGGTTTTCTAGCGGCACGATCCAGCGGTTGAGCAGGTCGCGTGGGCGCACTTGTTGCCGCCCAAAGTCGTCGATCAAGAGAATGCCGCCGTTGGCTTTCACTTGAAATGGCGCTTCATAGTATTTATGCACATCGTCGTAGACCAGGTCCAAGCCTTCAAGCGTCAATTCGCCGCCAACCACCACAAAAGGTCTGCGAATCTTCACCCAGCGCGGGTCTCGTCGCTGGCTGGTGCGCAAGTTGCCTGTGCTCCCCGTGCCTGAGGAGGCGCCACCCTCCCCTTCCGGCACGAGGCGGTGGCTGACCTGGTCGTAGACTTTGATCACCTGCCCATCGAGGTAGAGCGCGTATGGCACATACAAAACCTGGCTCAACGCAAGGTTGCCAAACGCGCGCGCCACGCTCGTCTTTCCATTGCCGGGAGGGCCATACAGAAAAATCGATGAGCCGGAGTTGAGCGCGGGACCTAATTTTTGAAAGGTTTTTTCAGAGATGATGAGTTGCGAAAGAATCTGGCGCATCGTTCGCGTGGTAACCGTGAGCCTGCCGGCGCGTTGACGGCGGATCGCTTCGTTGTACACTTCAAAAGGCACCGGCGCGGGACCTGAATATTGACTGCGCTCCAACGCCTCTCTCGCGCGCGCCACCCCGGCCTGGGTGATGCCGTAGGTATACGAGCCTTCGCCCAAGCCTCCCTGAGATGATTTGACTTCGATCAATTTCTCGCGTTTCAGCGATTCTAAAATATTGTCGGTGACCCCCGCAAACGGCAGCGCGATGGTTTCGGCAATTTTGAAGCCGCTCAAAAACCCCTGCGAATAAAGGATTTTAAGAGTCAGGTCCTGCAACCAAAGCGCGGAGAGACCCGTATCTTCCACCGAGTTGATTGGGGGCGGAGAAAACAGCCCGGTACCCATGTTGGTTTTTCCTAGCGGATTCGTCATTCTGCCTCCCACATTGAGATGTGGTTAAGATTTTTCTGGGGTGCGCGGCTGAATTATACTGCTGAATGATGAGCGTCACGACAACCAATATTGCATCTGCATTGAATCCGCAACCCGGCGTTCGCTCGCCGTTATAATCCCTGCTATGAACCTATCTATTGTTATCCCGGTATACAATGAAGAACACAATATTCGCGAGATTCTGCGGCGCGTGCAAGCCACCAAACTGGCAAAGGAGATCGTCGTCGTGGATGACGGTTCGCAGGATGGGACCAGGGAAATCCTGAAGAAACTGGATGGCAAGGGGAAGGTCCGCGTCATTTTACATGAGCGAAACAAAGGAAAGGGCGCGGCGGTGGTCACCGGGCTGAATGCGGCACAGGGCGATGTATTACTGATTCAGGATGCCGACCTGGAATACGACCCGCGCGATTATCCTGTTTTGCTCCAACCCATCCGCGAGGGCGTAGCCGATGTGGTCTATGGTTCGCGGTTTCTCGGCGGCCCGCACCGGGTGACGATGTTCTGGCATCTTGTCGCCAACAAGCTGCTTACCTTAATGACGAACATTCTCTACAACACAATACTTACCGACATGGAAACCGGCTATAAAGTCTTCCGCCGCAAAGTGATCGAGGAGATGAAACTCCGCGCAAAACGGTTCGACTTTGAGCCAGAGTTCACCGCCAAAGTGCTCAAACGGAATTATCGCATCTTCGAGGTGCCGATCTCTTTCAACCCGCGCGATTATTCGCAAGGGAAGAAGATTAAGTTAAGAGATGCCTTCGAGGCAGTGTGGACGTTGTTGAAGTACCGGTTCGTGGATTAGCCGCCCAACTCGCGGTAACACAAAACGACGAAGCATCTTAAGTTTCGTATTACCACGTTCACGTCGCGATAATAGGAAAGGTTTGATTACCTTATACGTTCAAAATCGGGACGCTGATTCGCGCTGAAAACGCAGATTTTTCGTTTTGCATCACTGATGTTACACAATTGAAGTCGATTTGACTCTCGTAATGCGACATTCATGTCGCTTGTGCGCAAGTATGGCTGGAAAAACGAGACGCTTCGCAGTCTCGCGTTACGATCTTTACCGGGTAGGGTGAGCGAATCAGCGAAAATCAGCGTTTTTCCGCGTTCAAAAAGCATTGTGTAAGGTAATCAGCGGCAAGGTATAATCCATCTTGTGAACTTCGCCGTAGAGATCGATAAAGAAATTACCAGAGCTCAGCAAGCCCGCCAGCGGGGCAATGAAGGACAGGCGCGGGTCTGCGCGCGGCGGGCGGCGGGAATCGCTGTGCGCGAACACTTGAAACGCAAAGGCGTTCCATCGTCCAGCCCCAGCGCCATAGACTTATTGAACTTGATCAAAGACGACCCGATCCTTTCTCCCGAACTAAAACTGATCGCCGGTCACTTGACCCTGCGCGTGAATGAAGAATTCAAACTTCCTGTGAAGGTCGACTTGATCGCAGAGGCAAAAGTATTCTGTGAAGAACTGTTGAAATAAAAAGACCCCGACACGTATTCAGTCAGGGTCTTTCGCGTTTCGTTTATCGTTTACATCTGCTTGCGCGCAAGGTGGAAAAATGCGCGGGCAACCGTTATGAGCACCAACAAGCCGGACATCACGCCCCCAAAGATAAGAAATAATTTCCGCCAGTCTTGAAAGCGCAACACGATCTCTTCTCGCGCGGGGAAGCGAACCCGCTCACGCAGTCGCTGGATCAGGTCTCGCGGAGGAGAGACCGGCTTCAACGTCCCGGCGAGACGCTCTTCAAGGGTGTCAAAATCATCTTGCAAATTCATCGTCATGGTGCGTGCCTGTCCAATCGCAAACAACATTTAGGCGGCGGGAATGACGATCAAACCGACAGTTCCCGGTCCGAGGTTGGCGGCAATCGAAATGCCCAACTCGCCCATCAGCGCTTCCGTATAATTGAAGTGTTTCTTCGCTTCTTCCAGCAAACCCTCGCCCGATTTGGGGTCGCGCGCATGCACGACCGCAAGGATGACCGACTGATCGCCATATTCGTTCTTCGCCATTTCAACCACACGATCAAGAGCGGCTTTACGCGTGCGCACTCGCTCTTCCATTTTCAGGTCGCCGTCTCGCAATACCGCAATCGGCTTGACATTCAAAACAGACGCCAACGCCGCCTGCAAAGTCTTCACTCGCCCCGACATTTTGGCGTATTCAAGCGTATCGAGAGTGAGGATGACGCGCGAACGTTTCTTCACATCCTCCACGTATTTCACGATCTCTTCGATGCTTTTGCCTGCGCGTTCCATCTTCCGCGCTTCGCGGCACAGGATGCCGATTCCCAGCGACCCAAGCGCCGAATCGATGGGGATCACCTTGAACTCATCCTTGACTTCTTCAGCGGCGGCAATACAGGAGGCATATGTGCCTGAAAGTTTTGCCGTGATGTGAATCGAAAGAATCGTATCGCCTGTTTGCGCGATCTTCCTATAGAACTCCACAAATTGATGCGGGGATGGCTGGGATGTTTTCGGAATCCTCCTGCTCTCCTCCACCAATTTATAAAAACCTTCGTTATCCAATTCCACCCCTTGAAGATAGGATTTTTCACCGAACAGAATATTTACCGGGATTACATCAATGCCATACTCTTTTCCCCAGGAGGGGATGATATCACCTGCGCCGTCAGTTACGATCCGCAACATGGTTTACTCTCCTTCCAAATTGATATTTTGGTCTCCCAGCTGATCGCGGAGCGACAGCAGGGTGCGATGATATAAACTTTTCACCGCGCCTTCGCTTCGTCCCATGATCTCGCCGATCTCCGCATTCGACATGTTCTCAACAAACTTGAGGATGAGCAGGGTCTGACGTTCGGGAGGCAGGCGTCGGATGAGGCGAAGAAGCGCTCCCTGTTCCTGCGAGCGGACGAGGTTGCGTTCCGGGTGGTCGCCTTTGGTGGGCAGGACCGGTAGCTCATCCAGTGGAATTTCCTGCCGTCGGCTGCGGTCACGATGCCAGTTCGCAACCAGGTTATGGGCGATCCGATACAACCATGCCGAAAATGGGACGCCGCGATCCGTGTAATTTTTGATGTGGTTCATCGCCCGCTGAAACACGCGGGCGGTAAGATCCTCCGCATCGTGTATATTACCAGTCCGGTAATATACGTAATTGAAGATGCGATCCACGTATTGTTCATAGAGCCGACCAAACGCGTCACGATCACCCGTCGAGGCGCGGGTCAGGATATCATCTTCGTTGAAGTCAATCTCCGCCAAGAAAAATTCCTACCGGCGGAGTTGAATTAACTAACACCACCGGGTTTTAGAAGTTGCAGGGAGTATAACATGCAACATTTCAAATCCATTGAAAGCTTGATCGATACCGGTTGGTATAATGAAATGTTGCATCGGTGTCCGAATTTATTTGAATAAATGGAACACTTGTGCTAGAATCGAAATCCTTTGAGGAGCCGTATGTCTTCCAATACCATCCGCGTAGTTGGTGCGCGCGTTCACAACTTGAAAAACATCACTGTTGAAATCCCGCGCGATAAATTTGTCGTGATCACCGGGCTATCGGGCTCCGGGAAATCATCCCTGGCATTTGATACGATCTTCGCCGAGGGTCAACGCCGCTATGTTGAATCGCTTTCGGCATACGCGCGGCAGTTTATCGGGCAAATGGATAAGCCCGATGTGGATTATATCGAGGGACTTTCCCCCGCTGTTTCGATCGATCAGAAATCTACCAGCCACAACCCGCGCTCAACGGTTGGGACCGTCACCGAAATTTACGATTACATGCGTTTATTGTTCGCGCGCGCCGGCATACCGCATTGCCCATTTTGCGGGCGCGTTGTCGTCAGGCAATCGGCGCAGGAAATCGTCGACCGCATTCAGCAACTCGACGATGGCGCGCGCGTCCTGATCCTCGCGCCGCTGGTACGCGCCCGCAAGGGGACGTATCAAGCCGTATTCGAGGAGATCCGCAAGGCGGGTTTTGCGCGCGCGCGCGTGGATGGAACAGTCCATTCATTGGACGATGAGATCGAACTCGACCGCTATAAACAACACACCATCGAAGCGGTTGTCGACCGCCTCGTCATCTCGCAAGGGGAATCAAAAGAAGACAAAAAGGCCGCGCTCACCCGCCTGACCGACTCGGTGGAAACCGCGCTCAAATTTGGCGAAGGCTACATCACAGTTAACCTCGTGGATAAAAAAGAGGATATTCAATTCTCCGAACATCTTGCCTGCCCCGAGCACGGCACGGTGATTCAAGAAGTGGAACCGCGCACCTTTTCGTTCAACACACCCCAAGGCGCGTGCCCGGATTGCCAGGGACTTGGCTCAAAATTGGAAATCGACCCGGACCGTATCATTCCGGACCGCGACCTGTCTCTCAACGAGGGAGCCATCGCCAGCATGGAATGGAGCGGACCGAAAGTGGAAGGCGGCTTCTATTGGCAAAGCCTGGTCAACGCGGCGAAGGCATATAAAATAGATTTGGATAAGCCGGTAAAAGAATTATCCAAAGAACAACTCAAAATCGTTCTGTACGGCACAGGCGAAAAACAAATCTCAATGACGTATCAGAGCGCGAATGGAAACGAGTTCAAATTCTCGCGCGCTTTTGAGGGCGTGATCACAAATCTGGAACGACGCTACAAAGAGACCAACTCGGAATACATTCGCGAGAAGATCTCCGAGTTTATGTCGGACCGTCCATGCCCAGCCTGTAAGGGGAAGCGCCTCAACGCTGGGGCATTAGCAGTGACCGTGGACGACGTGAATATCATCCAAGCCACCTCTTGGGCGGTGTTGCAAACGTTGGAGTGGGTGAAAAAGTTAATGGGCAAGAACTCGTCGCTTACCTCAAAACAAAAAGCGATCGCCGAACGCGTCCTCAAAGAGATTCATGAGCGCTTGAACTTCCTTGTCAATGTCGGCTTGGATTATCTGACCCTGAACCGTTCTGCGGTGACCCTCTCCGGCGGCGAGGCGCAACGCATTAGGCTGGCAACGCAGGTCGGGTCGAGACTCGTTGGCGTTTTATATGTGCTGGACGAGCCTTCGATCGGGTTGCATCCGCGCGACAATTCACGATTACTTGAAACGCTCAAAGGCTTGCGCGATTTAGGCAATACCGTGTTGGTGGTGGAACACGATGACGAAACGATTCGCGAGGCAGACTGGATCATCGATCTTGGTCCCGCCGCGGGAGAACATGGCGGCGAAGTCATTGCCAAGGGAACGCCGAAGCAGATCCTGGCGCACCCCAAGTCGCTGACGGGGCAATATCTCTCAGGCCGGAAGCAGATCGAGGTCCCGAAAAAGAGGCGCGAGGGGAACGGTAAAATCCTGAAGATCGTTAACGCGTCCGCTAATAATCTAAAAAAGATCGATGTCGCGATTCCGCTTGGGAAGTTGGTTTGTATCACCGGAGTAAGCGGGTCGGGCAAGTCCACGTTGATGACAGAGATTCTCTACAATGCGCTTGCATCGAAGTTAATGGGGGCGCGCACCCAAGCCGGCGAGCACGATAAGATCGAAGGCGTGGAGCACCTCGACAAGATCATCAACATCGACCAGTCGCCGATCGGGCGCACGCCGCGCTCGAACCCCGGCACATACACCGGCTTGTTCGACGAGATCCGCAAATTGTTTGCCGAGTTACCCGAAAGTAAAGTGCGCGGATATAAACCCGGTCGTTTTTCGTTCAACGTGCATGGCGGGCGATGCGAAGCCTGTCAGGGACAAGGCGAACTGCGTATCGAAATGCAATTTTTGCCCGATGTGTATGTGCCATGCGATGTGTGTCATGGCAAGCGTTTCAACCGCGAGACATTGCAAGTCTTGTTCCGCGATCAGTATTCGATCTCGGATGTGCTGGATATGACGGTGGATTACGCTCTCGAGGAATTCAAGAATTATCCGCCAATGCTGAGCAAGTTGAAACTACTGCAAGAGGTGGGCTTGGGGTACGTGCGCGTTGGGCAACCCGCCACAACACTTTCGGGCGGCGAGGCGCAACGTGTAAAATTATCGAAAGAATTATCGCGCCGCGCAACGGGACGCACGCTTTACGTGCTGGACGAACCGTCTGTTGGTTTACATGCCGCAGACGTGCACAAATTGATCGAGGTGTTGCAGAGGCTGGTCGATTCAGGTAACTCAGTGCTCATCATCGAACATAATCTCGACATCATCAAAGTGGCAGATTGGTTGATCGACCTGGGACCCGAGGGCGGCGACCGTGGCGGCGAACTCATCGCCGAAGGCACACCCGATCAGGTAATGAAGGTCAAAGGGTCGTACACTGGCAAATATTTGCGAGAACATATGAAGAGATAGGCAAGCAGATGCGCGCGCAGGTAAGACGGAACGAGAACTCAATCCCGCTCCATTGGCTGCGTAAGGCAAGGTACTAACTGATGTTACGCACCGTCCCGAAGGTTGGTTTGGCTCAACAAGGTACTTTCAAGGAAACCTTTGGGACGTTCTGCATAAGGTGAGTTACTAAATCAAACGCGCATCCTTCTCTCTATAAAAAGTTCCTGCGAGGTTTTACTCGCAGGAACTTTTTATCTCATCTCCAGTCTCTACTTTTACACCACCACACTCACCAACTTCCCGTGAGCCACGATCACCTTGCGCGGCTCCTTCCCCTCTAGATATTTCTGGATGACCTCGCTCGCCAGCGCGGCTTTGCGGATCTCGTCCTCGCTCGCATCCACCGCAACGACGATTCGGTCGCGCACTTTGCCGTTGACCTGCACGGGGATCTCGATCGAGTCTTCGCGCGCGGCGGCTTCGTCCACTTGGGGCCACTTCTGCTGATGGATCGAATACGGCTTGCCCAAGTGATTCGTCCACAGTTCTTCTGCGATGTGCGGCGCGATGGGAGCCATCATTTTCAAATAGATTTCAACGGCTTCGTTCCATTCGGGTGTACCAGCCGCACCCGCTTCACGCGCTTTGTACATTTCGTTCAGCAATTCCATTAACGACGAGATGATCGTGTTGAATTCGAAGTTCTCGAAGTCGTGCGTGACGCGCTTCAACGTCTGGTGGACGCGGCGGCGTAGATTCTTTTTCACGTCGGCTGAGGCAGTTATCAGTTCGCCCTGAGCGGAGCGGAGCGCAGTCGAAGGGTCGGTGAACAACGTCCACACCCTCCGCATCCAACGCGCCGTCCCTTCGATGCCGTGAGAGTCCCAGGGCGCGCCTTGTTGCCAGCGTGCGAAGAACATCAAATACGCGCGGACGGTATCCGCGCCATATTTTTTCACCAGCACATCGGGCGCAATTACATTGCCTTTGCTCTTCGACATCTTGCTGTTGTCTTTCGCCAGCACCATGCCTTGATTGCGCAACTGCATCACAGGCTCGCCGCCTTCGGTGATGCCCATGTCACGCAACGCCTTGTGAAAAAAGCGGAAGTACAGCAAGTGCATGTTGGCGTGTTCGCTTCCGCCTGTGTACGTGTCAACGGGCATCCAATAGTTGTACTCGGCGTCGTCGAACGGCGCGTTATCGTCATGCGGACTCAGATAACGCAAGTGATACCAAGACGAACACATGAACGTGTCCATCGTATCTGTTTCGCGCACCGCAGGCTCGCCGCCGATCGGGCAGGTTGCATTTTTCCACGTCGGATGAAATTTCAACGGCGACTCGCCCGTCGGTTTCCATTCGGTGATGTCGTCGGGCAACAACACGGGCAGTTGATCGTCAGCCACAGGATTCCATCCGTGCGTTTCGCAATACACCATCGGGATCGGCGCGCCCCAAAATCGCTGGCGCGAGATCAACCAATCGCGATAGCGATAATTCACATCGCGCTTGCCGATCCCTTTTTGCTCCAAATATTCGATCACGGCTTTGATCGCGGGATTCTTCATCCCTTTATCGTTCGTCGCGCGCGTGCCGTTGAACGCACCCGAATTGATCATCACCCCATCATGCGCATACGCCTCAGTCATCGTCTCGCCGTTCAACTCCATGCCATCCGCTTGAATCACAGGCGTGATCTTCAAACCAAACTTGCGCGCAAATTCAAAGTCGCGTTCATCGTGCGCTGGCACCGCCATGATCGCGCCCGTGCCATACGACATCAACACATAATCCGCAACCCAGATCGGGATTCGCTCCTCATTCACTGGATTGATGGCGTAGCCACCCGTGAAGACTCCCGTCTTCTCTTTATCTTTCGCTTCACGCTGGATGTCGGTCTGTTTCTCCGCTTCAGCCTTATACACGCGGACGGCTTCCGCGTTCTCGGCTGTGGTGATCTTATCCACCAGCGGATGCTCAGGCGACATGACCATGAACGTCGCGCCCCACAATGTATCGGGACGAGTGGTGAAGACAGTAATCAGCGACCAGTCATCAGTGTTTTGCACAGACTGATCACTATCCACTGTTGACTGATTACTTTCCACGCGGAAGTTAACCGACGCTCCCTCAGACCGCCCGATCCAATTCGTCTGCGAAGTCTTGATGAACTCGGGCCAGTCAATGCCTTCGAAGCGCAGTAATTCATCCGCATATTTCGTCGCTTTGAAGAACCATTGGTCCAATTCTTTCTTGATGACGGGCGTTCCGCAACGATCACAGACTCGATCCTCGCCCTTGACTTGTTCACGCGCCAGAGTCGTATTATCTTTCGGGCACCAGTCTACGGCTTGCTTCTTGCGATACGCCAACCCGTGTTTGTACAACTGGATGAAGAACCACTGCGTCCATTTGTAGTATTCGGGGTCAGACGAGACCGCCTCGCGCTCCCAATCGAACATCGCGCCCATCGAGCGCATCTGCGTCCGCATCCGCTCGATGTTGGCATACGTCCATTTCTTCGGGTGGATATTGTGCTTGATCGCCGCGCCCTCCGCTGGCAGACCGAACGCGTCGAATCCCATCGGGAACATCACGTTGTAGCCCTGCATCCGCTTGAACCGTGCCCGCGCATCCGACGGCGTCATCGCGTACCAGTGACCGATGTGCAAATCGCCGCTGGGATACGGCAACATCGTCAGCGCATAATGCTTTGGCTTGCTGTTGTCAATCACCGCGCGATACAACTTATCCGCTTCCCATTTCTTCTGCCACTTCGGCTCAAACGCTTGCGGGCTGAAAGATTTGTCTTTGTCTTTCGTAGTGCCGACTTCAGTCGGCTTTCTTTTGACAGGCGCAGACTTTCTAGCTTTCGATACAGGCTTCGTCACCATCTTCTTCACCGCGACAACTTTCTTCTTCGCTGGCGAGGTCTTCGATTTCAAAGTCTTCTTCGCCTTTGGCGCGGTTTTCTTCTTGGTTGTTGATTTCTTTTTCGTAGTAGCCATTCTTACCTCATGTAAAAGTTACGAGTTACGGGTTATAAGTTACAGGCAAACAAAGTTGCCCTATTTGCACAGCAGGGAATCGAAAAGAAGACTCGCAAGCAAAGATCCCTGCTTCCAAAAGTTTCGATTGATGCTCATGCGTGCCTCCTTTCGGTTAAAAACAAAAATCCTTCATCCACATCAGGGACGAAGGACGCTGGTCGCTCCGCGGTACCACCCGAATTGTACGTCAAAATTTATTTTGACATACCTCTCAATCGCGATAACGGGCTAACCCGTCGCTGACTACTCAATTCACCAGCGAAGTCCCCTTCGACTTTGGGCTAAAGCCCTCCGCTCAGGGTAACAGGCGAGTTCGGTCTTTTGGCTTCTCGTTGATACCTGTGCTGGGCTCACACCTTAATCTCCCAACTCGCTGACGAGATGACTTACTACTCCTATTATAACTTTTGTTGTACGTCAAACTTAAGTTTGACGTACTAATTTTGTGGACCCAGAGGGATTCGAACCCTCGACCTTCTCAATGCCATTGAGACGCGCTCCCAACTGCGCTATGGGCCCCATTTCAATTGACGATTGTGGATTTCAGATTTACGATTTGCGCGACCCTCAATCGAAAATCGGCAATCGTAAATCGTAAATCTGTGGACCTGAGGGGATTCGAACCCCTGACCTCATCAGTGCGATTGATGCGCGCTCCCAACTGCGCTACAGGCCCAAGTTATTTCGTTTGCCTGACCTTGGCGCTGTGAGCGCCACGCGCTCCCAACTGCGCTACAGGCCCAAGTTCAAGCGTTCGGTATTCTACTGTACGGGTTGGGTGATGTCAAGCAAGGTTTCGCTGTTGTTCATGGCTTTCTCAAAGATACTGTTGGCAAACCGGAAGAAAAGCGGAGAGGTCAACAGACGCTAGGGGAAAGAATCACTAAGCCGGGTGCAAAGTCCAA
>JAJTXU010000290.1 GCA_021462845.1 Anaerolineales bacterium
CTCACGCTGCTGCCGCCATTCCACGTCGTGTATTCGTAGAGATTGCCGACGTAGTAGGTCGTGACACCATTCGCCACTTTTTTCACGCGCGCGCCATCGTCGGTGTAACTGAAATTCGTCGTGATGCTGCCAACCGTCATGGAAGCTAGACGATTCTCGACATCATGTGGGCTGACGAATCGGAAATATCACGGAGCAAAGGCAAATACTGTGCGATCTCCAAAATTCACAAAGAGC
This sequence comes from Anaerolineales bacterium, assembly GCA_021462845.1. Lineage (GTDB taxonomy): Bacteria > Chloroflexota > Anaerolineae > Anaerolineales > Villigracilaceae > Defluviilinea. Next base: position 238 of record JAJTXU010000290.1, read on the forward strand.
TGGCGTCCGTCTGTTGCCACACCACCAGAGAGGTATTGTGGATTCACACGCGGCGGGTCCGTTACCAAAATCCCCTGTTCTGCTCCTGTTCTCAAATCAAATGCGATAACGGTGCCGTTTGACAGCATTGCATAACCACTTTCTCCAATCGCAACGATAGGGGAAATCGTATTGCCTTCTACTTGCATCTCCCATATGAGTTTTCCTGTTGCCGCTTCGAGCGCATAAATTTTTCGACAACCATTCCACACATAAATCCAATTATCCATCACCGTAGGTAACAGAGGATTCACGTCTGGGAAGGCACATGGGGGCGCAAACTGCCAACTTTGCAGCCCGGTCTTGAGGTTTTTCGCAGTGAGTTCGCCCTTGCGGCTCAAAAGCACATTACCTTGACTAATCGCGACTGGAGCTCCTTCAGTAAACTGATCACTGACACGTCTCCTAAGTTTGCCTGTATCTACGTCAAGCACATACAGATCATCGGACCAAAAGACATAAAGGAGATCACCTTGTAGGTAGAAAGAACTGAAACCCGACGCCTCTTCGTGGTTATAGACCCAAGCAACATTGCCGTCTTTCAGTGAATATGCATACAATCTTGAGTCTCTCGTGCGCGCTACATATAGCTGTTGTTGCGTTTGATCTATCAATAGTTGGTAAACAGTGGGATTCAGTAGGTTAGCAATGAGGTTGTCGGGACCGCGGTCCCACAATGATTGACCGTTCTGAACTCTGACACTATTTATTTTGGTCTGTCGGTCAGACGAATAGACTACCGTGTTCGCGGTTGCATCCACTCCCCAGATCGTCAACAAGATTCCCGTGTCAGCGTCCCAGTCTACCACTCCATTCTCTGCCGAAAGAGCCACGAGTGAGTTGTTGGTGCGAATTAGCACTGTATCATTTGCTACGAGTGGGTAGTGTGCCGCCGCCTCCTTCAAATCGGTTTTCCATTTCAAAGAGATTGGAAGCGTTGATTGGATAATTGTTCTTGCTTGCTTTGCGTCTTCCACATTCGGTCCTGCGCCAAGAGACCCGTTTGCTCGGATACCTAACCAAACAAGGGCTCCCGCGAAGGCGACCAATACAAGTAGCCCGACAAGGTAACGAAGTTTCATTGGCATCACTCCGTTCTTATTGCCCAATCGGGTATTCTTGGATTTGGAATGCGTACGACGCCATGAGGAAGGAAAATCCAGAGTCGTGTGTTATTGCGTAGACTGTCGTATATGTCCCAAAAGCCATTGCAGTATCGTTGCCATACGGAGTTACCGGGCCTTCAATACTGTACGCCGCGTACCAATGGACCTCACCGCCTGCTGTGCCAAGTGACAAGGAAGGTTGCACTAAAAGTAAGTTGTCAGGATTGGGAGTCAACTTCCAAGTATCTCCTACAAAACTGTCGTCAGCGCTAACCAACACATCTGTGCCAACACCGACTCCTATTGCGCCTGCCACAGGTGCTGTTCCAGATAATCCTCCTCCAATTGCCCAGCGCGAGTAACTGCCAACACTTGTAAAAGCGCTACCGCCCCAGCCGATGCCGAATGAGACGGAAATACCCGCACCTGTTGGAACTAATCCTCCCAATTCGCCGCCAAAAAACCAGCCTATTTGGTTATGCTTGTAGTCAAATACTATCTGAGCAAACCCGGCGGCATATCCTCCATATCCACCCTGTACTTGGAACCCAAGGACAAATACGTTGGGCAATACGAATTTGAACTTTCCATTGTGTGTCGCGTCCAATAGGCGCTGAAGTATTTCGGATGGCGCCTCTCCACCTTCCCTGATAACCTCCTTCAGAATATCCTCATCCTGAAACTCCGGCGTACACTGCTTCGCCCAATCCTGTTTGGTATCCGACCAGCAGTAGCCATGCGCCTCATACCAGCGGTTCTGCCAACACCAGTCATCTTCCGCCGCGCAGTCTTCATGTCCCGTCGGGTCAATTCGATTCACCGGATTATTCCGCACATACGAATAGCGATTCAACGATTGCGGATCCATCGGATTCGGCACTATCGTATCCGGTTGAATGAACCGCGCGAGTGCGGGGTCATAGTAGCGCGCGTTGTAAAACATCAGATTCGCCGTCGCATCGCGCTTCTGTCCGGTGTAACCGTAATCGGTTGGCGGTGTGCCAGAAGATGTTTTGATTGCACCATACGGATAATACGTTTGTGTGCTGCTGCTCGCGCCGGTGGTCTTGTTCGTGCTGCCAAGATGATCGCCGTGAATGTACGAAACATTGATGTCCTGTTTCACTGCGATGCGTTGTCCGCCGAAATAGTAGTATTTGCTCACGCTGCTGCCGCCATTCCACGTCGTGTATTCGTAGAGATTGCCGACGTAGTAGGTCGTGACACCATTCGCCACTTTTTTCACGCGCGCGC
>JAJTXU010000291.1 GCA_021462845.1 Anaerolineales bacterium
CCCAGCGCCATCGCGCCCGATTGCCCAGGCGTGGCGAGAGTCCCTTGCGCCAGTTCGCGCCCGTGACGGTCGGTGAACATGCAGGTGTAATCGTGCGCGTCGCGCAGGAGGCTGGAGAACGCGGTTCGCGCCACAGTGGCGTCGGCTTCATCTACGATGGAGATCAGCCGCCGCCAGAGGATTTCGAGCGTGATGGGGTCGAAGGTTTGGGTCATGGGTTGTTTTCCGTAACGCAAGATTTATCTTGCGATTCATCTGCTTTGCAATGTGTAATTGCAAAGCGCGGGTGAGTGAGCGGGGCTAAAGCCCAAGGCAAACCACTGAGACACGGAGACACAGAGAAATAAAAAAACTCCGTGACTCGGCGTCTCCGTGGTTCAAAACGGGTTGAAGGGATTGCTCGGTTTGATTGTTAATCTGCAATATCTTGCGATTCATCTGCTTTGCATTGCGCAATCGCAAAGTGAACTTCCCTGGCATGCACGCCAGGGCAAGTGTGCAGTACGGCAAAATTTATTTTGCCCTCGCAAATCGCAAAGTGAACTTTGCGGTACTGTGAATCACCGCATCTCCATCCACAAGAACCCAAACCCATCCACCGAGACCGTCGCGCTTTCGCCGACGATGATGGTGGATTCGCGTTCTTCGATGATGGCGGGTCCCGCAAAGGACGCGCCAGGGAATAACTTGTAACGGTCGTAGACTTTGAAGGGGATGAACTCTTTTGCCTGACCAGAGAACGCCAGCCGCTCGCCCTTGACCGCGTTTTTCACGTCGCCCTTCTTTTTAGCCAACTCTTGAAGTTTCAACGGCTGGACAGGCAGGCTGGCTCGCGCGCGAAAGTTGACGAACTCGATGGGAATCTCTGGATACGTCCGTCCGTACAGACGCTCGTAATTTTTGTCGAATAGATTCCGCAATTCATCTGGCTGGAGTTGCGCGAAAGACTTGTTCGGAAGATGCAGGTTGGTCTCCGAGCCTTGACCGATGAAACGCGCGTCCACCGAACGGGTGAAGGTAATTTCATCCGTCGCGCCCGCCGTGCGCAAGGCGCGTTCGCCTTCCATTTCCATGGCGCGGAAAAGTTTTTCGATCTCCTCGAAGTCCGCGCTGGCGAGAGGGGCTTTATGACTGCGGACCAGATCGAAGGCGCGGGGAGCGGTGAAGAATCCCATGGCAGAGCCGACGCCCGCGTTGGGCGGGACGATCACGCGCGGCGCGCCGAGTTTATGCGCCAGCCCGTACGCATGGACGGGTCCCGCGCCGCCGAACGCCGCTAGCGTGACCACTTTGGGATTGCCGCCGCGTTCGGCGATATGAGTCTTCGCCGCCGCCGCCATCGTCTCGTTGATCAGATCGTGGATGCCCCACACCGCCTGAATGTACGAAACGCCGAGCGGCTGGGCGATCCCTTCCTCCACGCCGCGCCGCGCGGCTTCCACATCCAGTTTCATTTCGCCGCCGAGAAAATATTCCGCGTCGAGATAGCCGAGCAACAGATCCGCGTCGGTGACGGTGGGGCGTTTGCCCCCGCGCCCGTAGCAGATGGGACCCGGTTCCGCGCCCGCGCTCTCAGGTCCGACTTGAAGCGTGCCGAGACGCGAGAGATGGGCGATGCTTCCGCCTCCCGCGCCGATCTCCATCAAGTCCACAACGGGGACTTGGATCGTCAGCCCGCTTCCTTTCATGAACCGTTGGACTCTGCCCACCTCGAACGTTGGGACGACACCCGCGACTCCGCCCTGAATGAGACATGATTTTGCAGTCGTGCCGCCCATGTCGAAGCAGAACATTTCGGGCAGGTTGAAGAGGCGGCTGAAATATTCGCCCGCGATCACCGCCGCCGTCGGACCCGATTCGATGATGCGCACGGGAAACTCCGCCGCCGTTTCGATGGATGTGATCCCGCCGCTGGAGAGCATGATGAACAAGCGTCCGCTAAAGCCGAGCGAACTCAATCGCTTGGAAAGTTTTCGCAGATACGTTTCGGTCAGCGGCTTGACGTAGGCGTTGGCGACGGTCGTGCTGGCGCGTTCGTATTCACGGATCTGCGGCAGGACTTCATACGACGTGGAAATGGAAACTTCTGGAAATTCCCTCGCGACGATCTCTTTGACCGCCAGTTCGTGCGCGGGATTCTCGAACGAGTGCAGTAAACAGATGGCAATAGACTTGACGCCCTCGCCCTTCAAAGCGCGGACGACATTCTCCGCCTGCTTCACGTCCAACGCTTTCAACACACTGCCATCGGCGCGCAAGCGCTCGCTGACTTCCATGCGCAGTGGGCGCGGCACGAGCGGCTTCGGAAATTCGGCGAAGACATCGTACGGCGCGTAACGGGTCTCGCGTCCGAGTTCGAGCGCGTCGCGGAATCCTTCGGTGGTGATGAGTCCCGTGCGCGCGCCTTTGCGTTCGATGATGGCGTTGATGACCAGCGTGGTGCCGTGAATCACTTCCTTCATCTTTTGCGGAAGATTCGGAACGCGATTCGCCAACGCCCGCACGCCCTCCTCCACCGCGTCGGATGGATCGCCTGGAGTCGTCAGGCATTTATACACTTTGATCTCGCCCGTTTCATCGTCGAGAAGCACAAAGTCGGTGAACGTCCCGCCGATGTCACAACCAAGCCGCAT
>JAJTXU010000292.1 GCA_021462845.1 Anaerolineales bacterium
AATTCCGTTACTGCCCATTTGCCCAAAGGTCACTTGGCACGATTGGCACAAAACACCCCCGCTATCCCGAGTACGACGCTTTGTTAGCGGAAACTAAAGCTTGATCGTCTTTACAAATTAATCGGCTAACCCCGCCTGCGCAGGCGGGGTTGCCATGGAACAACAGAGAGGGAGGAGAGAGTGAAATCGCGCGGGAGAAACGCGCGCTACTTCAGGCTGCCTGATGGTTCGGGTTGGTGCCACACAAGGCGCAGGTCATCTTTTCGATCTTGTTGCATTCGATCGCGTTGGAGCAACGATGAGCGATGACGCGCGGCGGCTGATCGGGGAGCGATTCAGACGGGACGATGATCTGGGTCTCAAAGACCACATCCCGCCCGGCGTACTCGCAATGGATCGTTTTACGAATCTGCCACTTCTTCTGAGCCATGGGCGCCTCCGAATCTATGCCAACATTATCGGTACTTCACGAAAGCGCGTACTTGACGTTCTCTAACGTCAAAGTTGCGCCAGAGAGAGCAATCTACGCAGAATTTTCGCGACCTACTAATTATAGAAAAAACGGAAGCCGCTAAAAAGTGACACGCGTCATCCGTTCGGGTGACAAATCGCATATATGCGACTCGCTTCCTCTACTTGGAAGCCAAAATATACACCTCGCCTCCATCGGTGAGGATGTACATCTCCCCATTTTTATCCTGCCCGAAGGATGTGATGGTGAAATCCATGTCGAACAGCAATTGATTCTGCCACCCCTCCCCGGAGCGGATCAAGCCCCAGACCTGCCCGGTGCAATAATCTCCATAGAGATAGATACCATTCCATTCGGGCATCGAGCCGCGATAGACGTATCCGCCGACAACGGAGCAGCCGCCTACGCCGTGATCGTATTCCGCGATGGGGTCAATCATCCCGGCGGGACCTCCTCCGCCTTCAAAATCGTGCGCGCCTTCGCGGTAATTCCAGCCGAAGTTTTCACCGCCCGGCGAACCGGCGGGGATGAAATCAACCTCTTCCCACTCGCCCTGCCCCACATCGCCGATGTACAGATCGCCGGTTGCCGAGTCGAACGACATGCGCCACGGGTTGCGCAAACCGTACGCCCAAATTTCATCGCCAAATGGATTATCGGCGGGAATAGCGTAAGGCTCTTTCGAATCCACATCAATGCGCAAGATTTTTCCAAGCAAAGTATCCAGCGATTGACCGTTGCCTTCTGGGTCGCCGCCGGAGCCGCCGTCGCCGAGACCCATGTAGAGGTAGCCATCGGGTCCGAAGTTCATTGTGCCGCCGTTGTGATTCGGGTATGGCTGTTTGACGCGCAAGAGAATCACTTCGCTGTTGGGGTCTACCGAATTTTCACCGGCAGTGAAGCGCGAGATGAACGTATCGCCGCGCGCGCCGGTGTAGTTGACGTAGAAATATCCGTTCTGCGCGAAGTTCGGATGAAGCGCGAGACCAAGCAATCCCATTTCATTTGATTCGTCGTTGACGCGGTCTTCGATGTTGAGGAAGGGCGTGTCAATGTTCAATTGCCCGTTTTGATATAGATGGATGTGACCAAGTGTTTCAATGATCCACAAACGACCGAGCGGATCGGGTTGAAGGTCTACCGGGCGTTCGAGTCCATCGGCGATGAGTTGCCATTCGTACGCATCCGCGTTGGGGAATGTGGGCGTGTTGGGAATCGGTTCAGTTGGGGGCGGTTGCGTAAGGGCGATGCCGGTTGAAGTGGGCGAGGCAGGTCCACCCGTCGGAGGAGGCGGCGTACTTAATCCATTACATGCGAGCATGGGCAGGATCAACAGGATCAAGAATCGTTTCATTGATCGTCCACATCCGTTGACTCGGCATCCACGATATCGTTGGAAGAATCGTCATCCGTGTTATCGGTGAGTTGATTCATATGCTCTTCGACCACTTTGGGCGGGCAGAGTTCGACGAAGAGGGTGGAACCGATCCACAGAACCGCCGCATCGTCGAGCGCGCCGATGACCGGGAGGACAACGCCCGGCATTAAATCTACCGGCGAAAAAAGATAGGCAAGCGATGCCAGCGGCAAAAGTTTTACAAAAATGCTTACGCGGCGGTCCGCCATCAGCCGCCCGATCAGTTTGAGTCGCGTGACGAGGTCGCGCACCATTCCGCCTTGCGGCGACGGCACAATCTGCGAGGGTCGTTTGTCTGCCATGTGAGTCTCCTTTGAAAGGATGTGACATCCATCCTGTGCGATACATTATAAAACACATGTACGCGCGGTGTTTACCGCACAGTCAATATCTACGCAAAATCTATTTTGGAGTAGCGCATGGAAATATTAATTGACTTCCCCGGCGGCGCGCGCGTGGACGCGCATGTTCGAGGGCATACCGTTCACACCGACCAACCGGCAAGCGGAGGCGGCGGGGATTCCGCGCCTTCGCCCTTCGAATTATTTCTCGCGTCTCTCGGGACGTGCGCGGGAATCTACATTCTCGGCTTTTGCCGCCAGCGCAACCTGCCCACCGAGGGCATCCGCATCGTTCAGCGCGTTCATGCCGAGAAGATCGAGCTTGAGATTCAAGTCCCGC
>JAJTXU010000293.1 GCA_021462845.1 Anaerolineales bacterium
TGCTCAACCGCCGCGGTTATGGCTACCGCAATTTCAATTCCTTTCGTTTACACGTTTTGGTCGCTTTTGACCCACTTTCCCGTTAAAAACGGGAGAGCCATTAAATAATATATGAGCAATAGAACTTTGGTATATTGACTTATATTTCCATACAAGGATTCCCAAGAAGACGGCTAGGATCGGAATTCGCAACCAAAACAGAACCGGATCTGAAAGCACATAATGAATATGGGAAATCCAAAAGAGTAATGCTTGAGCGATCACGATTCTGAAACGACTCCAACCAAATGCTTCCAAACTCGCCCAAAGCATGCCTCTAAAAACCACTTCCTCAATCACCCAAAACGGCGAGCCTTCAAGAAAAAATGCGATGTACCTGTCAATTACCGGAGTGCCAACAAACATAATCCTGTACAACCAATAAAAGCAAAAAACGATGACAAGTATCGCCGTTATCATTGCGGAGTTTGGGTGTGCATGTTGTTCAAGATCAAATTTATTCTTTAGTAATCTGTAAACGATCAAGCCTACAAAAAGAAACCCCAGCCAGCCTGTTGGCCAAAAATAGTATATGCTATAAATTGTTCCGGCAGCTGAATATAAGACAAGAAAATTTTTATCGATGTTTAATTTGTTCAGATTGCTGGGGTTCGCGAGGATTATCACACTGATAAGAACAAAAGAAAATCTTTGCCAAAAATAATAAATTGGGATGTAGATTAAATTCAAATTGTCAGCCCAAAGAGAAGAGGCGGTGACATCACTGATTACGGTGATGACCTCAACCAGGAGCTTGACCATCAGAAGTGCAAAAACCAAGAGCCCAGCGTATTTTGAAATCTTCATATCACGTTTGGGATCTCTTCAAAATCGAAAAACACCTGCAACCCCTTTTTGCGCGCCGCATCCACCATCAAGTCCGCGCCGTGGGAGTCGCCTCCGACGCGTGAGTCCGCGTCACATTTATCGAGCAGGCATTCGGCTATCGGGACCTGGGTAAGGATCATCATAGGTTTATACACCCCCAATTACAACATATTCTGCAAAACTTCAAATGGGGTTTTATATCCCTTATCCGTCCGTTTAAAGTCCGTATCAAAGGAAATCAAGACTGCATCATACCTGACTGCAACAGCATATTGATAAGCATCGTCGAAATCCAATCTGAATTTTTCAGAAGAGGCGATTACAGAAGTCATATCATCAGGCAATAAAGATAGCAAACCTACTCCGCCATTGAGCAATACATCCTCCAGAAAAGAGCGAAATGCTTCGTGCTGGTTTCTGCGGAATAATACAAGCCCGATGGAGTGAAGCGAATAGTCTGTAATAAAGAACTCATGTTGCGCAGATTTCAGCAAAAGGCTCTTCGCCTCTTCTGCCCTTTCCTGAGACAAAATGATCTCAAGAAAGATATTCGTATCAAGCAGAGCCTTCATGGTATCCGCCGCGCAATTCGGCAACCTGATGTTGAAGTTGAACCGACGTATACTGTCCGCGCAAATCTTTCAACGCGCCCTCCCATCGGAATTTCATGGGAGAATTTTGTTTCCTAACCCTATGTTCCAACAAAAACGCGACGAAATCCCGCACTTCCGATTGCAAGGCAGGCGGGAGCATTCGTAACATTTCTTGCAAGGATAAATCAGCCATGGCCGTCTCCTGTTCTCTCTGCTCTATTGTACACGATATATAAAAGGACTCTCAGGCTTGAAACCATGAAAGTCCTTCACTACATAGTCAAATATCTGGTTGCTATAAAGCAAATTAGAAATCTACGCAAGATACTCCTCCAAATGCGGACGCGCCAGCAGTAACGCCGCCAGCGACTTGGCATCCGGTATCTCGCCGCGTTCCGCCAACTCGAAGGCTTGCTTCACCGGATATTTTTCCACCGAAAGGACTTCGTCCGCGTCGGGGGCGAGATAAAACTCGCCAATTTTGACCAGCTGTCCCGCACATGGACATCGAGACCGAGCAGGGCGTGTACGATATGGGTCCCGAAGACATGGCGAAGTATTCGTTGAAGTATGTCGAGTTGGGAGCAAAAGTTGTCGGCGGCTGTTGCGGGAATACGCCCGAACGTATCGCCGCAATTGTGAAAGCGGTGAAAAATACAGAACAGGCTGGAGTGTGATGTTCCAGCCTGTTTATTTCATTAATCCTAGAGAGCGGTTGATGAAAACGCGCAAACTATGTTTTTATGGGGAGTGGCGAACTGAATATGTAAAAGACCGCTTTGCCACAGAGCGCACTGAGACCGCTGAGAGAAAAACTCAAAATCTCTGCCGTCTCGTGGCGCAGGGCGCCACTCGCGGCACGAACGGTGTGATCTCTGTGGCTTTACACACAAACATAGCCACTCCCTTTTTATGTGATCTCTGATTTGATCTTCCCCAGCCCCATGTAACTTTAGTTTCCGCTAACAAAGCGTCGTACTCGGGATAGCGGGGGTGTTTTGTGCCAATCGTGCCAAGTGACCTTTGGGCAAATGGGCAGTAACGGAAT
>JAJTXU010000294.1 GCA_021462845.1 Anaerolineales bacterium
CAACACATCGGCAATGCGATTCGCATCCGCGAGGACTGCGACCATCGTCCCGTTTTGCGGAAGTCCGCCCATCAAACGCGCGCGTTCGGCGATGAGGCGAAGTCCATCTTCGAGGGTGAACACACCCGCGATGCGCGCCGCAACGTATTCGCCGACGCTGTGTCCCATCACGGCGTGAGGTTTGATTCCCCACGAGAGCCACATCTGCGCGAGGGCGTATTCGAAAGCAAACAACGCGGGCTGGGTGTAGGTGGTCTGATGGATGGTTGAATCGTTTTTATCGGCAAAAATAATTTCGAGCAACGAGCGATTCAGAATTGGATCAAGGATTTTCGCGCATTCGTCCAATGCGGCGCGGAAGACGGGTTGGGATTCGTACAGTCCCTTGCCCATGCCGGCGTACTGCGATCCCTGACCCGTGAAGAGGAAAGCGATTTTCGGTTGTGAGCCCGGCTTGGTTTGACCTAATTCTATTTGTGGGGCGGGATGATATCCCGCCTTTTCGAGCGGGATGCCATCCCGCTCCACGTTTGAGGAGACAAAAGCATCTAACCCGCTTGTCAACTCTTCGATGTTGCTTGCTTGAATTGCGAGGCGATGTTCGAAGTGGGAGCGGGTGGCGTTAGAGGTGAAGGTGATGTCTTGTACTGCGGACTGCGTCCCTTCGACTTCGCTCAGGGCAAGACTTCGTATTGTGTCGCTGAAAGATTGTGCGAGTTCCAGAAGGATATTTTCTGATTTGGCTGAGAGAGTCAACAAGTGGCGGGGGCGTTCGATGATGCTTTGAAAATCTCTTGCGTCGAGGAGAGACCCTTCGCTGACGCTCAGGGTGACATGGGCATGAGGAGCATCAGACAAAACGATATGCGCATTCGTGCCGCCGAAGCCGAAGGAACTGACGCCTGCGAAGCGCGGCGCGTTGCGCCGCTTCCACGGGCGGAGGTAGGTTCCGATCTCGATGCGCGAACCTTCGAGAGAGAGATACGGGTTGATTTCCTTTAAATGCAAATGCGGCGGGATGGCTTCGTTCTGCATGGCAAGCACAACTTTTATAAGCCCTGCGATTCCCGCCGCCGATTCGAGATGACCGATATTTGTCTTCACCGAGCCGACGATCACGCGTTGATTCGAGTCGTCGTTCAAGACCGCGTTCAGCGAAGCCATTTCAATCGGGTCGCCGAGCGGAGTCCCTGTGCCGTGCGCTTCGACGTAGCCGATCTGATTCGGAGAAACGCCCGCTTGAGTCAATGCATGTCGAATCACATCTTGTTGGGCGAGTCCGTTCGGCGCGGTGAGTCCGTTACTGCGCCCGTCTTGATTCACCGCCGAGCCGCGAATCAATGCAAGGATATTGTTGCCATCGCGCTGAGCATCGGACAAACGCTTCAACACGATGATGCCGCAACCCTCGCCGCGCACATAACCGTCCGCGCTGGCGTCGAAGGTTTTGCAGTGACCATCGGGCGCGAGCATCCGCGCTTGCGAGAAGGTGATGGTCAATTCGGGAGTGAGGATCAAATTGACGCCGCCCGCCAACGCCAGATCCGATTCGCCGTTTCGCAAACTTTGACACGCGAGATGCGCCGACACCAGCGACGATGAACACGCCGTGTCCACCGCCATGCTCGGTCCGCGCAGGTCGAACACATACGATAAACGATTCGCCGCGATGCTGTGCGCGTTGCCCGTCCCCGCGTACGCGTCAATCATTTCGGGATCGTCGAATTGCAAACGCGAGTAATCGTAACTGCTGATGCCGACGAACACGCCCGTGCGAGTCCCTGCGAGCGAATGCGGAGGGATGAACGCGTTCTCCAGCGCTTCCCAGCTGACCTCCAGAAGGAGGCGTTGTTGCGGATCCATGCGCGCGGCTTCACGTGGCGAGATCCCAAAAAAGGCGGGATCGAATTCGTCAACGTGATCGAGGAATCCGCCGAAGCGCGTCAACATCTTCCCTCTGGCTGGTTCGTCCGCGTGGAACTCATCCACGTCCCAGCGGTCAGACGGGACTTCGGTGATCGCGTCCACGCCGTTGCGGAGAAGTTCCCAAAACGCCTGCGGACTCTCCGCTTGCGGGAAACGACAACTCAAGCCGATGATCGCGATCGGTTCGTTGATGTTGTTGAACTTTGGCTGAGGAGTTGCAGGAGATGAAATTTTTGCAGGCTGTGAATCGTTCGCAAGAAAATTCGCTAGCGATTCAATCGTCGGATAATCCCATGCAAGCGTAGGAGCAAGTTTGCGGTTGAGGAAAACTTCGAGATCGCCGGTGAGACTCACGGCTTGCACGGAGCCAAGTCCGTAATACGTGAACGGTTGGCGCGGGTCAATCGCGGACGCGTCCATTTCGAGCATGGAGGCGATACGAGTGAGGAGGAAGGATTGGATGGATTGGGTGTTGTGTTGGGGTTGTGTTGGTTGATGAGTTTGACTCTCCCTCATCCCCAGCCCTTCTCCCGCGGGGAGAAGGGAGCCAGGGTCCCCCTCT
>JAJTXU010000295.1 GCA_021462845.1 Anaerolineales bacterium
GAGCGTGATCGGCTGGCGAATGCCGAGTCGCTGGCGCAGAACGCGCAAGAGGCGTTGGCTGTGTTGGATGAAGGCTCGCCCGAGACTCCCGCCGCAACGGACTTGATCGGGCAAGCCGCGCAAGCGTTAGCCGCGCTCGCAAAAATTGATTCCGCGCAAAGCGAGTTGGCGAATCAAGCCGAGGTGTTGATTGATACGATCTCGGATGTGGTTCATAACTTGCGCGATTATTTGGAAGAGATCGAATTCAACCCGAAACGACTCGACCAAGTGGAGGAGCGACTCGACCTGATCCATTCTCTCTCGCGCAAATATGGCGGGAACATTCCAGCGGTGATCGCCTCTGGCGAGAACGCGCGCAAACAACTCGAAACCATCACGGGCGCGGCGGATCGAATCAACGAATTGGAATTGGACGAAGCAAAATTATTGGAGAAGTTGGGCAAGCAAGGTTTGACACTGTCGGAAAAACGTAAATCCGCCGCGACGAAGATGGGAAGCGGCATCGAAACCGAACTCGATGATCTGAAAATGTCCGCCGCGAAGTTTGGCGTGGACTTTCAAACCAAGCCCGACCCGAACGGAGTTCCGCTCAACGGCGGTCCGCGCATTGGGTTCGACCAGAACGGAATTGACCGCGTCGAATTTTTGATCGCTCCGAACCCTGGCGAGGGACTCAAACCGCTGGCGAAGATCGCCTCAGGCGGCGAGACATCGCGCTTGATGCTGGGACTAAAAAACGTGCTTGCCCGCGCCGATGAAGTGCCGAGTTTGATCTTCGACGAAATTGACCAGGGCATCGGCGGGCGCGTGGGCATGACCGTTGGTCAGAAGTTGTGGAATCTTTCGCGCTCACATCAAGTCTTCTGCGTGACGCATCTTCCGCAGTTGGCTGTGTTCGGCGACGAACATTATCAAGTGCAGAAATTGATTCAAGGCAATCGCACACTCACGCGCGTCGAACGGCTGGAGGGCGAGCCGCGTCTGCTCGAGCTTTCGCAAATGCTCGGCGAAGTGGGCGAGGGGACGTTGAGGTCCGCGCATGAGTTGTTGCAAGTGGCGCGGCAGATGATAAAAACTTCAAAGTGACGCGAAGAAATCCCGTTCAAATGAGCGGGATTTCTTCAATTATCAACCAGGGTGAAATCCGCCATCACCACCATGGAATTCAAACATCATCCTTGTGTCTGGATTTGCAGGGTTAATCTCACTATACTTGCGCCCATTCCAGAAACGGGAAATCCCGTTTTCATACATTGATAAAAAGGATGCGCTATGTTTACAACCTTCGCCCCCCTCAGCCCGGACCTTACTGCCGATGAACGCATGGAAGCCATTCGTGAAGCCTACAACGAAGACCGTTCCCAGATGACCCTCATGCTTGCGCATCAACTGCGCATTCCCGAAGTGGACATTCTGCGCGCTCTTGATGGCGATACATCCCGCGAACTGGATGGCGCGCGCTGGGAAGAGATCATCCGCGCGTTCGAGCCGCTGGGCAAAGTGACCGTCATCGTCTCGAACGGCGCGACGACCATTGAAGTATTCGGTCAGTTCGGAAAATTTTTCAACAAAGACGGCTTCCTGAACATCCGCACCGACACGCTCGATATGCACATCCGTGGCTGGGAACTGGCTTCTGTCTTTGCCTTCCGCAAACCGAGTCATCTCGATAAACACGAATCGCTGTCCTTCCAATTCTTCGACAAGCGAGGGAACGCCGCGTTCAAGGTGTTCCTCAATTTCGATGGCGGGGAACCCGCGGTTGAACTGAAACAAAGATATGACGATTTCATCGCAAAGTTCCAAAAGAATCAGTAAACGACACTCTTGAAATTTGAAGATAACCGCGAAGACTACTATGAAGCCGCTTCGCGGTTATCGATATTATCCTATTCAGAGTAACACAAATTAGTTTACCGTAGTAACGACTTCAGTCGTTTGTTTTGCGGCGTAAAAGCGACTGAAGTCGCCATTACCACGTCAGACAATCATAGTTACTCGGAATAGTATTACAACGCAAGGTTGATTGTTACGCTGGCAAACCGTCCACGAACAAAAGCCGCGAATTCTCGAACGGACGGCGAAATTCGTTTATTCGTGAACAATTCGTGGATGGTTGGGGTGTAAGATATAGCGTTGTTCCTGACTTTGCGCTGTAATACTAGGAGTGTCCAACAAAGCGCGTTTAGCCACAGAGTTCACCGAGAACTTTTGGATTTTTCTCAGCGAACTCTGCGTTCTCTGCGGCAAAGATTGGTTTTTTACTTTCTCAATTGGACACTCCCTCGCTATGGCTTTCTCATTGATACTGTTGGCAAACCAGGGAGGAGGAGTAAGATAGGAAGAGGAGGTAGCCATGTGTCTGAAAATACACGCACCGTGGGCGAT
>JAJTXU010000296.1 GCA_021462845.1 Anaerolineales bacterium
TGAAGAGCCTGCCCTGAGCCTGTCGAAGGGTATAACCTAATACACCGTAAAAACACCAAGATGACCTTGACCAATTTACAGAAAATACCTTGCACTATCTTTTCCGTCAGGGGATATTGAAAACGCATAGGAAAGGGATTGAGGAGATAGTAATGTAGAAAATTCACCACTTTCCATGTTCACGTTGTAAAGAGCATCACCATCTTGGTAAAAGCAAAAAATTTGATCTGGGCAAGGAAGGGTATATGCACGAAATATCAATGCGTCATGGTTCCAAAGATCAGGTTTGAAAGTTGTTGAGGGGAAATTTGTAATCCAATCGGGGGGAAGAATGATTGGATTGATATCGCCAGGCTGTTCTCCTAGAATCCTAGCAATTATGAATGGGTAATAAGTTTTGCCATCTGAATAATCTTCACAGAGTACAAAAGATAAATCCCTGTTTGGTGAATAGTAAATATCAGGGTAAAAGCCAGCCAGATTTTCGTATCCCACTAATCTGCACTGGTGATCATAAAATTGTCTTGTGAGCGTAGAATCTTCACCGACTGGTTCAATAGTAATCTTTGAGGCATTGGTTGGTGTTGACATACCAGATTTCGAACCGCAGGCAGCAAGTAAAAACGCAAAAAGAAAGAATGGTAATAATTTTATTTTCACAAAAGTTATGACTACATGTTTTTCCATTTATCATTCCTCCAAGTAATTGCACAAAAAATTTGCGCTCAGCTTCATGAACACGCACTTCGAGAGACTCGATGGTATCGCCTTCTTAACTGGAAACGGCTTCTATTACAAGCACGGGGTTAGGAGGATGATTTTTCATTTTGGATGATTATATCGAATCGGCTTGACCCCCCTCTCACTTTCCTGTCTCCTCTTTCTCTCCCGCGCATAATAAAACGTCTCACGCAACTGCGGCGTGACCAGACTCGTCTCGCGGTGCCCCATGCGTGTGCCATGAAATTGCATAAAGCGGAACCAGAATATCGAAGTGATGTTCTTCAGCAGAACACGCTCACGCGCCGCGTGCCACAGGTCGCTGAAAATGTTCGAGACCGTCAAACGAAGAAAATCATAGACGTTGAAATGCGCTTCAGGATAGATCCGTTTGAACGCCATCGCTTCGCGGCGATAACGGTTGAACACGCCGCGCGGCGTCTCATTGTGGATGTGGATAATCTCCGCCTCGGCAACATAGGCGATTTTGTACCTCTGATCCTTCGTCCACTTCGCCCACGCTAAATCTTCAAGCCCCGTCAAAGTCTCATCGTAGGGATTCTTCTCCCATAAACTTTTTCGGGTCGCGGCGTTGGCGTTGTTGCAAAAGGCGGTGGGCTGATCCAAGTTGCTCGCGTCGGGATACCAGCGATGAAAAATTTGCTGTTCCGAATATTTCGCCGAGTCGGGTCCGCGTTGTTTGCCGTAGGTCAGCGCGACTCGCTCATCTTGAAATGGGCGAAGCAGACTCTCCAACCAATCAGGATACACGGGATAGACATGCGCGCTGGCGATGACGACAAATTCACGCGTTGCTGCGCGGATGCCGAAGTTGAGCGACCTCCCAAACGTGAACTCCCCCGAAGCGATTCGCACGATCCGCGCGCCGAACGACTCGGCAATGGAAACCGTCGCATCTGTCGAACCCGAGTCCACGAGAATGATCTCCACATCGTTGAGTGTTTGCTGTTTGATCCCCTCCAGCAAACGCCCGATGTGTTTTTCTTCATTGTACGCGCGGATGACGATGGAGCAGGTCATGGGGAAGGTACACAAGTAGACACGTATACACGTAGACAAGGAAACACGTTGGAATAAACCTGTTTACCTGTGTACTTGTTTCCCTGTTCACCAATCTTTTGTTTTCTCATACCCTAATCTTATCAACAAATCACCCGCCGCATCCTTGAATATCTTTTTATGTTCCTCTGTGAAAAATTTTTTCCACTCGCCCGTCTTCCCCGAACGGAAGGTGGGAGAACGGCTGGGGTTGATGGACGATTCGAGGGATTCGAGGATCAGCTCGCGGGGCGTCTGAAGCGGGACGCGGGCGAGGAAATGATCCAGAATGCGAGTCAGAGTCGCGGCGCGGGCGTGGATCAAATCTTCAAAATGGATGGCGAGCACTTCGGGATGATTCAACCAATCCATGTAAGGAGCGAAGCGTTCGGCGATGTTTGGAAATTCGACGTCGGCATCGGGTCTTCCGAGGATGCTCGCCCTGAGACGCGAATCGAAATCGGGGAGTGATTGATAGTACGCGTGGTGGACGTGATTCTTTTCCATCTCGGTGACGTAGAACACATGCGAGACCACCACGTCGCGCGGATCGCGGAAGATGAAGAACGGAATAAATTTC
>JAJTXU010000297.1 GCA_021462845.1 Anaerolineales bacterium
GGACTGCCATCAATCGTTCTTGTATCGCGTTCGGAAAGCCATAGCTGCAAAGGGGACGCATTACGCCGTCGGCGTCGGTGAATCCGATGACGACATGGGAATAGCGCATTTCCTCGTGGAGGATTTGCAGCAGCCCGCGCAAATAGGTGACCGCATCCGCTCCCGGTCCCTTCGTGATATTGTACGAATCTCAATAGCCGGCATCAATGGTCAGCGTCCAAGTGTTCGAACAGGTTTCGTAACCGCCGACCCATGTAGAAATGACATAATTTTTGGGCGCTGTGGTATGTCCGGTCACAGCCCACTTGAACTGAAATCATCTGGCGCAAACATTCCCGGACAAGGCGCCGCCATTATGAACTCTGTTCACCTGCAACAATGAAAATCCCCCCGCGTCTTTTGGTGACGCATCATCACGCATAGCGCCAGTCGAGTCGTGGGGTGCGTGATGATGCGTCAGGGAGAGGGGCTGGGGGTGAGGGGCTATTTTCGAATCAGAATGACAAAGAAAAAAACGCGGTCGCGTATGGATTGACGCGATCGCGTTTTTTTTCGCATTGTGCCGCAGCAAGGCATTATCGCTGCAAACCCAGCGGCAGGGGTTCGTTCGGCGCAACAGACAGCGTCCCAAGATGCGCGAGGGTTTGTGTGTCCAAAAGAACCGTAATGTTGTCGAACTGATCGCCTGCCCCGCCGCGCCGTCCGGGACCATTCCAATTCACCTGACCCTTCATTGCCACAATCCACACCGAGCGCTTGGGGTCAAGCCCGAATGGAGCAGCGTTCGGGTCGGGCGTAAAATGATTCAATGCAAACCATTCCTGCAGCGTCGTCCGTTTTGATACGATGCCATCGGGACGTTCCACTTCCAGACCGCGCGCGTGTGCGATTTCGATGGCGCGTTGGACTGCGGCGGCGCTATCACGATCAGGTTCTGCTTGCGCGTTTCGGGATTGCCATAGGCCTATGCTCAAAAGCGCTATCCCGACTAAAGTAAGCAGTCCGATTGAAAAGAGAAGCTTGTTTTTCATTGGGCTCTCGCTTTCTATTCGTTGCCTTGTGAGAAGAAAGAGTTCTTTGGATCTGCGGCATCATTAACATTCGTGTACGGTGCGTCATCCACGTGATCTACATGTCCCTTCCAAGCGGTCCAGCGGAATGTGTTGTCCGGCTTTTTCTTGTATTTTTTGTTTGCTCCACACCGCGTGTTCCCCATTGCTTCGACTCCCGTTGCAACTTCGCCGCCACATGTAACAGAGGTGCCAAATGAAAAATTGGTTTGACCGTCTCCAAGGCGCGCCCCATCTACGAACCACTCATACTTGTCTACTCCTCCGGGGAAATATTTCTGGCGATAAGTGTGTTCTGCGGCCGTAATCGCAAATGACAGGTCATGGCGAGAACAACCGCTATCCCAGACAATCAGACCCGTCAGACCTTGTTGAGTTTTGAACCATCCGATTTCGCTGTAACGGAAGCAGGTGCCAGGATTATCATGATTCGTCGAAGTGCGATGGTAGACCCATTGACCATTCTTCAGATTCGGATTTGTCCATGCGATCGTTGCCTAACTTCCGTACCAATTGCCATTATTCCTTTCGGTTGCATTATGCAGAGCGTTGCCGTGATTTGCGTGCGCAACCGCAAAGATTCCACTTGTGGCGACGAACGCAAGTGAAACTAGCGCCAATAATTTTATCATCCTCTTTATCTTTATCCTTTTTTGCCTCCCCATGTTTTTGAGAATTCTAGCAGCCTGTCGGAGTGATATAATTTCAGTTCAAATTTTGCCCCTACACAAGCTCGCCGGGAATATACCATTTGCAACTGCCCTTGTCTATCATGGATTTCCGTTAACGGAGAGCGCGCCTGCTATTTCTCTTCCAAGAGACCCAACACGCGCGCCTTGGCGACTGCCTCGCCTCGCGACGCCACGCTCAGTTTTTGATAACAATGTCTCAAATGCGCCTCGACCGTGTTTTCGCTGATGTGGAGGGTGCGCGCGATCTCTTTATTGCCTTGTCCTGCCGCTGCCGCTCCCAGCGCTTGAGTCTCGCGCCGCGTGAGGCGCGTTTTTGTTCGGGAGCGGGTCTGGGCTTGCCGTTCTTTGATCAAACGCTCCAGTGTATGGCTCACCGCGTTTGCCAGAGTTTCTGCGAGGAAAATATCTTGTGTGGTAAAGGCATTCACCTTGTGGCTTTCGACGTCAATGACTCCAATCACTCGCCCATCGGACACTAGAATCGGCGCGCACATTTCCGAACGCGTCGTCTCGAGCGCGGCGCAGTAGCGCGGGTCGGTTCGCGTATCGCCAACGCGCAACGATTTTGCGTGCACCATCACCCAGCCCACGA
>JAJTXU010000298.1 GCA_021462845.1 Anaerolineales bacterium
GTCGAGCATGGTGTCGAGACGCAGTGAGCCTTCGAGATGACGGTGCAACTCCACTTTGGGCAATGCCCGAAACGTATTCAGCGAAGCGGTGACTCGTTCGACGGCGCTCATGCGTTAATGTCTTCGACGTCTCTTCTTTCGATTTTCATCCCTGCTTTCTTGTTGCGTCTCCGTTGCAGGCGCATCCGATGCTTCCAGCGCGGTGATTTCCACAGGGCGGGGTTGATAAGCAAACACGCGTCCGATCACCAGCCCGCGAATATCTTCGATCAATTGAGCGAACATTTCCGACGCGCGTCCTTTGTATTGTACCAGCGGGTCACGTTGGGCGTAAGCCTCCATGCCGATTGAGACTCTTAATGCCTCGATGCGCGTCAAATAATCCACCCACAACTCGGTGGTCGCGCTGAGCAATAATTGACGATGGACTTCATTCAGCACATATCTGCCGATGGATTCGACCAACGCTTCCCGGTCAGACTCAGGGAGGCTTGCCACAGTTTCGTTCAGCCGCTCCTCGCCGAAAGCGTTTTTTGCCGGGGCGCCGAAGTCCGCCAGTTTTTGCGCATTCGCGGCGAGGCGGTTGTATTCGCGTTCGCCCCATGCGGCTCGCAAGGCGGTCTCCGCTTCTTCGAGGTGTGTCAACACATCTTCGGCGATCTTTTCGGCTTCCTGCCCTTCGAGTAATTGCGCGATGAGGAAGACGTAGTTGAAACGGGTGAACACCTGCTTCACTTGCCGGTGTTTCTGGTCGTAGCCGGTGCGCGATTCTTGCGATAGAGAAATTAGAAGTTTAAGTGTTGTTGTCTCGTTAATGTCGGAAGGCATCAAGGTGTCGATATCGCGCGCGATCTGGCTGTTCAGGCGGTCTCGCCTGCGTTCAAGCGCGCTCTGCGCGGCATCGATGAGTTGATCGGCGGTATCGTCCCAGGTTGAGACTTCGAACCGTTCGCCGAGCGATTCGCCCGTCCGTTTGGCGGCGGCATTTGCCACGCGCGCCACGGTGTTGGCAATTAACTGCGCTTCCACCATTTTGCGGATGTCGTCTTTTGCATCCGTTGGGTTTTCGCCCAGCGCGCGCAGTTGTTCGTTGCTCAGCCGCAGTTGCATACCGATGAGGCTGTTGATCTCTTCTACGATCTTTTGCGGACGCAAACGCTCCGCATCTTCCCGGTCGCGCAAGCCCTCGAAATACGCGTCGAGGGTGTCTTCGCGGCTGGCAAGTTGGGTTTGCAGAGATTGTTCGGCGTTGTCGATGAGGTGTTCGATGGCGCGTTGATGATGGGCGTTTTCCGCTTCGATGGCGCGTGAGATCAGCGGCAGGACGGTTGGTTTGAGGTCGCCCGGGGCGCCGACTTCGTTGAGTAGCAGAGACAAGCCGAAACTGGGGAAGAGGCGGTTTCCAGTCATGAAGGCGGGCTGTACTTGTTCGAGCCAGGCGATCAACTTCCAAGGACCCTCTTCGTCAGCCAATCCGACTTCGACGCGTTGTTTTACTTCGGTTTCGAGCAGGGTTGCAATGTCGTCGCTGAGGTCTTCTTTTTCGAAGATGCGATCGCGTTGGTTGTAGATCTGTTCGCGTTGTTTGTTGAGCACATCGTCGTATTCGAGCAGGTGTTTGCGCACGTCGAAGTTCGCGCCTTCGATGCGGTGTTGCGATTGTTCGATCAGTTTGCTGACCATGCCGACTTCGAGAGGCAGTGATTCGTCCACGCGCAGGCGATCCATGATGGCGCTGGTTTGCGCGCCGCCTTGAATGCGCATGAGGTCGTCTTGTAGCGAGAGATAGAAGCGCGAGGCGCCGGGGTCGCCCTGGCGGGCGGCGCGACCACGCAACTGGTTGTCGATGCGGCGGGCATCGTGACGTTCTGTGCCGATGACGTGCAAACCGCCAAGTTTTTTCACGCGCTCCATGTCTTCGAAGTATTGTAGGAAGAGTTTGACCTCGGCTTCGTAAATTCCAAAATTTGAAGGGTCAACTTGTTGCAGGGCAATGCGGCGTTCTTCCAACGACATGTCGAAGGGATTCTCGTAGCCCGCTTTCCGTAAGACGCGGTTGGCGGCTGAAATGACTTCTTCCGCGATCTCACCGCCGAGTTTGATATCCACGCCGCGCCCTGCCATGTTGGTGGCGATGGTCACTGCGCCGAACGCGCCCGCGCCCGCGATAACTTGCGACTCTTCGGTGTGTTTGCGCGCATTGAGCACCTGATGAGGAATGCCCGCCTGTAACACCGACTTTAGTCGGTTGGCATCTTCCGAATCCAACCGCAGATCGCCAAGCAGGGTGTTGATGTTCGATGGGTCTTCCGGGTTGATGTTCGTTATACC
>JAJTXU010000299.1 GCA_021462845.1 Anaerolineales bacterium
TGGAGTCTTTATATCCAGAATCCCTTTGTTCTCGCCTTATTTTAGCAAGCTTTGGAGTGTTCCGTTCAAACATTACATATGAGGCTGTTCGCGCTGGTTTTGTTGGTCAGGCATTAGAAAAAACATACTGGCTATACCGTATGTCGAAGAAGTAAGAGCACTGAAAGTTGTCGCCTCAACGGCTAAAACACCCAGTGATTTACTCAACATTCCAGATATATAATCAGCCATATTAACTGCTGCTAGCCCGACTTTCGCAATTCGAGCTGAAAAAAGGTTATTTTTAGGCATGAATCGCCCTGCATCCCTTGATTTTCAAGGGATGGATTTTCAAAATGGGCTGTAGTGCCGACCTACCCTATTGACGTTCTCGATAAAAACTGCAAAAATATTTTCATGTTTTTACGAGCAAAATCGAGGACAAAAGGCGGAAAAACACACCGCTATTGGAGCATAGTGGAGAACCGTCGAGTGGCTGGCGGAGGTGTGGTTCAGCGGCAAGTGCTTTACTTGGGGGAACTCAATGATAACCAACGGGCGGGATGGATTCGTACGGTAGAGACGCTTTGGGGTGAAAAGCCAAAGGCAAAACAACTCGCATTGTTTCCGGATGACCGGGAAGAGTTGCCCGTAATGGACTGCGAGACCGTTCGGGTGCAGTTGGACAAGATTGAATTGCGCCGTCCGCGTGAATGGGGTGCGTGCTGGTTGGGATTGTATGTGTGGAATATGCTGGAACTGGACACCTTTTGGAAACAACGTTTGCCGTCAAGCCGTAAGGGGACAAGCTGGCTGAACCTACTGAAGGCGTTGAGCTGCTACCGGCTGATTGATCCGGGAAGTGAATTTCGGTTTCATCGAGAGTGGTTTTTGCGGAGTGCTATGGGTGACCTGCTGGGGGAAGATTATTCGCTGGCACAAAAGGATAAGCCGTATCGTTGTTTGGATTTGTTGCTTGAGCATCGGGACGAGCTGTTTGGTTTTTTAAAAGAGCAATGGGGCAAGCTGTTTGGCGCGAAGTATGATGTGCTGCTGTATGATCTGACGAGTACGTACTTTGAAAGCGATCCGCCGGCGGGATCGGATAGTAAAAAACGTTTCGGGTACAGCCGGGACAAACGTTCGGATTGTGTTCAAGTGGTTGTGGCATTGGTATTGACGACAGAAGGTTTTCCCGTGGCTTACGAAGTATATCCTGGGAATACAAGAGATACCGCAACCTTAGAGGAATTTCTGGATCGGATTGAAAAACAGTATGGAAAATCTCGCCGCACCTGGCTTATGGATCGTGGCATTCCAACCGAGAAGACATTGGAAAAGATGCGTTCTCGAGGGATTGATTATTTGGTCGGCACGCCCAAGGGACATTTGACCCGTGTTGAAAAACCATTGCTCGAACAGCCCTGGATACAGGCGCGTGAAAGTGTCCGCGTTAAAATACTTCAGCAAGAGTCGGAGTTCTATGTTTATGTGGAAAGTCATGACCGGGTAGCCAAGGAACGGTCTATGCGTCGTCGCAGACTCAAACGCCTGGGGGCAAGCCTTCACGAACTTCGCAATCGAAAGAAGATCACTCGTGACGACCTGCTGATGCATATCGGGGCGTTAAAAAAAGAAGCCGGGCGGGACTTTGGGCTGGTTCGTATCTCTTTGCCAAATCCGCAAGAATCGGTGAACGAACACACGTTCCATTTCGAACTAGACCGCGAGCGCCTGCGGCGAGCGTTAAGACGCGAGGGACGCTATCTGCTTCGTTCCAACATGCAGGCCGCTTCACCTGAAACCGTTTGGGAATCGTATCTGCTTTTGACCCGCGTTGAGCAGGCATTTAAGGATTTGAAGGGGGCGCTTTCCATTCGTCCCATCTGGCATCAGTTGGAAAAGAGAATTGAAGCCCATATTTTTGTTTCCTTTTTGGCTTATTGTCTCCACACAACGTTGCGAAATCTTGCACGGGGACGAGCCTCAGGTCTCACATCAGATGCCATTTTGAAAAAACTATCGGGCATTCAAATGATTGATATTCATTTACCGATTACAGAGGGACGTCATATTGTCATGAGCCGCTATACACAACCGGAAAAGGATGTTTCTCTCCTTTTAGCTCAACTGGGATTGTCACTGCCCGATCAACCGCCGCCCAAGGTTTATGCCTCTGGACAAACCCGTCTGTAGTGCCGACCTTTTTGGGTGACCCCTTGTATTTGCTGGCTTAGCAGCTCATACACCCCTCGAATTGCGAAGGTCGGGTTAAGTGTGAATTGTGAAAGTCAGGCTAAGAGGTATTGTGCACTGGGAGTGGTGGCGGCGAATTTACACAAACAGGGGA
>JAJTXU010000003.1 GCA_021462845.1 Anaerolineales bacterium
CGCCCACGTAATGAATTCGCGCAGAGTGCCAACATCATTGATTACTCTTGTTATGACACGTCCCACGCTGTAGCGATTGTAGAAACTCAACGAGAGATTTTGCAAATGTTCGAACATCGCCGTGCGCACGTCGTACAGGACGTGTTGCCCCACGCGAGACATGATCCGCACGCGATAAAAGTTTGTGACCAGTTGGATGATCGAAATCACCAAGTAAGTCAAAACAATGTTTCTCAGCGCATTGACATCTTTCGCGCCGATCCCCTCGTCAATGGCGAGTTTGACGAAGTACGGTCCCGACACAGCCGCGGCAGTGACGATGATCATGAGGATCAACGCAAAGAACATGCGCGGCACGTACGGCTTGACGAAGCGCAGTAGTCCGCGCGCCACTTTGGGGTCGTATCCCTTATCGAGCGTCTCTTCCGATTGGGTGATAAATGTGGGAGGGATGATTTTTGTGGTCATGTCTATTTCCGTCCTGAGCGGAGTGAGGAGCGCTAGCGACGAACGCAGTCGAAGGACAAGTATTCATGCAAACAGATGTTTTCTTGGTCGCGCTTCGACTTCGCTACGCTCCGCTCAGCGAGGAGGTTTCTTTTTATTTTGATCTCTTTGTTTTCTTTCAGCTTTTACAATCTCATGAATTCCGTCAAAGTCACCGCGAATCAAGGCTTGTTTCTTAGCGCGACTCCATCCTTTGATTTGCCGTTCCCAGCGCAAGGCATCATAATAATATTTCGTCTCCTCCGAAGCCCAAACCAACTTTACGGGTCGGCGAGAAAAGGTATACGAGGCAGGTTCGACGCCTTCTTGATGTTGCCATAATCGTTTATTGACATCATCTGTGCTACCCGTGTAATAAGAGCCATCGGAACATTCGAGAATATAAACGAGGTAAGGCATATTATTTTTCTCCGTCCTGAGCGGAATGAGGAGCGGTTGTTGCGACGAGTGTAGTCGAAGGACAGGATCACGCGCGCTTCGACTACGGAACGAAGAAGCGTCGTTCCTCCACTCAGCGAGGAAGCGTATTGCTCTCGCCTCGACTGCGCTCCCCTTCGACAAGCTCAGGGTCGCTCTGATCAGCGAGGAAGGTTTCTTCCATCTCCTCCGCAAAGCCAGCGTGATCTACCAACTGCAAGTCATAGATCTCTTTATACAAACCGCCAAGCGCAAGCAGTTGTTCGTGCGTGCCACGCTCGGCAATCTGACCTTTATCCAGCACGAGGATCAAATCGGCGCGGCGGACGGTGGAAAGGCGATGCGCGATCACGAAGGTGGTGCGTCCTTCCATCAACGCATCCAGCGCGGCTTGGATTAACTTTTCGGTTTGCGTGTCCACTGACGAAGTTGAGTCGTCGAGAATCAAAATGCGCGGATTCATCAGCAACGCGCGCGCAATCGCCACACGCTGACGCTGTCCGCCTGAAAGAGTCACCCCGCGTTCGCCGACGATGGTGTCGTAGCCGTTGGTAAAACCCTCGATAAACTCATGCGCTTGCGCGGCTTTCGCGGCGGCGATCACTTCGTCCATCGTCGCGTCGGGGCGACCATAGGCAATATTTGCTTTGATCGAATCGGAGAACAATAACGACGTTTGCAAAACGATGCCGATCTGTTGCCGAAGCGCGACCAAATCCATCTCGCGGACATCTACGCCATCAACAAGCACGCAACCATCTGTCACATCGTAAAAACGCGGGATGAGATTGATGAACGACGTTTTGCCCGAGCCTGTCGGTCCGATCAACGCGACGATTTGATTCGGTTTGACGTTCACGCTGATTCCGTTCAACGAGGCGGTTCTTTCGCCTTTATAGTTGAGCCGCACATCGCGAAATTCGACTTCGCCGTTCAGCAATTCCATCCTCACCGCATTCGGCGCGGACTGGATCGCGGGTTCGATATCCAACACCTCGAAGACGCGTTGCGCGCCTGCCGCCGCCTCGCCACCCGCGTTGACGAGTCCCGTCAACTGTTGGGCTGGCTCCGCCATCATCAAAATGTACGCGTTGAATGCAACAATCGCGCCGATGGTCAACGTCCCGTCCATGACCATTTGCCCGCCAAACCACAGGATCAAAATGACGTTGATCGTCGTGAGCCAGTTTGTCGTCGGCATGATCTTCGACCATTCGTCAATGACGTGCACCCACGACTTGAAAACAACATTGTTCGCATCGGTGAACCGTTTGATCTCATATTTCTCACGCGCAAACGCGCGGACGACTTGCACGCCGACGACATTTTCCTGCAAGCGATTCGAGACCTCGCCCATGGCTTGATCTACAATGAAAAACAATTTGCCGATCTTCGTCCCAAAACTGGAGGTCATGAGCACGAGCGGAATCATCGGCACGAGCGCGATGCCCGCCAGCAGCGGATTCTCCGCGACCATGGAGTAGATCACGCCGATGGCAAGCATCACAAATTTCACGAGATCCGAAACGGCGCTGCCCGAAAATTTTTCGATTGCGCGCACGTCTTCGATACAACGCGAGATGAGTTGTCCCGATTGCGTGTGATCGTGGTACGTGAACGTCATATGTTGGATGTGATCGAACGTCTTGTTGCGCAGGTCGTAGCCAACGCGAGCCGCGATCCATTCAGTCGTGTAACGGTGAATCAGGCTGAGGAAAGCCGAACCAAGCCCAAGTCCGAGAAGGAGAAGCGCGGACTGGGTAATCTGTCGCATGTCGCGGCGCGTGAGTCCGTCATCCACCGCTGTCTGAATGATGCGCGGGACGAGGAGGTTGAGCGCGGTGATCACAACCAGCAAGAGCAGTGTAAAAAGAATCTGCCATGTGTAGGGTTTGAGAAAAATTCGGGTTCTGAGTAAATGTTTCATAGCGGGCTTGAAAGGATACCATAAATTTTTGCGAGTCAAAATGAGGGTGGTATAATGCCCGTGCTTTTATCTTGAAAACTTGAAGGGACATATGAAACTTCACGAGTATCAATCCAAAACGATCTTTGCAAAATATGGAATCCCGATCCCCAAGGGACGGGTGGCGGCTACCGCAGTGGAGGCGAAGCACATCGCCGAGGAACTGGGGGGCCGCGTTGTTATTAAATCGCAGGTGCTGGTGGGCGGACGCGGCAAAGCGGGCGGCATCAAGGTCGCCAAGAGCGCGGCGGAAGCCGAGGGACTCGCGCAACAAATTCTCGCGATGGAGATCAAAGGCTTGCCCGTGCGCAAAGTGCTTGTGGACGAAGCCGCCGCCATCGAACATGAAATTTATTTCGCCATCACGAACGACCGCGCCGCGAAAAAACCTGTGATGATCGCATCCGCCGAGGGCGGCATGGACATCGAAGAAGTTGCCGCGACGAAACCCGAAAAAATCATCAAAGTTCATATTGACCCGCTGTTGGGACTGCGCGATTATCAAGCGCGCGACATCGCCGCTTCCATTGACCTGCCGCGCGATCACTGGCGCGAGTTCAGCAAGATCGCCGCTGGACTGTGGCAGGCATACCTCGAAACCGACGCGACGCTGGCGGAGATCAATCCGCTGGTGATCACGAAAGACAAACGACTCGCGGCGCTCGACGGCAAGATGATGATTGACGACAACGCGTTGTTCCGTCATTCCGATCTCAATGAAATGCGCGATATAGATGAAGAAGCGCCCGCGGAAACCGAGGCGCGTAAATTCGGTCTCTCGTACATCAAACTCGACGGCAACATCGGTTGCATGGTCAACGGCGCGGGCTTGGCGATGACCAGCATGGACATCGTGAAGTTGTTCGGCGGCGAGCCAGCCAACTTCTTGGACATCGGCGGCGGCGCGGGCTCGGATAAAGTCGCCGCGGCGATGAAGATCATTTTGTCCGACTCGAACGTGAAAGCGGTTCTCTTCAACATTTTCGGCGGCATCACCCGCTGCGACGAAGTGGCGCGTGGAATTTTGGTCGCTATGGATGAAGTGAAGCCGAAAGTTCCGATGGTCGTGCGGCTCGTCGGCACGAACGCGGAAGAGGGACGCAAACTCCTTGAGAACGCAAAGATGATCACCGCAGAGACTCTGGCAGATGCCGCGCAAAAGGCTGTGCAGGCGGCGAAGTAAAAATTATAGACCTCACAGGTCTTTAAGACCTGTGAGGTCTATCTTCGAGGAAAATCAATGAGCATTCTTATCAACAAAAACACACGCCTGCTCGTGCAAGGCATCACCGGCAACGAAGGACTTTTTCACTCCACGCAAATGCTGGCGTACGGAACAAACCTCGTCGCGGGCGTCACGCCGGGCAAAGGCGGCGAATGGGTGTTAGACGGAAAAGTCCCCGTGTTCGATTCGGTCAAACTTGCAAAAGAAGCGACTGACGCCAACTGCTCGGTGATCTTCGTCCCTGCCCGCTTCGCGCCGGACGCGATGTTCGAAGCGGCGGACGCGGGCATCCCCCTCGTCGTCTGCATCACCGAAGGCGTCGCCGTGCAAGACATGATGCGCGTGCGTAGTTATCTCGACAACAAAGGCGTGCGGCTGGTGGGACCCAACTGCCCGGGCATGTTAACCCCCGGCGAATCGAAAGTCGGAATCATCCCCGGTAACATCGCCATCCCCGGCAACGTCGGCGTTGTATCGCGCTCTGGCACACTCACCTACGAAGTGCTGTACGCGTTGAAACTCGTCGGCATGGGCGCGTCCACTTGTGTGGGCATCGGCGGCGACCCGGTCAACGGGACGAATTTTATTGACGTGTTGGAAATGTTCGAGCATGATCCGCACACCGAAAAAGTGGTGCTCATCGGCGAGATCGGCGGGACTGATGAAGATAAAGCCGCCGAATTCATCGCCTCGAAGATGACCAAGCCTGTCGTTTCCTTCATCGCCGGTCAAACCGCCCCTCCGGGCAAACGCATGGGTCACGCGGGTGCGATCATCGAAGGCGGCGCGGGAACCGCGGAGGGCAAAGTCAAAGCCCTCCAAGCCGCGGGCGTGAAAGTGGCGAAGCACCCGGAAGAGATTCCGTCACTTCTCAAATAATGTCGTTGCGAGGAGTGGCGCGATTCGCGCCACGACGAAGCAATCTCCTGTTTTCAAATAGATTCTTGTTTCGAGGAGATTGCTTCGGGCGGAAGATCACCGCCCTCGCAACGACATAATACGAAATTAAACACGTAGAGCCGTCCTCATCAGACGGCTCTACGGTTATAATCGCCAAAAAGATTTACTTATGCGAGTCAATGTAAGCGACAGCGTCGCCAACGGTCGCGATCTTCTGCGCGGCTTCGTCTGAGATCTCGGCGCCGAACTTATCCTCGAACGCCATGATCAACTCCACCAGATCCAGCGAATCAGCCTCGAGGTCCTCGCGGAAGCGAGCCTCCGGCGTGATCTTTGCCTCATCCGCGCCAAGCAAATCCTTGATAATCGCCTTGATATCGTTAAATGTGTCAGACATGACAACCTCCTCAAAGAATTTTTGCAATTGTACTAGATTTTACAACCACAGGAACACTGCCCCATGACAAAAGTTGCGCCGATAGACCAGCGAAAAGCCGATCACATTAAGATCAACTTAGAGCAGGATGTCCGCTCCGCGCTGACCACAGGACTGGAGAACTACCACTTCATCCATGAGGCTCTGCCCGAACTCGACTTAAACCGGCTCGATACGACGGTCAGCCTGTTCGCCAAGCGTCTAGCGGCTCCCATCCTCATCTCTTCGATGACCGGCGGTACAGCCGAAGCCGAGACGATCAACCTGCGTCTCGCCGAAGCCGCGCAAGAGATGAAGGTCGCCATGGGAGTCGGGAGTCAACGCGCGGCGATCGAGCATCCCGAACAGGCAAAAACTTTTCAGGTGCGGAGAGTCGCGCCCGACATTTTACTGTTCGCAAACCTCGGCGCGGTTCAACTCAACTACGGCTACAGCATTGACCACTGCCACCGCGCTGTTGACATGATCCAAGCCGACGCGCTGTATTTACATTTGAATCCATTACAAGAAGCCGTGCAAGATGCGGGCGACACAAATTTTGAAGGTCTTGCGAAAAAGATCGAGGACGTTTGCAAGCAGACCAACGTCCCTGTCATCGCAAAAGAAGTTGGTTGGGGAATCTCTGAACAAACGGCAAAGTTATTATCCGATTGCGGTGTGAGCGCCATAGACGTGGCAGGCGCAGGCGGCACAAGCTGGTCGCAAGTAGAAATGCACCGCGCGCCCGACGAGTTCACCCGTCAACTCGCCGCGACGTTCGTTGGCTGGGGAATCCCGACTACTGAATCAATTCTCAACGTGAAGAAAGCCGTCCCCAACATGACCATCTTCGCCAGCGGCGGCATCAAAGACGGACTCGACATCGCCAAGTGCATTGCCCTCGGCGCGACGCTCGGCGGCATGGCAGGCCAATTTTTGAAAGCGGCGGCAGTATCAACCGAGCAAGCCGTTGAGATGATGAAGCTAACGAAGAGGCAGATCGAAGTGACGATGTTTGCGGCGGGGGCAAAAGAGGTTAGAGAATTGGAGAATGGAAAATTGCTTGAACGGTAAAGTTGTATAATTGCGAAAGAGGTGCGCCATGGTCACAGTAACAGTTACGTTTTCAGAAGATCGGTTCGAAAAATTACAAAACCTTGCAACTCAGTTCAACATTCCCATCGAACAATTACTTCGGGTGAGTGTTGAAGAATTAGCCGTGCGCCCGCAAGAGGATTTTCAAAAAGCGCTTGAATACGTTTTGGAGACCTACCAAGAACTATACAAGCGACTGGCATAATGATCCGACCTCTCACCATCGCCGAAGTTCTCGAAACATATCAACATATCATGAAACAAACTGGGGGCTTGGTTGCAATCCGAGACTTTGGCGCGCTCGAATCCGCGCTTGCTCAACCTTATATGACATTCGGTGGAAATGAACTCTATCCCAGCGTCGCGGAAAAAGCCGCGACACTGGGATTTTCGTTGATACAAAATCATCCTTTCGCAGATGGTAATAAGCGTACTGGTCACGCCGCAATGGCTATGTTTTTGGCTATCAACGGGTATAAGATTGACGCGAACATAGACGAACAGGCTGAAATCATTTTGTCCGTTGCCTCAGGCAAACTCAGCCGTAATGAATTCACAGAATGGTTTTCAAATCACACTCAAGAATTGCCATGACATCCTATCCTCCCGTATCAGAAGCAACAGATTCTCCTCCCCCGGCAGGAGAGGAGTTAGGGATGAGGTCCGCTCAGGCCAATTCATCAAAGCCACGGCAGTTTCAACAGAAAAGGCGGTTGAGGTGATGAAATTCATGAAGCGGCAGATCGAGGTAACGATGTTTGCTGTGGGAGCAAAAGAGATTGGCGAACCTGCCCTGAGCCTGTCGAAAGGTTAGAGAATGGAAAATTGATCACGCAGTAAGGTTGTATAATTGCGAAAGAGGTATGCCATGACCCTAGATCTAAAACTCGACCTTCCAGAAAATGTTTTCAAAGAGGCAAAAGAAGCAGGCTTGCTTCAACCCGCTGAAATCGAACGCCTATTGCGCGAGGAATTGCGCCGCCGCCGCGTGGACGAACTATTCGCCACTGCCGATAAACTTGCCGCCCTTGAATCTCCACCTCTGACCGAAGAAGAACTTGAAGCTGAAATAGCCGCCGCACGCGAAGCTCGCGCCAGATGAAAGTTGTTGCGGATACCAACACTGTTATTTCTGGGTTGTTGTGGCGCGGTAAACCAAGGGAAATTCTTGAATTAGCGCACACGGGGAAAATTACGCTTTACACCAGCCCCGACTTGCTCGCCGAACTAGCCGATGTGCTTGAACGAGATAAATTTACTGCGCGATTGAAAGCGGCGCAAACAACGACGAGAGAGTTGGTTTTGGGATTTGGCGAACTAGCGACACTCGTCCACCCTGCATTGACTCCGCGTGTCATCAAGGATGATCCTGACGATGATATGGTTTTGGCTTGCTCTATAGCCGCAAACGCAGAGGTCATCGTCTCCGGCGATTCTCACATCAAAAGCCTGAAATCTTATCAAGGCATTTCAATCTTAACAGCAAGCGAATTACTTGAAAAGTTGAAATAGCCTGACGTGTCACATCAAACTCTTAATGCCTCAAAATCTGCGATAGGAACAACTTGGTCCGATCTTCCTTGGGGGAATTGAATATCTGTTCAGGAGTCCCCTGCTCCACGATCTCGCCTTTATCGAAAAAGATCATGCGGTCCGCCACGGCGCGGGCGAAACCCATCTCGTGAGTCACGGCGAGGATGGTCATGCCTGACTTTGCCAGTTCGGTCATCACGTCCAATACTTCTTTGATCATTTCAGGGTCGAGCGCGGAGGTCGGCTCGTCGAAGAGCATGATCTTCGGCTGCATCGCCAGCGAGCGCGCAATTGCCACGCGTTGCTGTTGTCCGCCCGAAAGTTGACCGGGGAATTTATTCGCCTGTTCGGGAATCCCAACACGCTCCAACAACTGCATGGCGATCTCCTCCGCCTTTTGCTTCGTCCACTTGCGGACTTGGATCGGCGCAAGGACGATGTTTTGCATCACGGTCAAATGCGGGAACAAGTTGAACTGCTGGAACACCATGCCGGTCTCACTGCGAATCTGCTCGATGTTGCGCACATCATGGCTCATCTCAATGCCGTCCACAACGATCTTCCCGCGTTGATGTTCTTCGAGGCGATTGAGCGTGCGAATGAACGTGGACTTCCCCGAACCCGACGGTCCGAAGATGACGATCACTTCCCCTTTCTGCACATCCATGCTCACGCCTTTCAACGCATGAAAATTTCCATACCATTTGTGCACTTCTTGAACTTTGATGATCGGTTCGTCTGCCATAGCCTGTCCTCTTTATCGAATTCCAACGCCGAGCCGTTCTTCCAACCGCTGGCTCAAATACGACATCCCGTAACTCAACACCCAAAAGATCAACGAGATGAACACATACACCTCGCGCTGTAAACCCAGAAACGCGGGCTGTGCCAGCACTGTTCTAGCAATGCCGACCAGATCGAGCAAACCAACAATCGCCACCAGTGACGTGTCTTTGAACACGCCAATGAACTGCCCCACCAGAATCGGAATGATCAATCGCAACGCCTGCGGCAAAATAATGAAGATCATCGTCTGCGCCCCGCTCAGCCCCAATGCTTCCGCCGCTTCAAATTGTCCCTTCGGGATGGCTTGCAACCCGCCGCGCACGTTCTCAGCTAGATACGCCGCGCTGAACAAAGTAATTCCAACCATGGCGCGGATCACGCGATCCACCGTCCAGCCGTCGGGCAAAAAGAGCGGCAGCATTAACTGCGCCATGAACAAGATCGAGATTAGCGGCACGCCGCGCACCAACTCGATGTATCCCACGCTGAACCAGCGGATAATCGGCAACTCCGAGCGGCGCCCCAGCGCCAGCAATACACCGATCGGAAAGGAAAACATAATACCGACGACCGTCAGCAGGAACGTAAGCAACAACCCGCCCCAAAGATTCGTCCGCACTTCGGGCATGAAACTTGTTTCGGATTCTGAAAGCCCGCGCGTGAGCAGGATGATGACCGGAAGCGAGATGACCCACCCCGCGATCACGCTTCGCTTCAGGACTTCGGGCTTGATTCGCCCGATCCCCCAGCCGACCAAGCCCGTGACGGTTAACCCGATCAACCAGCCGCGTTGTCCTGCTCCCACCTGGAATAAGGAAAGCAATGCCGGAGCCAACAGAAGCAACACGGCATATTTGGATTGACGCGCCCAGATCGCCAGTGAATTTCCCGAAAGAAATACCAACAATCCGAGCCAGAGCCACAACCGCCAAGCCTGCTCAAGCGGATATTGCCCGATCATCAACAAGCGCATGTTGACGACGATCACTTCCCATTCAGCGGTTACGAATACCCACCTCAGCAGACCGCTCAATGCCCAATAGACGATCCATGCGCCGAGAATCGTGAGGAGCGCGTCGTACCACGAGCCGAATAAATTCTTGCGCATCCAACTCAGAATGTTGGAGCGTTCCGTGATCGGCGGCAGGACAGGTTCGTTGATCGCCATGTTATCGCTCCACCAATTTGATTCTCTGGTTGTACCAGTTCATCAACGCCGAAGTTAGAAGACTAATGAGGAGATACGTGAGCATCACCAGCGAGATCATCTCCACAGCGCGACCTGTTTGATTTTGAATCGTGTTCGCCACGTAGAAAACATCGGGATAGGCAACAGAGATCGCCAGCGATGAATTTTTCACGAGGTTCAGGTATTGACTCGTCAACGGCGGGATGATGAC
Organism: Anaerolineales bacterium; assembly: GCA_021462845.1. Taxonomy (GTDB): domain Bacteria; phylum Chloroflexota; class Anaerolineae; order Anaerolineales; family Villigracilaceae; genus Defluviilinea. The sequence goes on from JAJTXU010000003.1 coordinate 10,245, forward strand.
TCGCAGGGCTTGCGGAAAAACGATCAGGCGCAAGGTTTGAAATCCGTTCAAACCCAACGCGCGCGAGGCTTCCACTTGACCTTTGGAAACGGACTGAATCCCCGCTCGTACCACTTCACCGATGAACGCGGCTGTGTAAAGCACAAGCCCCGAGGTGAGCGCCATAAATTCGGGAGTGAGAATTTTCCCCCCGGAGAGATTCAATCCTTTGACGAAAGCCAGATCCAGCGTGAGTGGTTTTTCGGGGAGGATAAACCAGCCCACTAACGCAACGACAACGAATGTGAGCAACGACCACAACAACGTCAACGGGGCGCGACCGGTGCGCTGGCTGTATGCGCGGAGGGCGAAGAAAACGACGACGGTGAGAATCAAGCCGCCAAGCAGAATCAGGCGGAACGTCGGGAAAGAAGCGGTTGGAATCCCCCAGGGAATGCCGACGCCGCGATTCGTCAAGATGATGTCACCGGGCCAGAGGATGGCATCCTTCACGCGCGGGAGTTTGAGAAAAACGCCGAGGTACCAGAAGATCAAAAAGACTAATAATGAAAGGTTGCGGATGAGTTCGAGATAAAAAGAGGCGAGGCGGTTAATGATGAAATTTGTGGACAGGCGCGCGACGCCGAGGATCACGCCGAGGATGGTCGCAAAGAGGATGCCGACAACGCTCACCGATAATGTGTTCAACAAGCCGATCAGAAACGCCTGCCAATACGTGGAGTTTCGGTCGTAGGCGAAGGATGTTTCGGCGATGTCGAAACCGGAGACGCCTTTGAGAAACGAATAACTGAGCGAGATGCCTTGCTTGGCAAGCCCCGCTTTCATGTTTTGATAGATCAACATGCCGACGAACAACACCGACAAGGCAAAAATGATTTGCCCTAGAATCTTGAGAATGCGCTCGTCGCGCCAAAATGGGATCGTTGTATCTGGTTTATATTCGCGCTGCATGAAGGTTATCCAAATGCAAACGGAGGGCGGGGAGAATCTCCCCGCCCTCGATGCGTGCTGATCGGTTTAACGGAACGGCGGCGAGTAGAGCAAACCGCCATCGGTGTAGAGGCTGTTGTAGCCGCGCGGAATGTAGGTCGGCGTGTCGGGACCAAGGTTGCGGTTGTACACTTCCTCGTAGTTGCCAACGAGTTTGATGATGTTGTAAGCCCAGTCGTTGGTGAGCCCAAGTTTCAAGCCGAGATCGCCTTCAAGACCAAGCATACGGCGGACTTCGGGCGCGGTGGCGTTGGCACGGATGTCATCCACGTTGGCGGAGGTAATACCGAATTCTTCGCCGGAGAACAACGTGAAGACGGTCCATTGCGCGATGTCGAACCACTGATCGTCACCGTGACGAACCATGGGTCCGAGCGGTTCCTTCGACATGGTCACATCAAGAATTTCGTGGGCGGCTGGGTCTGCCAACACAGAGCGGCGCGAGACCAGACCGGATTTGTCGGTGGTGACCGCGTCACAGCGACCTTCAGAATATGCCGCAAATGTCGAGTCGGCATCCTCGAAGACAGCCGGAGTGTATGTAACATTCAGTGACGCCATCACATCGGCGAGGTTGAGTTCGGTGGTGGTGCCGGTTTGGACGCAGATCGTGCCGCCTTCCAAATCTTGCAAGGTTTTGATTCCGCTATCTTTGGGAACCATCATGCCTTGACCATCATAGAAGGTGGTGTGCACGAAGTTGCCGCCCAACTCGGTGTCGCGCACAAGCGACCACGTAGTGTTGCGGCTGAGGATATCAATCTCGCCCGATTGCAAAGCAGTGAAGCGCTCGGCGGCGGTCACAGGGCGGAATTCCACTTTGGTGGGATCGCCAAAGATCGCGGCGGCGAGGGCGCGGCAGTAATCAACGTCAATTCCCGCAAAATTTCCATTGGCATCTACGAAGCCGAAGCCCGGAACCTGCGAGTTGACTCCGCAGATCAAATTCCCGCGTTCCATGACAGTTTTCAACGTAACGCCATAGCCGGTGGGAGCGACAACAACCGGCGCGGATGAGGTCACTTCGACGACGACAGTTTCTTTCACGGTTACGGTTTCACCGCTGGGGGCAGGCGCAGGAGCCGCTGTGCCACATGCGGCAAGCGCAAGCGCGAACAGGACAAGCAACGATAGGATGGTATAGGTTTTTCTCATTTCTCCTCCAAGTAGGTTTTTTAGTTGATCTCGTTTAACAGCGCAGTTCTTTACAACATGACGGGGGCGGCGCACCTCCTTTCGTGTTGAAAGGTTTGTAATTCATTTTATGGAAAAAATCAAGGCTAGTTGACTATTCGTTTCGACATCGAATCTAACGCGCCTCCATGTTCGTTTAGGAGGAGCAAATCGAAAGTATAATTCGCCCACACGATCCAGCATCGAGGTCTACTATGGAAATAAAGACGATCCTCCAGCGCATTCCCCAACTTGCATCTGTTGAGAACATCGAGATCACCGAACTCACGGGCGGCATCACCAACAAGAATTACAAGATCACCGCGAACGGAGAATCCTTCGTCTTGCGGATGGGCGGCAACGAGACGAAATACCTCGGCATTGACCGCGCTGTGGAATATGAATGCTCCCGCCTCGCTTCGCAGATTGGAGTTGCCCCAGACCCTGTGGCTTTTCTCGCCCCTGAGGGCTTTATCCTTGCTCGCTTCATCTCTGGCAAAGGGATGTCGGCTGATGAGATCGGCACGGAGGAAAACATCGAACGTGTGCTTGAGTCAATGAAAGCCTATCACGCGCTTGAAAAATTCCCTGGCTTCTTCTCCCCGTTCCGCGTGGCGGAGGAATATCGCAAGACCGCCGAAAGTTTCAAAGTCAAACTCCCCGCAAAAATGGACTGGTATCTCGAGAAATCAAACGAGATCGAAAAAGCGATGTACTCGCGCCAGCCACTGACTCTCCGTCCCTGCCACAACGACCTGCTCAACGGCAACTTCATAGACGACGGCACACGCATCCGCATTTTGGATTGGGAATACGCGGGCATGGGCGATATTTTCTTTGATTTGGGTAACTTTGCGGTTCAACACGAATTCACCGTAGAGCAAGATGCTATCTTGCTCAAAGCTTATTTTGGCAACCCCACAGACTCACAGCGCGCGCACCTCAAGTTAATGAAGATAATGTCCGATCTGAGAGAAGCGATGTGGGCGCAGGTGCAGATCGGTGTTTCGCAATTGGATTTTGACTACAAAGGTTATGGACAAAAGTATTTTGATCGCTTTGAGTCCAATACAAGTGGAAGTCGATACGCTGATTGGCTACGCGCTGTCTAAAACCTCGGTGGTCGAGTAGCGAGCGTTCGTTGCGAGCGTATCGAGACCACAGGCATTCAAAAGTAATTTTGTAACAAGATTTTCTTCACGGCGTGGTGGTCTCGATACGTCCCGCGACGAGCATCGCGGGACTACTCGACCACCGAGTATATTTGAAAAGGAAACAACATAAATGGAACTACCACAACACGCGCAAGCAGTCATTATCGGCGGAGGGGTCGGCGGGGCGAGCATTGCCTATCATCTGACTCAGATGGGATGGAAAGATATTGTAGTTATTGAAAGACACGAACTTACCAGCGGCTCTACATTTCATTCGGCTGGATTAGTGGGACAACTTCGCACATCCTCGAGCCTCACCAAGATGATGCGTTACAGCACGGACTTGTATCGCAAACTCAAAGACCTCACGGGCGTGGACCCAGGCTGGAACGAAGTGGGCAGTTTGCGAATCGCGTCGTCGGATGCGCGGCTGGAAGAATTGAAGCGCGTCGTCGGATATTCCAAAGCATTTGGGATGCCGCTTGAAATTATTTCACCGAAAGAATGTCAGGATCTATTTCCGTTGATGTCGCTGGAAGATGTGAGAGGCGGAGTCCACCTCCCCACCGACGGGCAGATTGATCCGACGGGATTGACGAACGCGCTCGCGGCGGGAGCGAAGAGTCGCGGGGCGAAGTTCATCACCAACACGCGCGTGACGGGAATCACCGTCAGCGGGAACGAAGTTCGAGGCGTGGTAACAGATCGAGGCGAAGTAAGAAGCGATGTCGTCATCAATGCGGCGGGGCTGTGGGGCAACGATATCGCGTCCATGGTCGGCATCACGCTGCCCATCATCCCGATGGCGCATTTGTATCTCATCACCAAGCCAGTCAAAGATCAACCTCAGACGATGCCCACGATGCGCGATCCCGATAATCTTGTTTATTTTCGCGGCAGTGACAGCGGCATGGTCGCGGGCGGATACGAACGCCAGCCTGCGCCGTGGGGGCTCAACGGCGTGCCGCAAGATTGGAATTTCAAATTGCTCGAGCCCGATTGGGATCGCTTCACGCCGCTGATGGAAAATATTATCAAGCGCGCGCCTGCGATGGAACATGTCGAGATCGTGCAACTGCTCAACGGACCCGAGGGCTTCACGCCCGATTCAGAATATTTGTTGGGACCAACTGCGGTGCGCGGCTTTTGGGTGGCGTGCGCGTTTTGCGCGCATGGCATCGCGGGCGCGGGCGGCATCGGCAAAGCGATGGCGGAGTGGATCATTGACGGGCATCCCGAATGGGACATGTGGAAACTCGATGCGCGGCGTTTTGGAAATCAATACGCGAGTCAATCGTTCACGCTCGCGCGCACAATTGAAACGTATGGAAAATATTACGACATTCACATGCCGTATGAAGAACGCGAGTCCGCGCGACCTCTGCGCGTTTCGCCCGCGTATCATCGCTTGCAGGATTTGGGCGCGGTCTTCGGTGAAAAAGGCGGATGGGAACGCCCGAACTGGTTCACGCCAAATGAAGCAGACTCACGCGCCGCTTCTCTTCCTGACCTTTCGGGCTGGGCGCGCGACAACTGGTCTTCTGCCATCGCCGCAGAGACTCGCGCTACACGTGAAGCGGCAAGCTTATTCGACGAAACGTCGTTTTCAAAAATTGAAATACAAGGACCAGGCGCGTGCGACTTCCTGCAAAAATTATGCGCGAACGATATTGATAAACCCGTCGGCGCGGTGACGTACACTCAAATGCTCAACGCGCGCGGCGGCATCGAATGTGACTTCACTGTGACTCGTCTCGCCACAGACCGATTTCAAATCGTGACTGGCACAGCCTTCGGCACGCACGATATGACTCATCTGCGAAGATACATGCCGTTGGATGGAACGGTGTTCATCAACGACATTACATCCGCAAGAACCTGTTTCGGCTTGTGGGGTCCGCGCGCGAGGGATGTGTTGCAATCTGTCACCCGCGATGATGTATCTAATGAAGCGTTCCCGTATATGACGGCAAAACAAATCACGATTGGGAATATCCCTGCGTTGGCGTTGCGCGTCACGTATGTGGGCGAACTCGGCTGGGAGTTTTATGCGCCGTCTGAATATGGCGAACAATTGTGGGACACATTGTGGAAGGCAGGCAAACCGCACGGCATAATCGCTGGCGGATATAAGGCGATTGAGTCTCTTCGGCTCGAAAAAGGTTATCGCTACTGGAGCGCGGACATCACGCCTGATTACACCCCCTACGAAGCGGGGCTGGGATTCGCGGTGGCGCTGAACAAGTCCGCTGACTTTTTCGGCAAGGCGGCGCTTCAAAAACAAAAAGCGGAAGGCGTCAAACAAAAGTTGTGTTGCATTGTTCTCGATGATCCAAACACGATTGTGTTTGGCAGTGAGCCGATTCGACACGATGGCAAAGTTGTCGGCTGGGTCACGTCGGGTGGATTTGGGTATTCCATTAATAAGAGCATCGCGTACACCTATTTGCCAGCCGAACTCGCAAAAGTTGGAACGCGAGTAACTGTTGAGTGCTTTGGTATTGAAATTCAGGCTGAGGTGCAGAAAGAGCCATTGTTTGATCCGAAGGGAGAGAAGGTAAAAGCGTAACGCGACATTCATGTCGCGCTGCGCGAGATACCCTTCGACAGGCTCAGGGCAAGCATCTCGCGTTACGAAACCTATGAACATCAAAGCCATCATCTTCGATTTCGGGAATGTTTTGCTCGAGTGGAATCCGTGGTACGTGTATCGTCGTCATTTTGACAGTGAAGAGGCGATGAAAGATTTTTTCCGCGAGGTTGATTTCGCGGGATGGAATGCCCAGCAGGATAAAGGTCGTACATTTACAGAAGGTGTGGCTGATCATTCACGGAAGTTTCCACAGCACGCGCATCTGTTTCAGGCGTACCACGATCATTGGCAAGATTCGATCGGTGACGCGATCACAGGCACGGTTGATATCTTGAAACGGCTCAAGCAGGCGGGCTATCCGCTGTATGGATTGAGCAACTGGTCGGCGGAGACATTTCCGTTCGCGCGAGAGAAATACGATTTCTTCGACCTGTTTGATGATATGGTTATCTCAGCGGAGGTCGGATTAATTAAACCCGAGCCAGAGATTTACAATCTGTTGCTCGAGAAATTTGGCAGACCTGCAAATGAATGTTTGTTCATTGACGATTCGCAGGCGAACATCGAACAAGCAAAACGGATGAGATTTGTTACAATCCATTTCACATCGCCCGAACAACTGGAAGATGAATTAACTCACTTGGGAATTTTCTAACGCATGGACACAAAAGAACTCGTCTCAGCCATCGAAGCAGAACTGCAGAAGCAAGTCTCGCGGTTGGATGCGCCGCGCACAAAACCTTTCCACGAGATGCTGACTTATCACATGGGCTGGACAGGTGAAGGCGCGGGTCCCGAAGCGACGGGCAAGCGGATTCGTCCGCTGTTGGTGTTGTTGTGCGCGTCTGCGTGTGGCGCAAGTTGGCAACTTGCGTTACCAGCCGCCGCCGCAATTGAGTTGGTTCACAACTTCTCGTTGGTACATGATGATATTCAAGATAATTCATCGAAGCGGCGAGGCAGGGATACGGTTTGGACAAAATGGGGCGCACCGATGGCGATCAATGTTGGGGATGCGTTGTTCGTGATGTCGAGTCAGGCGATCATTGATTTGAAAGAAAGTTACTCGTCGGATGTTGTGATGAAAGCGGCGGAGATTTTGCACAACACTTGTCTCGATCTCACACGCGGTCAATTTCTGGATATGAGTTATGAAGAAAGAAACGATCTTGGAGTCGAAGATTATTGGCACATGATCTCAGGCAAAACGTCCGCGCTTATCGCGGCTTGTTGTCAAATCGGCGCGTTGTTGGGCGGCGCGGATGAAGATCAGCAGGAGGTCTATCGCTCGTACGGGCATTATCTTGGGTTGGCATTTCAAGTGCAGGATGATATTTTGGGAATCTGGGGCGATGAAAACGTGACGGGTAAATCCGTTGCGAGCGATCTCGTGGAAGGGAAAAATTCTCTGCCTGTTTTAGCGGGGTTGGAGAAAAAAGGAAAGTTTGCCGAACGCTGGTCGCAGGGACCGATTCAACCTGAGGAGGTTGGCGAAGTTTCGCGTCTGCTCGCAAGCGAGGGAGGTCTGCTCGCGGCGCAAGAGGCGGCGAAGCAGATGACCGACCTTGCGTTGATGAATCTGCGCGAGGCTGATCCGCAGGGCGAGGCGGGGGAAGCGTTGTTCGAGTTGACGAATCGCTTGCTAGGGCGAAAACAGTAGCCCCGTCGAGGCGAAGCGGGTTTTCATCCGCATTGACACAAAAGATTCGCGTGGCTATAATTTCGTAAGGTATGCGGGTGTAGTTCAGTGGTAGAACGCTTGCTTCCCAAGCAAGATATCGTGGGTTCGAGTCCCATCACCCGCTCAAATGTCGAGGCAAAAATCCTCGACATTTTTGTTGGGGAATTTGCAAGGTTGCTGTCATGTCATCCCCCAAAGGTAGTATGTAAAATTCAGGCTGGAGGTACACCATTGATGAGCGAGCCAGGCAAGAGTTTGATCCTTTACGTGGAAGATAATCCTGAAAATCGAATGCTTGTGAGGCGGGTTTTGTTGGCGGAGAAGTACTCCCTGATCGAAGCCAGCAGCGCCCAGGAAACGTTTGAAATACTGAAGAGTAAACGCCCTGATCTCATCTTGATGGACATCAATATGCCCGATATGGATGGCTACGCTTTGACGGCAAAGATCAAAGCCATGCAAGGGTTTGACAACGTTCCGATCCTTGCCATTACCGCCAATGTGATGCGCGGCGACCGCGAAAAAACGCTCGAGGCTGGCTGTGACGGATACATCCAAAAACCGATCGATATAGACCAACTGGTTCGAGAAGTAGAAAAGTTCCTTGCGAGGAGAGCACATGCCTGAAAATGTTTTAGACACCCAACCTATCCGAAAGCCAACGATCCCAAAGGATGCGACCGTTCTGGTTGTTGAAGATAACGTTGCAAACTTTGTGCTGATCGCCAGAATGTTGGGGTATCTGGGTATTCATTGCGAATGGAAAACGTCCGGGTATGAGGTAGTCGAGTATGCCGACACGTTATCCAGGCTGGATCTGATTTTGATGGACATCCGCCTCCCTTACGAGGACGGGTATGGCGCTTTGAAAAAGATCCGCGCGTCTGAGAAGCTACGTTCGATCCCGATCATTGCCGTCACCGCTGAGGCAAGCACAGATCAAATGAACAAGGCAAAGGATTCCGGTTTCGATGGTTTCCTCGGAAAGCCGCTCGACCCAGATAAATTTCCTGATCAGATCCGTCGAATTCTAAACGGAGAATCGGTCTGGGAATTTAGTTAGAAAAGCATAGATTTTCAATGAGTCAGAACTCACCGGAAGGAAACGCTTTCTTTTTAACGGCTTATTTTGTTGCCAATGGAGATCGCCTGCAACTCGCCCAATTTTCAGATCCACGAACGCGAGAACCGCAGGCGACGATTCCGCGCGGGCACGAATTGTCTGTCCGGGATATTGAAGGTCATCTCACGCGCGGTTTTGTCAGAGTCGACGGGACAAGCGCGAGATCGTTGCCTGAATCGCTGACTCAATTTAACATGCTTCACTACATCCGCCAGTTTGAGTGCGAGTCTGCCGCGTTCATCCCCGTGATGCAGGGCGCAGACATGCGCGGTTTGGTGATGATCGGCGCGAGGCCGGGTCAGACCATCAACGATGAGTTGATCGCCTCGTTTCAACGCACAATCCAACTGACAACGAAAGTCGTCGCAAAGCCCACAACTCCATCCCAGCCTGAGGATCGCGAGCGCCGCTCTGTCGAAACAAGGGCTTTGAACACGCTTGCCGCCAACGTGGCGACGATCAGCGACTTAAAGACTCTATACACCTCCATCCACGACCAATTCAGAATCGTCATAGGCGATCATGGATTTGTGATCGCGCTCTATGACGAGTCGACTAATTCGATCAGCATCCCTTATCTATATGAAGAGGGGCAATTCTCGTCCCTCGACACGTTCCCGCTCGGCGAAGGACTTACGTCCATTCTCATCCGCACACGCGAGCCTTTAATGGTAGTTTCAGATACGGAAAAACGGATTATAGCCATGGGGGCGAAAATATCCGGCAAGCCTCCGCGCTCGTGGATGGGCGTGCCTCTATTGGTGCGCGGAGAAGCCATCGGCGCGCTCATCGTGCAGGATTTGGAAAAAGAATACAGTTTTGACGATGACGACCTGCGATTTGCCATCGCGGTTGCAAGTCAGATCTCTGGCGCCATCTATAATGTCCGGCTATTGAATGAAAGCCAGCAAATCGTATTGCAATTCGAGACTGCCGCTGAAATCGCGCGGGATATCAGCAGTTCGCTGGATTTGGACGAGTTACTACAAAAAGCGGTAGATCTGATTCGGTTACGGTTCAATTTTTATCACGCTTCTGTCTTTCTAAAGGACATGCCTGGTGAATTTGTCGTGGTGCGCGGGTCCACCGGCGACGCGGGCGCGCAGTTGAAACGAACAAACCACAAACTTGGCGTTGGTTCAAAATCCATCGTCGGTTTTGTGGCAGGCAAAGGCGAAGTTCTCGTTGTGAACGACACCGCGCGAGACGCCACCTATTACCCGAATCCGGTTTTGCCAGATACTCGCGCAGAAGCGGCGATCCCTTTGAAAGTGGCGGATCGCATCCTCGGCGTTCTCGACGTGCAAAGCGAGCGCGCGTATGCATTCGCCAGCGACAATCTGCGCATCCTGCAAATCCTTGCCGATCAATTGGCAATCGCAGTGATCAACACCGAGTTGTTCTCGGAAACGCAAGAGCATCTCGCGCAGCACCGCCTGCTTCATCACATCACCACCACCGCGGCATCGGGAACTACGCTGGACGAAGCGCTTTCCTCCGCAGTGAACGGACTGCAAGTGACCCTGGGCGGCGATCGCGTTACCATTCTGTTGCTCAACAAAGAAAAGAATACCCTGGAGGTCAAAGCCGCCGTTGGGTATGCTGACGAAATCTACAAACAAGCCATCACGCTCGGAAGCGGCGTCACCGGTTGGTCAGCCTTACACCGCAAGCCCTTGCGGGTCGCGAATGTCAGGCAAGACTCGCGCTACATTGAAGGCAGTCCAAACACGCAATCTGAATTAGCGATACCCCTGCTCTACCGAGGCGAATTGTTGGGCGTTTTGAATGTGGAGAGCGAGCAAACCGGCGCATACACAGAGAACGACGAGGAACTACTCGGAACATTGGGCGGAAGTCTCGCGGCGATCATCGCCAACGCGCGCCTGATCGAACAAATCCGTTCGCAGGCAGAACGCGAAAGAATCATCTTTGAAATATCCGACAAAATTCGGCGCACCACAGATATGCAAGCCATCCTCGCGACGACCGCCAGCGAACTCACCCGCGCCGTTGGCGCCACCAGCGCGCGCATCAAACTAGCGGTCAGCGCCGACGACAAGAAAGACCAGGAAAGTCAGCCGACATGAGCGCTTACATTTCTTTTGAGCGTCTCTTTGCCCGACTAGGCGGCTGGCACCTCGCGCTGATCATCGCGCTCGCGCAAGCGATCGCCATTTTAGGCGCGGCGCCCGGAATAGTTTCGATTCGCGTCAACACCGCCAGCGCCGGAGTGCAACTAGGCTTTCTTGCCATTCTCGCTCCCGCGCTGATCGTGGTTACTTTTTTGACTTTGCTACTCGTAGGTATAAGGCTGACAACCACGGCCAGAAAAAGACTGGATGAAATATCCGGCAAATCATCTACCATCGCGCCGCCTGACGATAAACTTGTCGCATGGCGCGAGTTGACCAGCCTGACAGTTCGCTACGGATTCGCCTCCGTGTTGATCGCTTTTGTTCTTAGTGTAATCCCGATAACCGCTTTAATTGTGATTTCAGAAAACTCAACCTCGACAAGCGCTTTCAGATCAGGAAATGCGATCTCTGCCCTGATGGGCGGAACCGCCGCGGTGTTGGGATACGCCATACTTGCCACTTTTCTCCTGGGCCGCTTCACTCTGCCGTTTCGGCTGTTACTAACCCCCGAAGATTTCGAAAGTCAAATGAGGGGCCGCGCGGGAGTATTGGCGCTATCCAAATTCCTTGTCCTGATGTTCGCCGTCATCATCATCAGCATTCTCATCCTCGCTCCCATCGGCTACCAACAAGCGTCCCGAATCTTATTCATGGAGGATGTCTCGACGACGATCTTCCAGGATCTTCAGATACACACCATTGCCTTGAGCGTTCTTGTGCTTGCCTTGGGAATCGCAATCGCCTATCTTGCCTCGCGTTCGATCTCAGACCCGGTAACCGATCTTCTCAAAACATTCGACCGCATCGAACAAGGCGATCTATCTGCAAGAGCCCCGATCAGCGCAACCGATGAACTGGGAATCGTAATCATCCATTTTAATCGCATGGTGGCGCGGCTCGAATCCCTGCAAAGCTACCTCGAACAACAGGTGACTGAACGGACAAAACAATTGTCAGCCACCAATGAGATCGGGCGGGTCGCCGCCTCGAGTTTGGATCCCGCAGAAATGCTCGCAAGCATTGTCAACTTATTCACTGAAAAATTCGGATATTATTTTGTAGGCGTATACCTGCTTGATTCCAGTGAAAAGTGGGCTGAACTCAAAGAAGCCAGCGGAGAGGCGGGAAAATTGCTTCTAAAAAGCCGGCACCGGACGGATGTTTCAGGAAGTAATCTTGTTGGGCTCGCCATCCGCGACCGGGCTCCCAAGTCGTATCCGCACACTACAGGCGAAAAGTATCGCGCCAACCTGCCAGTGCTTCCATATACCCGTTCTGAACTCGCGCTTCCGCTACTTGCCAGCGACAGGGTCATTGGCGCCCTCAACCTTCATTCTGTCCGTGAAACCGACTTTAGCCCAGACGTGGTGAGCACCTTGCAAAATATGGCAAATCAAGTTGCCATTGCCCTCGAGAACGCCCGTTTATTTCAAGATGCGCAACAAAATATCCGGGAACTACGCGCGATCCAGAAGCAATACTTGTTCACCGGCTGGAGTGGAATCACCAACCAGCCAGAGGAACTGGAATATGGCGTCGGCGATGAGTCAGACGAGAAATCCCGGCAGCTGGAAATCCCCATCAGCCTGCGCGATCAAATCCTGGGTCAGATCCGGCTCGAAAGCCCGGAGGAATGGACAGCGGAGGAGGAATCGTTGGTCAACGCTGTGGCAACACAAGCCGCAGTGGCTCTCGAAAACGCACGTCTGGTGAGCGAGTCGCGGCAGATCGCCTTGCGTGAACGCATGTTATCTGAGATCAACTCAAAAATCTGGGCGTCCACAACAGTGGAAGGCGTTATGCAAACCGTGGTCAAAGAATTGGGCAGGCGATACGACGCGTCTCGCGCTACCATCGAATTGACGCTGGACAAGTCAGAATAACCCATGGATACGCGACGATATCCCACGCTTTTTTCTCGGCTCGCAATTGCGCTCACCCTTCTGGCGGCGCTCTCAACGGCAGTGGTGACTTATTTCTTCTACCTCAATTTCAAAATGGAGCAACGAGAGAACCTGCGCAAACGGCTGGAGGATATCGCCACGCTGGCCGGGTACCAACAGAACGGAGACGTGTTTGAACAGGTCGCCAACCAGGGCGATGAATTCTTTCAACAGATCCATGCGGTAAATTTAAGGATCAAACAATCAGACCCCGATCTGGCGTTCGTTTACACCATGAGGAAATCCGGAGATACCATTTCCTTCGTCGTCGATGCGGGCGCGCCCGGCGAGCCGGACATTTCTGCGTATGGCGATATTTACCTGGAGCCCAGCGAAACTCTCATCGCCAGTTTTGACAGCATGTCCGGCACGGTAGTAGAACGGGAAATTTACACAGATGAATTCGGGTCTTTTCTATCCGCCTACACGCCGATCTACACGACCGATAAAAGAGTCGTCGGGGCGCTCGGCGTGGATATCTCCGCAACGACTATCCTTCAGAATGAAGTGACATTTCGCAACAAACTGATCGTCATCAATATCATCGCCTACATAGCCATTATATTTACAGGGTTTTTGATCGCAAATTACCTCTCCAAGCCGATCATCGAGTTAAAGGACGCCGCAAACCGTATCAGTAAGGGTGATTTTTCCAACAAGATTTACAACATTCCCCATACCCGCGAATTAGCCGAACTTGCAACGAACTTCAACGCGATGACCGAGAACTTGAACAGGCTGATCACCGACCTTGAACGCCTGGTAGCGGAACGGACCGAGGTAATCACTCGCAGGACCGACCAACTCCGCGCCGCCTCGTATATCGCGCGACAAGCCGCCGATTTACAGGATTTGCCGCGTTTATTAAACACCTTTGTTCAACTTGTCTCCGATCAATTCGGCTACTATCATACGGGAATTTATTTAGTCAACGACTCCGGGGAGGAACTCACTTTGCGCTCCGCCTCGTCTGAAGGCGGAAAACGCATGCTGAAACAGGAACGCTCTGTAAAACACAACATGCAAGGCGTTATCAATTATGTGACCCAAACAAAAAAACCGAAAATTATCGCCGACGTCGGCGCGGATGCCACCGTTTTCAACAATCCCGATCTACCTTTGACGCGTTCGGAGATCGCAGTGCCGCTCCTCATACGAGGTCGCTTGTTGGGTGTTTTGGATATTCACTCCGATAAGCCGTCCGCATTCGCGGCGCAAGATATGGATGTCTTCGAGACCCTTGCCGACCAATTGGCGGTTGCGATCGACAATGCGCGCCTGCTGGAAGAATCGCAGGCGGCGTTGACGCAGTTGGAATCGATCACAGCATCACGGACTCATGATGCATGGGATCAAAAACTAAAGGGGAAACCTAAGGTCGTAACCTATACTCCGCTTGGCATGCGCGCTGAAAAACCCGCCGATGCGGATTTAAGGGAGGGCGTTCAAATTCCGGTCACTTTACGAGGGCAAAAGATCGGCAAGATCACGCTTGCAAAAAAGGATACCGCGCCATTAAATCAACAGGATCGAGAGATGATCGACGAAGTCGCGACCCAGGCCGGTCTGGCGATCGAAAACATTCGCCTGTTGGAAGACGCCACTGCGCGAGCAAAACAGGAGCAACTTGTTGGCGGTCTTGCTTTCCGGTTTAGCCAGGCGCTTGATGTCGATTCTCTCCTTCAAACCGCTACCCGCGAACTCGGACAAATCCCCGGAGTAGAAGAAGCAACCATTGTGCTCGTGCAACAACAGCCCGAACAGGATGCGCAACAGCGTCCAGCGGCAAACAGGCATACGGCGCGAAAGAACGTGTCATGATCCTAACGCGCAAACTACTAACCCCCACACTACTCCTGCTGGTCATCTTGCTTGCCGGTCTGTTCGGGTATTTTTACGCGAGTCTTCACAACGCGTCGCACGCCTCAGAAGAGGCAAGCATGGCGTCGTTCAACGACTCGTTCAAAGCCGAACTTGCCAATCAGGAGCGGTTAGCCATCTCTCTGGCATTGCAGTCTGCCAACTCCATCGACGTGCAGGAAGCCATTGCAAAACGCGATGCTCAACTGTTGGCAAGTATTTCCGAAGCGGCATATACCGAACTAGCCGACAGGTCTAACATTGTTACGTATCAATTTCATTTACCAGACGGCTCGCTTCTGTATTCCGCAGACAGTGACGCGACTGTGTCGCCATTTGTCGTAAACCCGGCGGTAATGGCGGTCAATTCGGATCACCAACCTGTATCAGGCTTGGTGATCAACGAGAGCGCCCTCGAACTCGTGGGAGTTGCGCCGGTTTTTAATCGAGGCAAATATGTAGGTTGCGTTGAGATCGCAGTCGGGCTGGACGCGTCATTGCTGGCGCAGATGAAGGAAAAGTACGGGGGGGATTGGAGAATTTTATTAGTCCAAGGACTCGCTCCAAGCACGGTCGACGCCTCGCCCGTGGAAGACTCGAACTTTGTAGTTTTTGCATCCACGCAAGGAAACGAGATTACCGCAAAAACTGAAAATTACCTGCGCGTTCAAGAAGGTGAAACCACCATCATTCACCCTACCGTGAGCGGAAATTCATACGCGGTTATGTCGTCGCCTTTGTATGATTTCTCAGGAAACCTGCTGGGCGCGCTTGACATCGTATACAACCACACGCACCTGACCAATGAGCAGAATAATCGTATTGCCGCGGCTGGGCTGGTCACCTTGGCTATGTTGCTCGTGGGCGCCTTCATCCTGATCACGTCGACGCGTCGAACACTCTCGCCCATTCAGGCGTTGACGCGCGCCGCCGCGGAAATAACCGAGGGACATTCCGCTTCTTATGTGAACGTAGAGTCGGAAGGCGATGAAATTGGAGTGCTCATCCGCGCATTCAACCGGATGACGACGCAATTACGCGGCTCCATTTCCAATCTTGAACAACGGATTGCCGACCGGACCCGCGAACTTGAACAACAAGCTCTGCGGTTACGCGCCGCCACAGAGATCTCTCAATTCTCCGCCTCGGAACGCGACTTGAATAAAACTCTTGAACGGGCGGGGCACCTGCTCATGAGCCGGCTTGAGTGTTCGTTTGTAGGGATCTATTTCTTGGAAAAAGACGGCGCGCATGCCATCCTCGCATCATCGCCCACTAAAGCCGGTAAAAATCGTGTTCAACAAAAATTCAGGTTACCGGTCAACTATGAAAGCGTGGTAGGTTTTGTGGCAAAAACCGGCGAGGCTCGAATCGCCCCAGACGTGCGGTTTAACGCCACGCAGTTCTCAGATACCTTCCTGCCGGAATCGCGATCCGAAATCATTCTGGCATTGAAATCTGAAAACAAAACGATTGGCGTTCTCGATATCCATAGCGAAAAAGAAGACGCTTTCCACCAATCTGATCTGTCTATTATGCAGATCATTGCCGACCAACTCTCGTCGGCTGTCGAGCGTTCCAGGCTTTCACAGGAATCCAGTCGTTATTTATCAGACTTGGAACAAGCCTATGGAAGAAACACCCGCGATGGATGGAGGAAATTCATCACTGCCCGTCAACTCCAAAATCGGGGCTACCGATTCGATAACATCCGCATCGAGCCGTTTGAAGAAATCTCGGGGGTTGGGCGCAAAGCGATCGATCAAGGAATCACTGTTGCCGCGTCCGCCGCCGCTACAAACCAGGAGATCGCGATACCGATCAAATTCCGCGGACAAACCATCGGCGTTGTTCAGGCAACGCTCAGGGAGGGAAGCGGCGAAACGATTGTGACAACCCTCGAGCAAGCCATTGACCGCCTGGCGTCTTCTCTCGAAAGCGCCCGGCTATACGAGGAGGCTCAGATCAGGGCAAACCGCGAGCAGGCAATTTCCCAGATCGCAAGTCTGATCGGCTCATCGAGCGACTACGAATCGATCTTACGAACCACCGTGCGCGAGATTGGAAACGTCTTGACGGATACAGAGGTCATAATTCAACTGGCAAGCGCCACCGGAAATGACGGTCAAGCATAGGCGCTGTCTCCCATCGCTTCGATTTCTATGGATAACCTTTCCAAACACCCTTCTCGATCAAATACCCTGCGGTATACCATACTAGGCGCCGGGGTTGGTTTCCTATTTCCGGTCACAGCCACGATCCTTCGCTTCGCGAACCTCGATCAGTCATTTTCGTTCGAAGCCATTCGGTTGTTGCACTCCACAGAGCCGCTCTTATGGATCATCGATAGCGCGCCGTTATTTTTGGGTGTCTTTGCCGCAATTGCCGGTATCCGCCAGGATCGCCTCGCTGTTCTAAACCAGGAAATACGCCAAAAAAATCTGGAACTTGAACGATCACAAACCGCCCTCGAACAACGAACACACGAACGCACGCTCGCGCTTGAAAAACAATCGGAAGGATTTCGGTTTGTCGCCAATGCGGCTCGGCGGATCGCATTGGCGCAGGATGTCGATTCTCTGCTCCGTGAAGTCATCGGATTGGTTAGCGCGGAATTTGCAAATTATCGATCCGCGATCTATCTGCTCGACAGCGAACTAAATTCAGATATCTTAACCCTGGCAGCCACGGACAGTCCTCAACAAAATGAACGCATCCTTGCGGATACCAACACCGTCGTTGGAACCACCGCGCTCCTGGGAGAAACGCGCGTCATCTCGGACGCGGCAACGGATAGCGCGCATCTTGAAGAGGTCGGCCGCCCGGCAACCGGCTCGGAACTGTCCATTCCCTTGCAGGTCAGTGAAAAAATCATCGGCGTTCTGTATATTCAAAGCCCGCATAAATATGCCTTCGGCGAGGAGGAAGTCGATCTCTTAACCGCGCTTGCAAACCAGGTAGCCGCCGGAATCAATACCACCAAACTCTACAATGAAGCGAAAACTTCACTCGCAGAATCGCAGGCAATGATCGAGCAATATGTTCATCTGGAGTGGAAAAACTTCAACCGGGCGGTTGAGCAAACCGGTTTCATATTCGACGGGAGGCAGGTAACGCCCCTGAACGGACAGGTTAGGTTTGCGCGCGAAAAATCGATCGTTCAAACCGGCGGTCTTTCGCTGGACAAAAAATCAGCCAACGTGACCGTTCCCATCAAACTTCGCGGGCTGACAATCGGCATACTGGAAGTTCGACCGAAAAAAGGAAAACGGGAATGGACGGAAGACGAGTTGTCCCTGCTCGAAGCCGCTGCCGACCGCGCCGCATTTGCTCTTGAAAACGCGCGCCTGGTGAACGGCGCGCAACGGCGCGCATCGCGAGAGCGGGCGATCGGCGAGATCGCCAACAAGATCGGAGCCGTCAGCGATCGCAACACAATCCTCCAGACAGCCGTGGAGGAACTTGGCAGAAGGATCGGTAATGCCGAGGTCACCATTGAATTGGAAAGCAACACTGAAGCGATCAAGCGTTAAAAGGCGCAGTCATGTGGCAAACTGTTATTAATTACTTAACTCCCATCAAATACCCCGGCGACGATAACAAATCGCGCCAGACATTTTATATTCATATCATCGCGCTTGTTTTCATGGGCGCGATCCTCGCCACCGAAATATCGCTCAAAGTCATTTCTCCGCAATTCGAGATCAACTCCTTCGACTGGGTATTGATCGGCACATTCTTATTGATCCTTGGAATTTGGATCCTGTCGCGATATGGCTATACAAAAGCGGCAAGCACGTTGCTGACAGCCTTGCTCTGGGTTGCCGCTAACGGCTCGGCGGCTTTAGGGATCGGGATTCGCGACGATTCGTTTTTAGGGAACTTTATCGTTCTTCTCGCGGCGGGCTTGCTGATAGGCTGGCGGGGAGCGCTAGTGTTCTCTGTTCTCACCATCATGACCGGGTTCGGTCTTGCTTATGCGGAAGTAAATCAATTCTTCCAACCTGCCGAATACTTTGCAAGTCCATATACAACATTGATAGCCGTCGGCGTGGCCATTGTCATCTTTACTGGCTTAATGATATTTATTCTTTCAAGCCTCGAAGGCGCAATCACCCGGATGCAAGCCAATGCAAGAGACCTTGAATCTGTGAATCGCGATCTACGGCTGGCGCGCGCACGCCTGGAAGAAAACCAGGCGGAGTTGCTCGCGGCGAATGAACAACTCAAACGACGCGCGGAACGTATTGGCGGAATCGCCGCCATTGCAAAAACCATCACAGTGGTTCAAGAACTCGAACGCCTGCTTCCGGTTGTAGTTGAAGCAGTGAGCGATAGGTTCAAGTTCGAACATGTTGGAGTGTACTTGCTTGAAGACTCGGGGCAATCGGCGGCATTGAACGCGTCCAGCAGCGACGAGGGGAGGCAAAGCCAACTAGACGGAAGCAGAGTGAAGGTCGGGTCTGAATCGCTCATCGGTATTGTTACCGAACGAGGCGAGCCGCGAGTTGGGCATCCTACCGAAAAAAATCTTCACGGCTTTGAACATCCAGAAGCCAGATCGTTGCTTGCGTTACCGTTGAAGACAAGGGAGATTGTTATTGGCGCTCTTGATATCCAATCTGCCCAGGAAAACGCGTTTACCCAGGAAGATGTTGCCGCATTGCAAATTCTGGCGGACCAAATCGCCATTGCCATTCAAAATGCGCGCTCGGCAGAACGCGCGCGCGGCGCTTTACAACAAGCGGAGATCGCGTCACGGCAGTTGATCGGCAAAGGCTGGAAAGAAATCGCCGGTTCTGCGGAGGCAAAAGGTTATCGGTACGATGGCATTAAGCTGGAGGCGCTTCAAGAAATTACAAAACCCGCACAGGCAGGCAATAGCGTCATTGTTCCGGTCCGTTTGCGCGGCCAGGTTATCGGCAAGTTAAGAATAAACCCGGCAGATCAAACGCGCCAACTCACAGATGACGAGAGCGCAATGGCTGAAGCAACGGCAGAACGGGTGGCGCTTGCGCTGGAAAGCTCCCGTTTGCTCGAAGAAGCGCAAAACCGCGCCCAGCGCGAAGCCTTTTTAGGCGAATTATCTTCCAAATTAAGCGCTTCATATCAATTGGATTCGATTGTCCGGGATACGGTGGAGGAGCTTGGGAAATCCTTGCGAACAACCACCGTAACCTTCCAGCTAGTTAATCCCTCCTCCCACCCAGGGAGGCTGGATACGATCAGCGATGAAACGATCCCGGAAAACGGCTCGAAGCCGAAGTAGAAGACGAGCGTATCTATGGAAACAAAACCGAACAACATGATCGCCCGGGCTTGGGCGCTCCTCACAAAACCTCATCCGTCAATTCGCGAGATCGGCGAACAACGGCGCGCGCAATTGCTCGCCTCGCTGACCTTGATCCTGCTATTTGGGTTGACTCTTGGTCTCTTGTCAAGCCCAACAACGCCGCAAACCTTTTTGGGCTTTCTCGTTGTTGCTCTCGCCGCCTACCTTCTAAGCCGCACGCCGTATCACCGCGCTGGAATCTACTTCTTTACATTTGCATTCGCGTCAATCGCTTACCTCACGATCTACTTCGGATCGGCAAGCAGTATCGATTCAGCGATCAATATCATCTTGCCATTCGCTTTGATCCTTGCCAGCGCGCTTCTCTCGCAGTGGGGTTTGGCTATCCTAGCTACCTTAGCCCTTGCCGCCACACTGAGTCTGCCAATCTATGCTGACCCCAAATATTTGGACGATCCCAGCCTGAGCATCGTCAGGAGCGCCGGGGTCACATTCTCGATGGCGGCGATCTTGCTGGGAATTAATATTTTTCGCGCCAGCATTGAACGGGAACGCTTAAAACAGATCGGCGACTCCAACCGCGAACTCGAAAAACTGACCAACGACTTGGAACAACGAGTGCTTAACCGAACCACAGAACTGAACCAGGTCAACAGCATCACCTTGCGGCGCGCTTCTCAGCTCGAAGCCATCGCGGAATTATCGCAAGCCATTTCTCAAGTGCAGGATCCAAATAAAATTTTTTCCGCCGCATCCCAACTCATCAGCGAACGGTTCGGTTTTTATCATGTGGGCATATTCCTGGTAGATCGGGATCGCGAATTTGCCATTCTACAAGCCGCAAACAGCGCCGGCGGACAAAAAATGCTTGCCCGAAGACACCGCCTGATGCTCGGGACCGGGGTGGTGGGTTTTGCTGCACAGACTGGAAAACCACGCATCGCGCTGGACGTGGGAGCGGATGCCGTTTTCTTCAACAATCCCGACCTCCCGGACACCCGCTCTGAAATTGCCCTTCCGATGATCGTGTCCAACCTGACCATCGGCGTGCTGGATGTGCAAAGCATCGAAGCCGGCGCATTCAGCGAAGAAGATTACCGCGCATTAGGCACTCTCGCCAACCAACTCGCGATTGCAATTGAGAACGCCCGCTTGCTGACAGAAGCGCGCGCATCTGCCAAGCAAGTGCAGGAAGTATTCAACAATTTCATCCGCACCGAATGGTCTCGCACCGCGCAAAAGACCGAACAGGCGGGATTCCGCTACAACGCGGGACGAATCGAGTTACTCGAATCGCCGCTGGAAAATTCAGATATCGCTTCGGCGGTTGATTCTGGCAACCTGGTTTCGCGAGTTGCCAACAGAGCCGACGCAAAACACGCCACCGCAACAATCCCTGTCAAACTGCGCGGTGAAATCATCGGCGTGCTTCATATTGAAGCCAGCGATCCCAGCCGGACATGGAAAGACGATGAACTCAGCCTGATGGAAGCCGTAGCCGAGCGCGCCGCATTTGCCATGGAAAACGCGCGCCTCTTCCAGGATGCGCGTCGCAGGGCGGCAAAAGAACGCATGATCGCTGAAGCAACTTCCAGCATCAGCGGCTCGCTCAATGTCGAAAACATCCTGCAAGCCACTGCGGTGGAGTTGGAACGCGTGCTCGGCGGATCGGAAGTTTTGATCAAGTTCAGCGATAGGAACAACTCATGAACCCGGATTTGACCGTCCGCATCATTGCTTTTACCGCTATCGCCATTTTCACGCTTTTTTTGGTGGGCGTAACTCGAAGGTTTAGAAACCTAAGCGTCAGAGGCAAGATTACGCTGGGCATCCTTATCACTTGTTTGTTGGCGCTGGGGCTTGGCGCATACACAGCCGTAACAAACAGGACAAGAATAAGTAATACCTTGTCATCCAGGCTTGAAACCAGTGTCAGCCTGCTGGCTGAGGAGCAATTGATCAACAACCTCGCCTTTCAAACGAACGTGATCAACCACTCATTTGAAGATCTTGCCGACGAGACATCCAAACTTGCAGAGTACTGGAGCAACCTTGAAGGGCAAAAAGCCGATTTAGGGATTGGGCAATATTGGGATGCGAGCGCCAGTCTTTTCCAGCTACCTGAGGGTCATTACGGAAACCCCGCCAGCGACGCTTCGTCGGTGTTCATACCGGCAAAATACGAATTATCGGAAGACATTCTCGCCAGCTTAAATGTTTCCGCCTATCTTGATTTTTATGCCCCAGAGGTTCTCAAAGCAAACTCATCCATGCTCGCGATTTACGGAATTGACGATCGCGGCATTACACGCTACTACCCAAATATCGAACTGGCAACTCTTCTACCCCCAGACTTCGACGCCACCAGGCGTCCATATTACGAAATCTCCTCGCCGCTTTTCAACCCGGAACGAAAGGCGCGATGGTCCATCCCCTATGTGGACGCGACAGGAGGCGGGCTGGTTGTTACAGTATCTGCGCCTGTGTATTTCGGCGAAACCTTCAGCGGAGTGATCGCGGCTGACGTGAAACTTGCCACGATCACGGAGCAAATTGGAGCCATGCGCATTGGACAGACCGGGTTCGCATTCATGTTGGACGACGCGGGACGCATTATCTCCATGCCGCAGAGCGGCTATGAATTATTCGAGATCGAGCCAGACGAAATCGTACCAGAGGAATATTTCAAATTCTCGATCCTGGGTCGAGGACCCGAAGAAATCAGGGAGTTTACCAACCGCATGGTATCGGGCGGAAGCGGGTTAACGAAAATTCCCGTCAACGACATCGAAATGTATCTGGCATACGCGCCCATTGAGATCAACGGGTATAGTATCGGGATCATCGTCCCTGCGGAGGAGTTCGAAGGAGCGATCGTTACCGCGAGGAACGAAACAGCGCGTCAAACTCGCGTCGCCGCGCTGGAGACCTACTTTACGCTCGTCATTATTATCGCCACAGCCTTGGTGATCAGCCTGGCGATCGGCAGGATTATTACCGCGCCGATCCAAACACTCACCCAAACGGCTAACCAGATCATTGCCGGCGACTTAAATGCCCAAGCCGACGCATCCTCGAACGACGAGATTGGGACATTAAGCAAAGCCTTTAACTCGATGACGAGCCGCCTCCGCGACACGCTTGCGGGTCTCGAACAACGCGTGGCAGACCGCACGTCGGAATTGAGCGATGCGAATAAACGGAATGAAATCCGCGCCAGGCAATTCGAATCCATTGCCCGTGTTGCGCGAACCATCGGCTCGACGCAAGAGCTGGATGCAATGCTGCCCAAAATCGCCGAAACAATCAGCCGGCAATTTGGGTTTTATCACGTTGGCATCTTCCTGCTCGACTCTCAGCAAAACTACGCCATCCTGAGCGCCTCCAATAGTGAAGGCGGTAAAAAAATGCTCGCTAACCGGCACAAACTCAAGGTTGGCGAGACCGGCATTGTCGGTAACGTCGCTAGCACAGGCAAGCCTCGCGTTGCTCTCGATACGGGCCAAGATGCTATATATTTCAACAACCCATTTCTACCGGATACTCACAGCGAAATCGCCCTCCCTCTTCTGGCGGGAAACGTTGTCATCGGCGCGTTGGATGTGCAAAGCAAGGATGTAAACGCGTTCAGCGACGAAGATGTGGATGCCTTGTCGATCCTGGCGGATCAGGTAAGTGTCGCAATTCAAAACGCGCGCCAGCATGAGGAAACACGGAAAGCGCTCTCCGAATCTGAAGCGCTCTCGCGCCAACTCGCCGGCGCACAATGGCAGGAATTCACCCAGCGGCGAAAACTTGTTGGCATCCGCCATTCGGGCGCGCGCGCAACACTTTTGTACGACCGTGACGGGAAAGAGGACTCCGCGCGCGAGTCGAGCGAAACCGAGGCACAGCCAAAGAAGCGGACCGGTTCGATATCCTTGCCGATCACCATGCGCGGCGAACCGATCGGCACTGTGGAAGTACGCACCCCAAGTAACCAGAGTTGGGATAAGGACGAATTGGATATCGTCTCCGCGATCATCGAACGCGCCGCGCTGGCGCTGGAAAACGCGCGCTTTTTCGAAGACAGCCAGAAACGCGCCGCGAAAGAACGCGCCATCGGCGAGATTGCCGCAAAGATTAGCGCGCAAAACAATGTGGAAGAATTATTTAGAACCGCCGTCCTGGAATTACGCCAGACCATTCCAGGAGCCGAAGTGTCCATCCAGATCAATAAGGATGATGAAACGGAATAGTTCCGAAGCCGAACATGGATTCATGACAGAATGAAAAGAATCATCCCCGCAATCACCAACTGGTTTTTGAACCTCACGTATCCGCGCAAGTTCAACGTGATTACCGTGATCTTTCTGCTTCCGATCATTGCGTTCATTCCTGTAATCCGCAACCAGACGGAACGGATAGACCGTTATGGAACCCATGAACTCTTCGGAACCATCTACCTCCGCTCATTGTGGAACCTCACGGACGCCATTCAACAACATCAGGTTGTCAGTTTGCATTACCTACACGGCGAAGCCGAATTCGCCGAAGTACAGGCGGCGCAAGAACTGGTTGACGCCAAATTTGAAAATTATGAATTCGTCCAAAGCCAGGAATTCCTATCCACCGAATTTCGCGCCGAAGAAGACGCGATCCAAGCGCTTTGGACGGTTGTGAAAGATTCTGTCCGAGACGGTTCTCCGGAGGAGATACTTACTTCGCACAGCAAGATACTTGATGAAATCAACCTGCTTGTGTCTCGGGTGGGCGACTATTCGTACCTGATCCTCGACCCCGACCTGGACACCTATTACACAATGGATGCGGTGCTGTTGAATCTACCGCACAACCAGGGTTTGCTGACTGAAGCGCGCACGATCATTAACTCATACGGCGATGGAGGAGCGCTAACGAGCGACGACCAGTTCCGTTTGCGAATCCTTTCTGAAACGCTGGCAAGCAATCTCGCAAAGATGGATAGAAACATAAACGTTGCCGTTCAGAATACTTCAACTTCAGAAATCACATCCCTCAGTTCTGCGTTAATTGAATACCACACAGCCATTGCCGCCGTGACCGACACGCTCAACAGGCTTGGCTCCACTCCCCAACTCTCGGAGAGCGCCCTCAGGGATGCAAATGAAACATTAGATACGGCTCGGGGCGCAAGCCTATCGTTCTATGACGCCAGCTCAGAAGGCTTGCAAAAGGGAGTGGAGGCTCGTATCAGCTCGCTCGTCTTTCAATTTTACGTGATCGCCCTCGTGGCGCTCGTCAGTGTTGCTGGCGCATTCCTGCTCGGGCAGAACATCATGGCTTCTATCAGCAAGCCGCTCTTCCAACTGGCAGAAACTTCCCAGAAGATCGCCATGGGAGACCTGTCTGCGCGTGTATCGGCAGAATCAGGCGATGAACTCGGCAAAGTTGCGAATGCGTTCAATAAAATGGCAGGTGAGTTGGAAGCCGATAAAGCCGCCATTGTTTCTCGTTCACGCGAATTAGAAGCCGCAAACCTGATAAGCACACAAAGAGCGCAGGATTTGCAATCGATTGGCGAAATTTCGAAGGTGATCACAAGCGAGCATAAACTCGATATCCTTCTACCGTTGATCGCCAATCTGGTGAGCGAAAAGTTTAACTTTTATCACATCGGCATCTTCCTCCTGGATGACCGCAATGAATACGTCGTGCTCGAAGCGAGTAACAGCGAAGGCGGAAGAAAGATGCTGAACCGCGCGCACCGCTTGCACTTGGGAGCAGGAATCGTTGGATACGTTGCCGCCACAAGCCTGCCTCGCATCGCTCTTGACGTTGGGGCGGATTCAGTTTTCTTCAACAACCCCGACCTGCCTCAAACACGCTCAGAAATGGCTGTGCCGCTTCGCGTGGCAGAGATCACAATCGGAGTGCTGGATGTGCAAAGTATCGAACCCAACGCATTCAACGATGATGACATTTCCACGCTCGCCACACTCGCCGACCAGGTCGCCATCGCCATTCAAAACTCGCGGAATTTCGAAACCGCCCAACGGTTGATCGAACACGCCCAAAAGACCACCGGGCTTGTGATGAAAGAATCCTGGCAATCGATCAAATCGCAAAGCCACCTGTCCCCTTACCACACATCGTCAGACAGTTCCCGAAAAGATGCCCAGATCGCGCCCGAGGTTCTTGAAAAAATCAGAGCAGATCGCAAGCCGGTGGTGCTGGGAGGAAAAAATTCCCAACTCGCTGTTCCAATTCAACTGTCCAACAATATCGTTGGGGTTTTAAACATCCGGTTGCCTGAAAACCACACCCCGGATCAGGATGAGATCGACATTGCCCAAGCCGTAGGCGACCGCCTGTCTCTGGCTCTCGAATCCACAACTTTGCTTGAAGCGGCGCAAAGACGCGCCGAATATGAGCGCATAACTTCAGACATTTCGACGAAGATCGGAGCCTCCACGCGATTTGAATCAATATTGCGAACCGCCGCAGAGGAACTGAGTCAAGCGCTCGGCGGGTCGGAAGTGCTTGTTCAGATCCAACCGTCAGCCGCAGGCGCAAATTCTGACAATGGCGATACCAGCGACGCTCGTTTGCTCATGCAGAAGACCGGAAATAGTCATGAAAAATAGAACCTCACCACCAAGAGTATCACGCAGTCTGACGACGACTTTAGCGCTTAGTTTTTTAGGCTTAAGCGTCCTGGTCTTATTCCTCTCCACCGCCACGCAACTTGCGCTCACTGTACAAACCCAGCAAAGTGAATTGGAGGAAAGGCAGTTGCTCCTCGCTGAGAGCGCGGGTTCGAGTGTGAGTGATTTTATCGAGAAAAAATTCGATGCGCTGATAGCCGCCGCCAGCCTTTCAGAGCCTCTTGAAGCATCGCCGTCAGAACAGACCTCCATTCTGGATAGACTCCTCAGCCTGGAACCGGCGTTTAGGCAGATTGCCCTTCTAGACCAACAAGGACAGCAAGTTAAATCCTCGTCTCGTGTGTCAATAACGCTTTCACCCCAATTCGAAGATCAAATTAAACAGGGAGTAGCGACGCTGCCTCAAGCCTCGGACCGGTATTTGAGCGAAGTGTATGTGGACGAAGATACGATCGAGCCGCTAATCGCCCTTGCGATACCCATCAAAACCGGCTCGGGAAGCAATGCGGGATACATGGTTGCCGAAGTAAACTTGAAATTCATTTGGGACCTTGTCGGTTCATTACGAGTAGGCGATACGGGCTATGCATATGTTGTAGATAGTCACGGAGATTTGATCGCCTACAGAGACACCAGCGCGGTCTTGCAAGGCTTAAACGTCAGCAATGTTGGAAACTTGAGCGATTTCGTGAAAGACCCCACCATAACTTCAAGCCAGACGTCCGGCGTACAGCAATATGTTGGGCTTGGCGGTCAAACTGTTGTTGGCACCTATGTTCCGCTACAGCCGCTTCAATGGGCAGTTGTGATCGAGTTACCCTGGCGCGAGGCATATCAGAATGTTTTTGCCCTGGGAATCCGCTCTCTTGTCCTATTTCTGGTTATCGCCGTTCTGGCTGGGCTTTTCGGATACTTCAGCGCGCAACGCGCCTCTGCCCCGCTCGTTGAGCTTTCACACGTCGCAACCGAAATCGCAAGCGGCAACCTGCGCGCGCAAGCCAAAGAAGCTGGCGCCACTGAACTTGCGCATCTTGCAAACTCCTTCAACAACATGACCGCCCAACTGCGCGAGTCGTTTGCAACCCTCGAGCAACGTGTCGCCGACCGCACGACAGCCCTCGAAGCCTCGCGCGTTGAAAGCGAAAAACGGGCAAAAGACCTGCTTGCGATCAGTGAAATTTCTCGCATCATCAACGTGGAGAAAAACCCCGAAATCCTCCTCCCCTTGATCACCCGTCTCGTCAGTGAGAAGTTCAACTTTTATCATGTCGGCATCTTCCTGCTTGATGATGCAAAGAAATCCGCCATCCTCCAAGCCACAAACAGTGAAGGTGGTCAACGCATGTTACTTCGGGGACATGCGCTGGCTCTCGGGCAGGGTATCGTAGGAAACGTTGCCCTGGAAGGAAACCCACGCATCGCCCTCGACGTGGGAGATGATGCCGTTTTCTTCAACAATCCCGACCTCCCATCCACGCGTTCCGAGATGGCTCTTCCTATGAAGATACGCGAACAGGTCATCGGCGTGTTAGATGTGCAAAGCCAAAACCGGGGTGAATTCACAGCGGATGATCTCAATATCCTTGGTACCCTCGCCAGCCAGGTTTCGGTTGCGATTGAAAATGCCAGGCTGTTTGCAAAGACAGAACAAGCGTTGGCTGAAGTGCAAGGTCTTTACAACCAATATCTGCAAAAAGAATGGAAAAATTTGCGCGTACGCCCCGGAGATATTGGTTACCGGCAATCACCCACCGGCGGCGCGCCTCTTAAGATCCCGCTGGAGTTCCCTGAACTGCAAACCTCGGAAGGGGTGGGAAGACTCCAGGTGCGGCAGGCAAGCAACCCGGAGGAGGAATCGTCCATCCTTGCGCCGATTAATCTGCGCGGTCAGGTTATCGGAGCGATGAGCATCAAATCTCCCGCCAAAGATCGAGCGTGGACCCAGGACGAGATCAACCTCATCCAAGCGGTAACCGACCGCCTGGCAGTCGCGCTCGAAAATGCCCGCCTGTTCGAGGAAACCACCCGGCGCGCAGAGCGGGAACGGTTAGTCTCTGAAATCACCGGCAAAATCCGCAGTGTGAACGATCCGCAAACCATGATCCAAATGGCGGCGGATGAACTGCGCAACATCCTTGGAACAAATCGCGTCCAAGTCATCTCCAAATCGTCAAACGACAATGGGCAATAAGACCCTGAGGTAATCACATGGCACATATTATGGCAATTTCAAATGAAAAAGGCGGCGTCGCCAAGACCACAACTACGCTCTCCCTCGGCGCGGCGCTTGCCGAATTAAATCACCGGGTTTTGTTGATCGACCTGGACCCGCAGGCGAACCTAAGCCTGGCTCTTGGGCTGGAGACCGGCGAAGCGGAGACCACTTCGGCGAACGTGTTGATCGAAAACACGCCCTTGAGCGTCGCAATCAGAAAAACAGACATCCCACACCTTGATCTGGTTTCCTCCAATTCGCGCATCGAAAGCGCAGAGCAATACCTGCCCATGAGGAGCAACTACCTCACCACCCTGCGCTCTGCTGTTCAACTCGTCGAAACTTCATACGACTACATCCTCCTCGATTGCCCGCCAGCCTTGGGAGCAATCACCCTAAACGCCCTCTCTGCCGCCAACCTGCTCATCATTCCCACTCAGGCTGAATATTTTTCCGCATACGCCCTCCGCAACATGATGGGCTCCATCCGCCGCGTGAGGCAGGAAACCAACCCAAACCTTGCATACCGCATCCTCGTCACGTTGTTAGACCGCCGCAATCGCACGCACCGCAACATCTTCGAACAACTGCAAACAACCTTCGGACAAGGCGTCTTCACGAGCGTGATCGAGATCGACACCAAACTCAGAGAAAGCCCCATAGCGGGGATGCCTATCACGCAATATCGTCCCACCAGTCGAGGCTCGCAACAATATCGGATCCTTGCCCAGGAGTTAATTGAGTATGTCAAAGAAGAAGCCAGTCGACAAACGGCTTAAGAAGCTATTCACCGGGCTTGAACCGGAGAAGACAACTTCCAATCCACAGGAAGCGTCGCGCAGAGCCTCCTCCGCAAAGAAGGATGCTCCGCCTCCCCCCTCCGTTACGCCTGAGCCGCCCGTCCCAGCCTTAACCACGCCTGTGGCGCCAACAGCCGCGCCAATCCGCGCGCAAGCCAGCGAGCAGGATATTTCCCTCGCTTTCGACACAGGACACAGCACATGGGCAACTTTGCAGGTATATAACGAAGCCGAAAAACCCACTTGGGACCCGGAAGAGGAACTCCTCGTCCGCCAGGTGACGGATCAACTTTCGTTGGCGCTACAAAACGCGCAACTGTTTCAGGAAACACAGGCACGCGCCGAAGAATTGGCGGTTCTCAACGAAGTAGGAAAGGCGCTCACCGGCGCGTTAAGCATCGAACAGATCACTGAAATTACCTATCGCGGTATATCACGCCTGTTTGATGCAAGAAACTTCTACATTGCCTTTTACGAACAAGAGACAAACGAGATCGTCTTTCCTCATAATGTGAGCGAATCGGTGATAGACAGCTCGATCACGCGCATCCCATTAAGTCGCGGATTCACGGGGCACATGATTCGCACAAAAGAAAGCATTTTGGTCGGCAATGGAACCGACGCCTGGTTACGAGAACATGGAGAAACTCTCATGGGAGAGCCAGCCATGTCATATTTAGGCGTGCCGCTCCTCACGGGCGATACTGTGCTAGGCGCCATTGCCATCCAGGATTATCACACTCCAAATAAATACAACGAACACGACCTCCGATTGTTAACTTCGTTCGCCAGCCAGACGGCGATCGCCATTCAAAATGCAAAACTCTTCGAGGAAACCCGCCGCCGCGTGGAAGATACCGCCCGCCTAAACCGGCTGGTTACAGAATTATCAGAATCGCTGGATTTGGAAAAAAACCTTCAATCCATCTCCAACGAGATTGCGGATATCACCTCCGCCCTGCACGTAGGCATTGCGCTAATCGACAAGGAAGCGAACCAGCTTGTCGTCATGGCAGACGCGCCAGCAGTAGATGGAAAAGGCGGTATCGGGATTCGTTTACCTATTCAGGGAAACCCAACCGCCGAACAAGTGATTTCAACTCGAAAGCCGTTATTCATCAACGATACGCTGAACAACCCTCTGACCGCCCACATTCGAGACGTGATGGCTGAGCGCGGCACGCAGAGCCTGTTCGTCTGGCCTCTCATCGTTGGTAAAGATTTGATCGGCACATTGGGTATCGATTTTGCCGATCCGCGTCAACGCATTCCAGATCACGATCTCGCCCTGATCGAAGCCATTCTCACCCAGGTTCAGACCACCGTCCAAAACTCGACCCTTTTCGGAAACACACAAAAAAATGCGGAGGAGTTACGCGTTCTTTTTTCCGCCATGCAGGATGTGGTGCTCGTGATCGATCGGGATACGCGCTACACGCGTATTGCGCCTACGAACCCGTCGCGCCTCTTTCGTCCGCCTGAGCAATTGCTGGGTCAACGCATGGACGTAATCCTTCCCCCGGAAACCCACATACCTTTCAGGCAGGCGATCCACCAAGCGCTGGACACGAATAGCGTCGTCCAGATCGAATATCAGTTACCTGCCGAGGGTCAAGATTATTGGTTTCTCGCGAATATTTCAAAATTGAATGAGAATGAAGTGTTCTGGGTGGCGCGCGACATCACCGAGCGCAAAAAATCCGAGGAAGCCCTGCAACGTAGAACCGCCTATCTGGCAATCTCATCCGAGATTGGGAGAATCGTAACATCCACGCTTGACCTTGATACGATCTTTAAGAAGGCTGTGGAACGTATCAGCGAAGGCTTCGACTTCTATTTCACCGGCATATACAGCGTGGAAGAAACCGGATTCAACGCAAGCTTGAAAGGCGCCACAGGGAGCGCGGGGGAGAAATTATTGGAAGATCGCCACACCATTGTAGTTGGCTCCAAATCCATTATTGGAGCCGTGGCAGAAACGGGCAAATACAAATTGGTAGACGATGTGACGGCAGAGCCGCTCTTTCAACCCAGCCCCTACCTCCCAGAGACTCGCTCCGAACTGGCGATTCCACTAAGGATCGGTCAGCGCACGGTGGGCGTCATCGACATCCAATCGAAGCAGACTCACGCCTTCACTGAGGACGACATCTCCGTTCTGCAATCGTTGGGCGATCAGGTTGCGGTGGCGATCGATAATGCCCGCTCTTACGAGCTATCACAGCAACTCATCAAAGACCTGCGCGAAGTGGACAAATTGAAGAGTCAATTCCTCGCCAATATGAGCCAC
Organism: Anaerolineales bacterium; assembly: GCA_021462845.1. GTDB lineage: Bacteria > Chloroflexota > Anaerolineae > Anaerolineales > Villigracilaceae > Defluviilinea. The sequence goes on from JAJTXU010000003.1 coordinate 42,124, forward strand.
GAATTACGCACGCCGCTGAACTCCATCATCGGTTTCTCGCGCGTGATCCTAAAAGGGATCGATGGTCCGATCACAGATATGCAACAGCAAGACCTCTCTGCCATCTACAACTCGGGGCAACACCTGCTTGGGTTGATCAACGATGTGCTCGATCTTGCCCGCATCGAAGCAGGCAAGATGGAATTGAACTTTGAAGAAGTGAACCTGGCAGACATGGTGACGAGCGTGCTTTCCACGGCGAAAGGTCTCGTCAAAGAAAAACCGATTCAACTTGTGCAGAAAGTCGCGTCCGGCATGCCAACCGTACGAGGCGACGCGATGCGCATCCGCCAGGTGCTCATCAACCTGCTATCGAATGCCGCCAAATTCACCGACGAAGGTTCGATCACCGTGGAGGCCGTCACGCAACGAAGCCCGGCGGGGAACATGGAAGCGCTCATCAAAGTGATCGACACGGGCCCCGGCATTTCCATCGAAGATCAGGAGAAATTGTTCAAGGCGTTTTCACAAGTGGACGGATCGGCAACACGGAAAACAGGCGGCTCCGGGCTGGGGTTGTCCATTTGCGCCAACCTCGTGCAATTGCATGGCGGGCGCATCGGCGTTCAAAGCGATGCGAACGCGGGCTCGGCATTTTGGTTCACCGTTCCGTTATTCCACCAGCCGCTGAACACGATACCGTTCGACCGGAAAATCATCCTCGCCGTCGATGATGACCCGCAAGTGATCGGTCTGTATGAGCGCTATCTGACTCCACAGGGATATCACGTCGTCGCGTTGACCGACCCCGCTCTCGCCAAACAACGCATACTCGATATCAAGCCATTTGCCGTGACGCTCGATATCATGATGCCCGAAATGGACGGCTGGGCGATTCTTACCGACTTAAAATCTGATCCTGCCACCCGCGATTATCCCATTATCGTCTGCTCGATCCTCGAGCAAGCCAATAAGGGATTCAGCCTCGGCGCAACGGACTACCTAATCAAGCCGATCCTTGAGGAAGATCTGGTCCACGCGCTCACCCGATTGGACAAGGATGGCACGATCAAGGAAATTCTCGTTATCGACGACGACCCGAACGACTTGCGCCTGATGGAAAAGATACTTACCGAGCAGGGTCACTACAAGGTCACTCTGGCGGAAGGCGGGCGAAAAGGCTGGGAGGCAATCGTAACGACAGCGCCGGAAGCGATCATCCTCGACATCTTCATGCCAGATATCGACGGGTTCACTATTCTCGAAAAACTGGCGGAGAATCCTTCGTTCCGCAATATTCCCGTGCTTGTGGTGAGCGGGGGCGGCTTAACCAACGAGCAACTCAACCAATTAAAGGATTTCGGAAAGCGTCTGCTCACCAAGGCTTCATTCAAAGAAGGCGAGTTGATCACGACAATCGAGCAGGCGTTGAGTCGCGCCGTTTCATAAGCGAGATTTCCGAGTAAAATAGCCTGCCTCATAAGGGAAAATGCTCAGTGTCGTTTAAGCGCTCCACAAAACGCATCTAACGCGGAAGAATATCCCTGAGTAAACCTATATCAACCATCAACAGGATTATAGATTTCAATGTCTTTTGTCATCCGGTGCCTGGATTGCGGTCACGCCGCGCCGTTTACACCTAACTCTATGCAGTGCCCAAAATGCAACAGTCAGTGGCGTGAAGCAGAATACGACCTGAACGAGGTCAACAAAACATTCCCATCTGAATTGGCGAATCGCGCGTTCGACTTGTGGCGATACCGCGAACTTCTGCCCATCCATAACCCCAACCCAACCTTGCGTCTCGGTGAAGGCGGAACGCCTCTGATCCAAGCCGCAAACCTGGGTAACATGCTGGGTCTGCCTAATTTGTACATCAAAGATGAACGGCAAGGACCAACATCGTCCTTTAAGGATCGTCAGGCGGCGGTAACTATTGCCACACTGAAGGAAGCCGGCATCACTGAAATGGTCGCCGCGTCCACGGGCAATGTGGCTATCGCATACTCCGCGTATGCCGCGCGGGCGGGGATTAAACTATGGGCGTTTGTCACCAGCCTCGTGCCCGGGGTCAAGATGCGGGAGATCGCCCTGTATGGCAGCCAGGTGGTAAAAATCACCGGCTCGTATGATCAGGCTAAAAAAATTGCGGCTGAGTTTGCCCTGCAACGCGGACTGTATCAAGATATGGGCGCACGCACCATTACAGCGGTTGAAGCCATGAAAACGATCGCGTTTGAGATTGCCGAACAATTCACTCAACTCAACGGTGGGGCAAAAGATTCAAAATGGAAAACGCCTGATTGGTATATCCAGGCAGTGAGCGGAGGCATGGGTCCGCTGGGTGTCTATAAAGGTTTTCTCGAACTCAAAAAACTTGGGTTGATCGACCGTATTCCAGCCATCGTTCCCATCCAAGCGGATGGTTGTTCGCCCATGGTAGACGGCTGGCGGAAGGGGCTGGCAAAGGCTGAGCCGGTACTCTCGCCCAGCACACGCATTGAAACGCTCGCCACCGGGGATCCGGGCAGAACGTACACCATGCTGCGCCAGCGCGTGATTGAAACTAACGGTGTCTTCGAAAGCGTCTCCGATGAAGATGCGTTCCGCGCCATGCATGTGCTTGCGAAACTAGAAGGAATTTCCGCCGAACCAGCCGCAGGAGTGGCATTTGCCGGTTTGTTCAAACTTGTGCGGTCTGGCGTGATCAAGCCATCTGATTCTGTCGTTGTAAATTGCACCGGTCATACGCTCCCGGCAGAACAATTCCTGTTTGGCGATAATTGGACGCGCGATGTTAACCTATCCGAGCAATTCGCGCAGGCAGATACTCCGCAGGAAGGTTTGCTCGCCGCTTTGAACAATGTGACGCCCAGCCGCTTCCCGCGCGTGGCAGTGGTGGACGACAGCGGCGAGGCGCGTCGCTTGATACGCCGTATCTTACAATCGCAAGGCGACTTTGAGATCTTCGAGGCGGTAGACGGGCGCGATGCCATCAACCTGATCAACAAAGAACACCCGGACATCGTTATTCTCGACCTGATGATGCCAGAAATGGATGGATTCGCGGTATTGGACGTGTTACGCGGCAATCCCAAAACCGCGAATATCCCCGTTATTGTCGCCACAGCCAAGGAGTTGACCGTTAACGAAAAAAGCAGACTGCAAGGACAAATTCAATCTCTCATGCAAAAGGGTGATTTTTTGAACGATGAATTCCTGCAGGAAGTCCGGGCATTGATCGGTTAGGGCGTCTTTCCTCTCTGCAGTGCAGGATGGAATGCATTCAGCACAGGCGAGAACCTCATGCACAAAGGACGAATCACAGGCATTAACTCGGCGTTATTTTCCGCGTTTTTTTTGGGACTGGCGCCGGTATTCGGCAAAGCCGCCATGGGGGCAGATAAATTTTCACCGCTCGGCGTGGTTGCATTGCGCACCAGCCTGGCGGCATTGTTACTGATCCTCATCCTCGCCATTGTTAGACGAAAATTACTTTATATTTATCCTGCCGCGTTTTATATCACAACACTTGCCGGGGTAATCAATGGAATTGGTTCGATCTTTTATTATATCGGGCTGAGCAGATTGCCAGCCAGCGTTGCTCAGATGCTGTATTCGCTCTATCCATTCTTTGTGGCATTCTGGCTTCAACTGGATCGTCAAGCTCCATCCAAATTAACGTTCATGCGCATTGGGGTTGCCGGCATATCTACCTATCTTCTCACGCAGGGAATCGCCGGGCGTATCGACATTGTCGGCGTTATATTTATGTTGATTGCGGCGGCAATGTATGCCCTTCATCTCCCCATCAACCAGCGGGTGCTCTACGATGTTCCCCCGCCAACGGTGACAGTGTACACGCTCATCGCAATGAGCGCTGTGGTGGTTCCCGCATACGTCATTTTCGACCACACCCTGCCGCAAAATGCCGCGCCTTGGATTCCCGTACTGCTATTGACCGGGGTGACCTTTGCGTCCCGTCTGTTCCTTTTTCTGGGAGTGAAACACATCGGCGGAATGCAAACGGCGTTGCTCGGATTAGCCGAATTGATCGTAGCAGTTTCGTTCAGCCATTTGTTGTTGGGTGAAAGCCTCGCCAACACGCAATGGGTCGGTGTGGGCGGGCTGGGCATCAGCCTCTTGCTGGTGTGGTTCGAAAAACCGAGTCCGCGCCCGCCTCACCCGCACGGGCTTTTGGGGTGGTTACAGCCTCCCGATTTTCCGTCCGATTATTACAAGCATTAACGGGCGCGTTAGAGCGCATGCCTTTTCAGAAAATTTTTAAACGACCTCATATCCGTTTATACTCAGGGCTTACGCATACTTGGCGTTCTCTAATGTCAACGGGCGCGTTAGAGAACGCGCCCTACGCAAGGTTTTGCGTAAGTCCTATACTTTGACAAATGAACTTCATTCCTAACTCACCAATCGGGATATTTGATTCCGGCATTGGCGGGCTTTCAGTCCTGCGAGCCATTCGCGGACTTATGCCCGACGAGTCGGTTGTTTATTTTGGCGACCAGATTCATATTCCCTACGGTCCGCGCCCGATGGAACAGATCGGTCGATTTTCGGAAGTCATTACAAATTTTCTACTACAGCAACAAGCAAAAATCGTTGTTGTGGCTTGCAATACCGCGTCCGCGGCGGCGTTGAAGGACTTGCGCATAAAATTCCCTGAGATGCAATTCGTGGGTATGGAACCTGCGGTAAAACCCGCCGCAGAGCGCACGCAGACCGGCAGGGTTGGGGTGCTTGCCACACCGGCAACATTTCAGGGCGCGTTGTACGCGTCGGTTGTGGAGAGGTTTGCCAATGGCGTGGAATTATTCCAAGACACATGCGCAGGACTGGTGCAACAGATCGAGCAGGGAAATCTCGACGGAAGAGAAACGCGGCAAATCCTGGAAAACGCCCTGCAACCGATGCTCGAAAAAAACATCGACACAGTGGTGCTGGGTTGCACGCACTATCCCTTTGTCATTCCTGTGATCGAGCAAATTGTGGGGGAAAACGTCCGGGTGATCGACCCGGCTCCCGCTGTGGCGAAACAGACGAAACGTCTGCTTGAGGCGGGCGGGCTTGTGAATCCAGCCTCCGCAGGCGGAAAGATCAGGTTGTTCACCTCTGACAATGTCAAAGCGTTACAGTCTTTGTTGCCGGCTTTGCTGGGCGAGAGCGCGGTTGTGAATAACGTCGAATGGGTCGAGGAAATCCGCATCCAACAAACATAGGGCTTTACAACGCCCACGCAAGCATAAAACCAAAAATTGCAACAATCACGCCCAGATGCAAAAACAAGTTACTGCCGGTGATCAGGTTCAACCCAAAGATAAACGGGAGGATGAAGTTGACGATCACAAGCAGGATGCCGATCATCGGCAATAGACCTTTGCGGTGGGCAAAATAATTCGATGCGTGATCGATCAGTTTCGAAAACCAGTTCATGCGTCCTCTTCTTCCATTTCGTCTTCACGGCGTTTTCCCCCCGCTTCCCAGCCGTTAAATTGCGCCACTAGCCGCCCGGGAATTCGTCCTTGCATCAACACGCCGCCGCGACCATGTTCCACCAATTCCACCTGACCTGCCTCGTGGAACAGCGAGATGAGCGCGCCTTGTTGATAAGGCAAACGGACGCGGATCGGCGCGTATGTTTCGTACAATTCTTCCTGGATCAGGCTCAGAAGGTCTTTCACGCCGCTTCCGCTCAGACCTGAAATTGCCACGGCTTTGGGGAAGCGACTCGTCACCTCGCGCGCCGAATCGGGATTACGAAGTTTGTCCACTTTGTTCAAGGCGGTGACAACGGGGATATGACGCGCTCCAAGCTCGTCGAGGGTTTGTTGAACGGAATTAAACTGATTGAGCGCATTCTGGTGCGAAATATCCACCACGTGCAACAACAAATCGGCTTCCAAAATTTCTTCCAATGTTGCGTGGAACGCCTCGACCAGCGCCGTGGGAAGTTTTTGAATGAAACCGACGGTGTCGGTCATCAATGATTGATAGCCGCCGGGCAATTCCACGCGGCGCGTGGTGGGGTCGAGCGTGGCGAATAATTGGTCTGCCACGTACACATCTGCTTTGGCAATCTTGTTCAACAACGTGGATTTGCCGGCATTGGTGTAACCCACGAGGGCTACCGTTGGGATGCGCGAGCGCTTTCGTTGCGCGCGATAGCGTTGGCGATGCGCGCTGACCTTTTCGAGTTCTCTTTTGAGGTGCGCAATCTCGCGGCGAATGGCGCGTTTATCCACTTCGAGTTGCGTTTCACCGGGTCCGCGCAAGCCGACCCCTCCGGTTGAACCGGCGCGTCCGCCGCCTCCGCCTGCCTGTCGTTCGAGGTGTGTCCACTGCCCCGTGAGGCGCGGCAGGTAGTATTCGTATTGCGCCAATTTCACCTGCAACATCCCTTCTTTCGTGTGGGCGTGCAAGGCGAAAATATCGAGGATCAAAGCCGTGCGATCCAATACGCGGACGTTTCTTCCGATCGCCTCCTGTAATTCGCGTTGGTGGCGCGGGGAAAGCTCATCGTCGAAGAGGATGACCTGCGAGCGGGTTTCTTCGACGAGCATTTTTAATTCGTCTACCTTGCCTGGTCCGATATACGTTTTGACGTGCGGTTTATCGAGTTTTTGCGTCAACGAACCAGCCACATCGAGACCGGCAGTATCTGCCAGCAACTCCAATTCGCTCAACGAATCTTCAAGAGGCAAGTGGTGTTTTTGCTGGAATATTTCCACCCCGACGAGAAAGGCTTTTTCACGAGGCGGTGTTGTGGGTTGGGGTATTCGTTTCGACATTCGGTTTAAACTTTTTTTCAAGGGTATCAAACAAGCGGGTCATCTCCGGGTCGGCGGATTCTGTGCGGGCGGGGATCAGAATGTGGAAGGTGGAACCCGGAAACGCCTTTTCATCATATCCGGGCGATTCGACCCAGATCGCGCCGCCGTGCGCTTCAAGAATACCACGCGCGATGGAAAGCCCCAAGCCGGGTCCTCCGCCTTTGAACTTGGTCTTGCCGCTGGAATGCAAGCCGACGCTTCCGACCTGCCCAAACTTTTCGAAGATGATGGATTGGTTCTCCTGTGAAATTCCGATGCCCGTATCCACGACAACGATCTCAATGAACCCGGGCAACATGCGTCCGCTTATGGTGATTGTACCGTTATCCGGCGTGTATTTGACAGCGTTATTAATCACATTGCGGATCGCCTGTGTGATGCGCTGGGTATCGACGTAAATCCACTGGCGGCTTCCTTCGAATTCGGCAGATTCGACCCGGAGACTGCGCGATTGCATGACTGGCTCGATCTCCTTCCTCAACACATCCACGATCTGCCCGAGCTGGGCTGGCTGAAAGTTGAGCCGCAAGAGGTTGTTGTCGATCATCGAAACATCGATCATGTCGTCGATGATAGTGCGCAGGCGCCCAATACCGATATTTACGCCGGTCAGCAATTTGCCCATGCTGTTATCTCTGGCGTCGCGCGCCAGGTCGTCCATCATCGAGGCGTACCCTTCGATCAGCGTCAGCGGGGTTTTCAATTCGTGCGCCGCCACCGAGATAAACGCGGATTTGCTGCGGTCAATGCGTTCGAGTTGCTTCTGCACCCGCTGCATTTCATCGGAAATATGCGCCACGCGCGTTTCCATTTCGTAACGCGCCACCACGCCCAGACCATACGTGTAGACGGGGATGATCGCGGCAAGCATGTCGATCGATTGTTGCTTGGTGAGGGTCTCGTTCGCCACTTGAATGGTCAGCGCGATCATTCGGTTGATGATGAACGATACGTGATACAACCCTTCTTCGAGATTCGTCTCAGTGGAGGATTTTGCCCAATCGAGCAGGATCGAGTCCATCCAGGCTGGGTCGCCGGTGGTCACAGATTGCTCGAGCAAGTCAAAAAAGCGATCCAGTTGTTGTTCGAACCCGGCGCGCACTTCCATGCCGCGCGCAAGATCACGCCCTACGTGCTCGATCCACTCGGGGCGGATTTTTCTCAGTATTTTCTGAACAGGCATACCGGGCGATTTTTTCTTCGGCATATCCTCAAATCACTTTGTCGCTGGCATTGTATCAGTTTTGCGGGTTTTGACCCACCACCCAAACCCACAAGGTTTGACCAACCGCCGCAAGGCTTTCTGCCGACACCTTGTCTGGGGTATCTTCCACCGTGTGCCAGTATGGGTAATCGAAATCAATGATATCCACCGCCGGGATGCCAGCCTCAAGGAATGGCGTGTGATCATCCAGCATCGAATGCTTGTATTGGGGTATGAACTGGTTGCCATACCCCAAGCCGCCTGCGATCGTCCATATCTCGTCCGTCAGCGCAGAGTCTGAATTCCGTTCCTTGAAGATATTCAAGTCGGCATCGCCGATCATATCCACGATCACTACTGCCTCAGGCTGATATGCGAGGTTCTCGGCAAATTCACGCGAGCCGAGAATCCAATCCCAGCCTGCGATGCGCCCATTATCTTCCGCGTCAAAGAACAATAGCGCGACATTCGTCACGTTGTCGGGTAGCGAACGCGCAAGTTCCAGCAACACCGCCACGCCTGAGGCTCCGTCGTTTGCGCCGGGTGTCGGCTGTGTGTGATTGACAACATCCGGGTCATTATCGGCGTAGATACGCGTATCGTAGTGCGCTCCTAAAATGATCTGCGGGTTTGTGTTGCCGCGAATAGCCACCAGATTGTAGATTGGGTTCCCTAAACGCTCCGAAACCTGGACGTCTACATCCCATCCGGCGGATTCCAACTCCGCGCGCATCCATTCGCGGATTTTGGCATGTCCCTCCGACCCGGGCGCGCGCGGACCGAACGCAACCTGCGTTTTTACATCCTTGTACGCGCGAAGACCGTCGAAGTCGGTTGGAGCAGGTTCAGGCTGGGTAAGATACGAGTAGGCGTACCATAAAAGCGTGATGACGAGAAGCAACGCTATCGCAGTCAAGTAAACGCGCACCGAGCGTTGAGTCACGCTTGCATTTCTCCATGTACCAGTAATTGCAACTCAGCCAGGGCGCGTTCGGCATACAATCCCCCACGCTCGCGTTTACCGGTTTTGGGAGGGAAATCCATTGGGGCGAGAATCCCAAAGTTTGCCTTCATCGGTTGGAAGTCTTTAAGATCGGCGTGAGTGATGTAATGACAGAGTGCGCCAAGCATGGTCGTTGGCGGAAGTTCAAGCAGGCTTTCGCCATGATAGTGACGCGCCGCGTTTTCACCCGCCAGCCAGCCGGTGGCGATGTTGCCCATGTAGCCCTCCACGCCTGTGATCTGCCCGGCAAAGAAAAGGTCGTTTCGGTGGATGTGTTGCAGTGTAGGGCGCAACAATTTTGGCGAAGCGATGAATGTGTTGCGGTGCATTTGTCCGTAACGCATAAATTCGGCTTGTTCCAGCCCGGGGATCATGCGAAGAACGCGCTTCTGCTCCGGGAATTTTAGATTGGTTTGAAAGCCCACAAGGTTGTACAAACTTCCCGCCAGATTGTCCTGCCGCAATTGCACCACCGCATACGGGCGTTTTCCTGTGCGAGGGTCGCGCAACCCCACCGGTCGCATCGGTCCGAAAGCCAGTGAATCCAGCCCGCGCTCGGCAATGATCTCTACGGGAAGACAGCCCTCGAAGAAGTGACCCGCTTTCACGCCGCTTTTGATGGCGTCTTCAAATGCGCGGAGTTCGATCCGTTCGGCGTGAAGGAGGGCGTCTACAAATGCGTAATATTCGTCTTTGGTGAATGGGCAGTTGATGTAATCACCCTCGTCCTGATCGCCGGCGCCATAGCGCGAGGCGCGAAAGGCGACCTCCATGTTGATCGAGTCGGCATGGATCACCGGCGCGATCGCATCGAAGAAGAAAAGATGCTCCTCGCCGCTCAGTTTTGCGATGGAGGCGGACAACGATGGCGATGTCAACGGTCCGCTGGCGAGGATTGCGAGCGCGGGCGGAATCTCCCGCATCTCCTCGCGAACGATCTGGATGTTGGGATGAGTTTGCATCCGTTCGGTGACCAGCCGCGCGAACAGTTCGCGATCTACTGCCAGCGCGCCTCCCGCTGGCAGTGACGCCTGCTCGGCGCATTCCAGCAACATCGATCCCAGCAGGCGCGTCTCGTTTTTGAGTAATCCTGAAGCGCGGTCGGGCAGGTTGGAACCCAGCGAGTTCGAACAAACCAATTCCGCCAAATCCTGTGTTTGATGAGCGCCTGTTTGCAAAGTTGGGCGCATTTCATAGAGCCTTACTTTCAAGCCGCGTTGCGCGGCGCGCCAGGCGGCTTCGCTCCCCGCCAGCCCGCCGCCCACTACAATTAGATCTGTCATGACAATGATTCTACCATCCCACACGCGCAGAGATTCCGGAGAGTATCGCATTTGGATTTTTGATCCGCTAATCTACGCCAATCTACGCGAATTTTCCAGAAAGGTTAGCGTGAATTCGTGGAATTCGCCCATTTGCGCTCTTCGCGTTCTAAAGCGTTCAATCTATCAAGCGACTTTGAGAGATACTGTTGGCAAACTAGCAAGGAGGAGTAAGATAAGAAGCGGAGGCTGTCATGTGTTTAAAAATACAATCACCGTGGCCGATGCCAG
>JAJTXU010000030.1 GCA_021462845.1 Anaerolineales bacterium
TGAAGAGCCTGCCCTGAGCCTGTCGAAGGGTATAACCTAATACACCGTAAAAACACCAAGATGACCTTGACCAATTTACAGAAAATACCTTGCACTATCAATTGTTTTGGAAGGGAAATTGAATTACTGACCGATGTTATGCAGTTGAAGCCAATCTGGTTTCAGTAACGCGACATTCATGTCGCTTTTGCCCAAGAGCAACCTGAAAGGCGAGATAAATCTCGCACTACGGTCTTTACTGCGTAGGGTGAGTTACGAACCTGCCTTATCATCACCCCCTAAACCTCGGATACGACCCCAGCGCGCGCAGCGTCAATGCGTATTCGCTCAGATGGTCGAGCGCACGCTTTGATCCTTGACCTGAAATTTGTGGCGCTGTCGCATAACACCATCCGCGGCGCGGCGGGAGGTTCGATCTATAATGCAGAGTTGCTGGCGAGTGAGGATTTGTTGTGATTTTTTTTGGGTGTACAATGACAAGGAAACAGGGCATTGGGTGTTTATCTCTAAACAATAGTGGCTTTCTTGACTAGCCCAAATGTTCGAGATATACTGACTTCATTGATTGATTATTCCTAAAGTAGGAAGATATGAGAACAAAGAAAAACGAAGCCATAAGATTTATAGACTTATTCTGTGGTATTGGAGGATTTAGATTTGCCGCAGAGCAGGTTTTTTCAAAATACGGCTTATCTTCGAAATGCGTTTTTTCAAGTGATATTGACCCCTACGCAAGAGAAGCATATAAAGCTAACTTTGGCGAATACCCTTCTGGCGATATTACCCAAGTAAACGAAAACAATATCCCAGACCATGATATTTTGTTTGCAGGTTTTCCATGTCAGCCATTCAGTATTATTGGAAATGGAAAAGGCTTTGATGATACTCGCGGCACGTTATTTTTCGATATTGCTAGAGTCTTAGCGGCAAAAAAGCCGAAGGCTTTTATTCTTGAAAACGTCAAACGCCTAATTGGGCACAATAAAGGGAAAACGCTAAGAAAGATTCTTCATGTTTTGCGCGATGAATTGGGCTATACCGTATATTACAAGTCGCTAAACGCTTTAGATTATGGCTTGCCTCAGAAACGAGAACGGGTAATTATCGTCGGTTTTTATCAACCAATGGTATTTCAATTCCCCCCGAAGCAAAAAAATTTCGCTTCGTTAAGTGATATTCTGGAAAAAGATGTGGACGAAAAATATTTCGCGTCTGATTACATTCGCGAAAAACGCTGGGCAGATCATACGCCAGCCGCAAGCCCCTCCATTTGGCATGAAAATAAAGCTGGCCATATTTCGTCTTATCCGTTTTCCTGCGCTTTGCGCGCGGGAGCGTCTTATAATTATTTGCTTGTTGACGGAGAGCGCCGATTAACTCCAAGAGAAATGCTTCGCTTGCAAGGTTTTCCTGACACATTCAAAATGGCAGTAACGGAATCGCAAACCCGCAAGCAAGCGGGGAATGCAGTTCCAGTGAATATCGTTAGAGCAGTATTCGAGTCGTTCTTGCCTATTTTGCTTGACGACATGAACAAAGTTAACTTGTATCCAAAAGACTCTACATATCAACTTGCGCTTGCCCACATTTTACGAGAGCATAATGACCGATACCAACAAAGCCCCTCGCTTGCGAACGGTTGATAAAGTTAAACCACCTTATCCACTCAACCAATTTCCCGCCGATTTCGGTCAGAAGCTTGGCAAAGAAATTGTATATTTGCTTGCTACGAAATCTACACCATCCTTGGAAGGCTCAGAATGGGAGCAGGTTTTTGCGTCGTGCATTGGCGCAGAATGGAAACCTTCAAACGTCGGCTTAGATGATGTGATTTTGAATGGATGCGCTTGGGGCGCAAAAACTGTAAAAAGTTCTCATCCACATCAAGCGGAAACTATCAGACTAATATCTGGGCGAAATTCTCCCGCTTATTCATTTGACCAACAAAATTTAGATGCGGACGCTCATGTTTTGGGAAATGATGTTTTGAAAATTTGGAACGCCCGTGTCGAATCTGTCAGAGCAAAGCTCTCACATTTAAGAACGGTGGTGCTTATCAAGTCAAACGATTTGACCGAGCTTGCTGTTTTTGAAACCGAAACAATTCTATATCCGCCAGAAAATTATATTTGGCAAAGAAACCAGCGAGGTAATTTAGAAGCCTACGAAAAAGGCGCAGAATTTCATCGATTTACTTGGCAACCGCACGGTTCGCAGTTCACGATAATCGAATCTGTGCCAAAAGAATGTTTACTTATAAAAGTTAAGCCGCCTCGCAAACTTGATAAAGATGATGTTTTGAAAGCGTTAAATTTTAATAGCAAGTGGGTAACCGTTACTAACCGCAAGTAAGATGTCAGACACTTTTTCCAAGAAACAGCGTTCAGAAATAATGAGGGCTGTCAAATCAAAAGGCAACAAATCAACGGAAATCAAGTTGATTGAAATTTTCAAATCGCAGCATGTAATCGGCTGGCGAAGAAATTCCAATCTTGCAGGGCATCCAGATTTTATTTTTCCCGAAAAACGGGTTGTTGTTTTTGCCGATGGCTGTTTTTGGCACGGTCACAATTGTCGAAGCGTTAAACCTTCCGACAATGCCGAATATTGGCAAAACAAAATCCAGCGAAACAGAACAAGAGATAAAGCGATAACAAAGGAATTAACTCAAAGGGGCTGGAAGGTTGTAAGAATTTGGGAATGTGAAATCAAGAAAGGCAAAGTCCAAAAACTTAGGGCGCTGAATTGGCTGTAACCGCAGGTTGTCAATATATCGTGACTCATAGTGTCGGTGACTTTAAAAACATTGGCGAGTTTGGAATTCAAGCCGTCACGCCGAAAGTGTTCCTTCAAGTTATCCATGAGGTGAAAGAATGAGCGCATTAAGTCTACGTTTACCCAAGTCGTTGCACGAACAACTTCGTGAATTAGCGCAGGAAGAAGGTATTTCTGTCAATCAGTTTGTCATGCTTGCCGTTGCCGAAAAGGTTGCGGCTATCTCTACAATCGAGTATTTGGAAAAACGCGCCAAGCGCGGCAATCGAGAAAGATTCTTGGAAATCCTCAACAAAGCGCCCACTGTTGAGCCTGAGGAGTTTGATAGATTATGAACTAAAGAAAGCCCCGAGCCAGACGAAAGTCACCGGGGCTTTTTCTTTTTCGGGTAGTTTTCGTCACCCCCTAAACCTCGGATATGATCCCAGCACGCGCAACGTCAACGCGTATTCGCTCAGATGGTTGAGCGCGCGCTTTGATCTTTCTTCCTCCGCCGAACCGATGAAGTCAACATAAAATAAATATTCCCAGGGCTTGCCTTGCAACGGGCGTGACTCGATCTTGGTCAGATCAATGTCTCGCAAGGCAAACACAGACATCGCCTTGAACAACGAGCCGGGTTCATTCTTCAATGTGAACACAATGGAAGTCTTCGCCTCGCCCGCCCCCTTCGACTCGCTCAGGGCGGCGGGGACGACCGCTTCTTTTTGGATGGCGAGGAACCTCGTGTAGTTCTCCGTGTTATCTTCGATCCCCTCTTCCAAAATCTGCATCCCGTAGATTTCCGCCGCGCGGCGCGAAGCGACTCCCGCCGTATCGCGCGCGCCGGACTCCTTAAGCATTTTCACGCTTCCCGCCGTGTCGTACACCGCCTCCGCTTGGATGCCGCGCTTCCGCAAATACCCCGCGCATTGACCCAACGCCTGCGGATGGCTGATGGCTTTTTTGATGTCCGCCATTTGAACGCCGGGCAACGCGATCAGACAATGGCGCACGCGCAGTAATTGCTCGCCCACGATGCGCAGGTCGTTGCGCAGTAACAGATCGTAATTCTGGTGGATGCTCCCCGCCAGCGAATTTTCGATGGGGATCAGCGCCGCGTCGCTCCGCCCCGTGTTGACCGCCTCGAACACCGCGTCGAACGACTCGCAGGGCAGCGATTCGACCTCACCGAAATGATCGAACACCGCCTGCTCGCTATACGCGCCCGGTTCTCCCTGAAATGCAATTTTCAAAATGACTCCGTTGTTATTCCAATGCGACGACTAAAGTCGTCACTACCAAAATACGCAATACGAATTACGCAGTACGAAGTACGTAACTCGTAACTCGTATCTCGTATCCCGCACCCCTCACTCCTCACTGATAACTGATCACTGAACTCCCTGCTCCTCCGCCCACTCCACGATTCTCCTGAATCCCATCTCCACCTCCTCATCCGATGCGGCGATGGACATGCGGATGAATCCCTCGCCCAAGTCGCCGAACGCGGAGCCGGGGACAAGTCCCACGCTTTTCTCTTCAAGGATCCGTTCGCACATTTCAACATCGTTCATCTTCAACGCGCGCAGATCGAGGAAGCAATAGAACGCTCCCTGCGGCGGCGTCACGCGGACTTTGTCGCTTTCTAATTCGGCGGATAATTTCATCACGAGGGCGCGGCGGCGCGTGTATGCCTCGCGCATCTTCGCCGTCTCTTGCTGGACGCCGGGATCCGTCAACGCGAACGCCGACGCTTTTTGGATGAACGGCGCAACGCACGTGATGCTGTTCTGTCCCGCCTTCACCGCGTTCGAGATCACGCGCTTGGGCGCGGCAAGGAATCCCACGCGCCAACCGGTCATCGCGTACGTCTTCGAGAGGCTTTGTATGATCAACGTCCGTTCTTTTGCGCCTTCAAAGGAGGCAAGCGAGGTCGGCTTTTCCTCGAAATACAAACTATCGTAGACTTCATCCGTAATTACCCAGAGGTCGTGCGCTTTCGCAAACTCCTGCAATTGTTGCAGATACTCGCGCGAGGGGACGATGCCCGTCGGGTTGGAGGGGTAGTTGACGATGATGGCGCGGGTCTTTGGCGAAACAGCCCGCGCCCACGAGTCGAACGAGGGGATGAATCCAGCCTCCGCGGGGGCAGGGACGCGGGTCACTTCCGCTCTCAGCATCATCGCAAGGTTGACGTGAGTCGCCCATGTGGGGTCGGGGATCAAGACCTCATCGCCGGGATTCAAAATGGATTGCATCGCCGAAAAATACGCGTGGATGCCGCCGTGCGTGACGATGATCTCGGATGCGGGATCGTACGAAATGCCCTCATCGCGCATCAACTTGCTGGCGATGGCATTGAGCAAGTCCGGTCTGCCGCGCGAGGGTCCGTAATGAGTCAGTCCCTCTTGCAGGGCTTTGCACGCAACGTCAATCACCGCTTGCGGCGTGGAAAAATCGGGATCGCCTTGTTGCAAACCGATGATCTTTTTCCCGCTGGCTTTGAGCGCCGAGATGCGGTCGCCCATTGCCACCGTCGGCGATTGGCGGAATTGCTCGAACTGTTCATTGAGATTCATGTTATGCCTCCATTTGAAAACAGCCCCCGCAAAAGCGAGGGCTGAATTAACTATCCTAATGCCTGCTTTGCGGCTTGAATCACTTCATCGTAATTCGGCTCTTCCCCGAGAGTGGGCAGATACTTTACGTAAGTGAGTTTTCCATCGCGCCCAACGATGAACACCGAACGACGCAAGTAACGGCGTTCTTTGATCAGCACGCCATACTTGACTCCAAATTCCGCATCCACCACATCCGAAACGACTTTCACTTTTTCCACGTCCGCCGCGCCGCACCAGCGTTTTTGCGCCATCGGAAAATCGCAACTGATGGTGTAGATGACAATATCCTCGCCGAGTTTCGCAGCTTCTTCATTGAATCGGCGCGTCTCGCGGTCGCAGACGTCGGTATCGAGCGACGGCACCGCGGACAGGATGATCACCTTCCCCTTCGATTCCTCCAGCGGATTCACGCGTCCCCACCCCGGGACAACTGACGTGAAGGCGGGAGCCGCATCGCCCACTTCGACTTCATCGCCCAACAACGTGGCGAACGTATCGCCGATCTTGAAAACATCAGAACGAACAGTAACCATTTGACTCTCTCCAATTGATTGATGAGCGTTATTGTACTTGATAAACTACGTAAGTGAAACGAATTCTTGACGCATATCATGACCTTCTCAAGCTCTAGATTTTCTAAATGTGAGTTGAGTCAATTTGCCAATGGCTTTGCGAGGGCTATCAGTAAATCACGAAAAGTAGTAACGACTTTTGCCAATTGACCAATAAATCTAGCAATAAACCAGATATGGATTTTTGCCAAAGAGCCAATCCCGAAGGGATGCTAGGATTCTAAAAACGGCAAACGGGTCTTCAAATCCCGAAGGGATGATATAGTTTTGCACAAGTCTCTGGCACCCCTTCGGGGTTGAATGTGATACATCCATTAATACAATAATCATTTGACCCCTTCGGGGTCTGGGGTAATTTCCGTATTGCTCGGTTTAATTGTTAATCTGCAATAGTCGTTTTGCTAAAAAGCGACTAAAGTCGCAACTACGAATCTTTTCATGAAGTACTGACTATAGATGTACACCTGCGAAAAAGGCGTGAACCAGCAACTGCGGCAAAATGGGTGAGTCGGCGCGAAGTGTCTAAGTTGATGCGGGCGCGGAACACACATCACTGAAATGAAGTCTTGAAAATACGACAAATAAGTCATATTTTTATATTAAATATCATAAATATTGTGGTATGATAGTTTTGAAATTAAAGCGGAGGTACCGATCATGAGTACGAATCACACTGTCAGCAAAGACGAGCAGATTAAGAAGGCTGAGAATTTTCGCAACCTTCACCATGGCTCGATTTTAATTTTGCCCAACGCCTGGGACGCCGCATCCGCCAAGATGTTTGAGCGGGCGGGTTTTGACGCGATCGCCACCACCAGCGCGGGAGTCGCTTCCTCTTATGGTTATCCTGACGGCGAGATGATGAGCCGCGCTGAAATGCTGGAGGTGGTTCAGCGAATCGCAAAGTCTGTCGCTGTGCCCGTCACTGCGGATATGGAAGCGGGGTTCGGCGAAACGCCCGAAGAGATGGCTGAGACCGCGCGTCTCGTGCTTGAAGGGGGAGCCGTTGGCTTGAATCTGGAAGATGGGACGATCAACAAACCGTATCCGTTGGAAGACATCGCGCTTCAAGTTGAAAAAATAAAAGCCATGCGCGAAGCCGCGCAGAGTTTCGGAGTCCCGCTGGTCATCAATGCGCGGACGGACGTGTACGAAAAATCCGATAAGCGCGACAAAGCCGCATTGGCGCAAGCCATTCAGCGCGGCAACGCCTATCGTGAAGCGGGCGCGGATTGTATCTTCGTCATCAGCGTGGACGACAAGCAGACCATCGCCGAACTTGTCCGCGAGATTGACGCGCCGATCAACGTGCTGGCTCGGCACGGAAGCCCGACCATCGCAGAGTTGAAAGAGCTTGGCGTGGCGCGAGTCAGTTTTGGGTCAATCCCGATGCGGGCGACTATGTCGCTGGTGGGAAGAATCGCGGACGAGTTGAAGCAACAGGGGACGTACAGTTTCGCGCAAGGCATCCCGACTTACGTTGAAGTGAATCGTTATTTCAAAAAATGAACAGGAAAGGATTTATCAATGAACATCCATGATGATCCCGAAGACGTGGAATATCAAACCGCGATGAAACTTCAGTCGCGCCAAATATCGGATGAACAGTTCCACAAGTTCGAAGGCTATGCCGCCGAAATATTTTCCGCGTTTGGGTTGGATTTGAACACAGCCGCCACGAAAGATACGCCGCGCCGTTTTATCAAAGCGCTCTTCGACTCCACCGAAGGCTACGACGGCGACCCGAAGTTATTGCGCGTCTTTGATACGGAATGTCGCGGCGAACCCGATTGCCGCTTGAGCCAAGTCATCGAGGGCCCGATTCCATTCTTTGCGCTGTGCGAGCATCACGCGCTTCCGTTTTATGGCAAGGCGTATGTGGGATATATCGCGCATGAGAACATCGTCGGCATTTCCAAATTGACGCGCCTCGTGCGCCTCTTCGCCAAACGCTTTTCGGTGCAGGAACGCATCGGGCAACAAATTGCGGATACGCTCGAAACGATGCTTCATCCGCATGGCGTAGCCGTTTATCTCGAAGCGCACCATCTTTGCATGGAGATGCGCGGCGTGCGCGAGGTTTCGCCGATCACGCGCACCACCGTCTGGCGCGGACACTTCGCTGAAGACCCGATGCTCCGCTCTGAATTTTTTACCGCATGTGGCTTGCAAAGGAATGAAAGATGACCGAGCAAAAAAATATCCCTGAAATATGGGAGTGGGCAGAATACTACTGACCCTGGTGTTATGTTGCGGCCGTGCGCCTGCAAAAAATAGCGCCTGAATATGAAGGCCGCGTTCGAGTGGTGGATAAGGCTTTCCCGTTGGAAATCTATGGCGGAGGTCCGCCTGACCGCCACGAACTTGAATTGGAGATTTGGCTCGCGGCTCTGCAAGAACCTGCGGCGACTTTCAAGCCGTTCAGCGATGATTTCCCCACCACCACGCTTCCCGCCTTCGACGCGGCTTGGTGCGCCTTTCAACAAGGCGAATCTGTGGGACGAGACTTTGACCTGCGCATCCGTCGCGCATTCTTCGCCGAAGGACGCAACATCGGCAAGCGCGAAGTGATGTTCGATCTCGCGCGCGAAGCAGGACTCGACCTGGATGATTTCACCCGCCGCTTCAACAGCGATGAACCTCGCGCCGCCGTGTTGGCGGAAGGTAAACTCGGCAAAGAAAAATTTGGCGTGCGCGGCACGCCCACCGTCATGTTGAGCGACGGGACGAAACTCCGTCATAAGATGTCGTACCCGAGCATTCAAAACGGAAAAATTGTTTCAGTTGGAAAATTGCCGTGTTGCGGCGAAGGCTGTTACGAAGCCACGCGCGAACTGTTTGAAAAAGCGCTCGCGCAGGAAGTGAAATAATAGAACAAACTACCGCGCATTCATATCGTGAAGCCTGCAAAGAACGCGAAGAAAATCTTTTTTTACTTGGCGACCTTAGCGCGCTTGGCGGTAAAACTCCTTTGTGCGGTAGATAAAAGGATGAAACAAAATGGAACCGCGTCTCAATTATTCCAAAGTTGCGCCTGAGGGCGTGGAAGGTCTGAGCAAACTCGAAGGCTATGTTCGCAAATCGGGGTTGGAACACAGCCTGCTCGAACTGGTCAAACTGCGCGCCTCACAACTCAACGGTTGCGCCTATTGCATTGACATGCACACCAAAGATGCGCGCACCAACGGCGAAAGCGAACAACGCCTGTACGGCGTGAGCGCGTGGCACGAAGCGCCGTTTTACACCGAGCGCGAACGCGCCGCCCTCGCCTGGACGGAAGCAGTAACGCTCATCAGCGAAGACCATGTGCCAGATGAACTTTATGAAGAAGCCCGCAAACATTTCAGCGAAAAAGAACTCGTGGATTTAACGCTGGGCATCATCGCCATCAATTCATGGAATCGGCTGGCGGTCAGTTTCCGCACGCTGGCGGGATCATATCAACCCGATCATCCAGCCGTGAAGAAGGGTGCGCCCAAATAGAGGCTTGACTTGTCCGCGCCGACCGCTTCATTCGACCTTCAGCCTGTTTCGCCGTTTCGACTCGATCTCACCGTTTGGACTCTGCGCCGCCGCCCCGATAATCTCTTCGACCGCTGGGACGGCACGACTTATCGGCGGGTGTTGATCGCAGAAGATGCGCCGTTTGAAATTGCGGTGACTCAACTTGAGGAATCAAAAAGTTTGCGCGTTACAGTGACTGGAACAAAACTAACTTCTTCGGTCAAAGCGACTGTCACCGCCGCGTTGGAGCGTTTGCTCGGAATCAACATTGACTTGCAGAAGTTTTATCGCCTGAGCAAACAAGACGCATGGCTCAAACCGCTTGCGGATCAATTTCACGGTATGAAGCCGCCGCGCTTGTTGACTCCGTTCGAGGCGCTGGTCAATGCGATAGCCTGTCAGCAGTTGACTCTCACGATGGGCATTCGCTTGCTCAACCGTCTCACCGAGGCGTATGGCATGGCTCTCAAAACGGAAGCGGGCATCGTCCACGCTTTTCCGCGCCCGCAGGATTTGGTCCATGCCGAGATTGAAGACTTGCGCCAGATGAGTTTCAGTTATCAGAAAGCCCGCTACCTGACGAACATCTCGCGCCTCATCGTATGCGGCGACCTCGACTTGGATGCGATCGCCAAATTAGATGATGAAGAAGCGGTTGCGCGTCTGTGTGAGTTGAAAGGCGTGGGACGCTGGACAGCGGAATACGTTTTACTGCGCGGGCTGGGTCGCACACATATCTTCCCTGCTGACGATGTGGGCGCGCGCAACAACCTGCAAAAGTGGCTGGGACTCTCTGGCAAGATGACCTATGCCAACACACGCGAAGCGTTGAGCCGCTGGAGCGGATTCGGCGGGCTGATCTATTTTCATCTGCTGTTAAAAAGTTTGGCAGAAAAAGGTTTGGTATCGATTTGAAAAATCCCGGAGCGCGGACTTGAGTCCGCTCTTTAGGCGGACTGGAAGTCCGCAATCCGGTAAGGAGTGACCATGTTGAAGATAAAACGTGTATACGAAGCCGCTGAAAAAAGCGACGGCAAGCGTTTTCTGGTCGAGCGTTTGTGGCCCCGCGGCATGAAAAAAGAAGCGTTGAAAATGGATGCGTGGCTGAAGAACGTCGCGCCCAGCGCCGACCTGCGGAATTGGTTCGCGCACGATCCGCTCAAATGGGCTGAGTTCCAAAAGCGTTATCAAGCGGAACTCAAAGCCAACTCCGCCGAATGGCAGACGATTGTAGATGCCGCCAAAAAAGGCGATGTGACTTTATTGTATAGCGCGCACGACTTGGAACACAACAACGCGCTTGCGATTAAATCGTTTTTGGAGAAACGTATAAAGTAACGCAAAATTCATTTTGCGTTTTTTTCTTGCAACCAAAGTATGGCAAAGTGAACTTTGCCGTACAAAATCCGTACCGCAAAATTCATTTTGCGATTTTTATTGGAACCATATATATGGCAAGGTGAACCTTGCCGCACTGATGCTGGTTAAAAACGGCTGGCTCTGCACAACAGACCGCCGATTTAAAAAACACAACCCAAAAGGAGATAGAAAATGAGTGACAATGTAACAACCACCCTCGACGTGAGGCCCATCCCCCCGCCTAAAAAGCACCCCACGATCTTCCAGACGTTTGATGGTCTGGCGGCTGGGCAGAGCTTCATCCTGCTCAACGACCACGACCCGAAACCGCTGTACTATCAGTTTCAGAACGAACGCCCGGGACTGTTCACTTGGGAATATCTGGAACAAGGTCCTGAAGTCTGGCGGGTGCAGATCGGGCGCGTCGCCTCCGCCTGAATAGCGGAAAGACCGAAGCGGGGACTCTCATAGAAGCCAACAAAAAAAACATCCTGAAGGACGCCGCTTATGGTTTGGACAGCCTTCAGGATGTTTGGTCAACGATTCGGATTCTTATTCAGACAGCAGAAAGGAATGAACATGAAAATTGCAAACTTGTTCGAAGAAGTACAGTTCAGCGAGAAAGACCCTCGCGCCGAGCCTCTTCATGTTGACCGTGAAGGACGCGCGATCCTGTTCACGCTCAAAGCGGGTCAATCCATCCGCGAACATAATGCGCCGAGTTCGCCGTTCTTCGTGGTAACCCTGCAAGGACAGGGCATCTTCACAGGCGGCGACGGTGTCGAGCATACCTGCGGACCGAACACGCTCCTTGTATTCGACGCGGGCGAAAACCACTCCATCCGCGCGCTGGGTGAACTGGTCTTTCTCGGTATTTTGCACGGCGCGCCGCTCGCACAGAAATAATCGGCTGAATTTGTTTTATCGTGGGGTAAAATATTCGGCAGGTGCAATATACATATGAATCTCGAACACGAGTTTTTCGGTCCCAACTATGGGTACATCCTCGAACTGTACGAACGCTATCAAAAGAACCCCGATTCGGTAGACGAATCCACCCGCCGCTTATTCAGCCAATGGACGCCGACCGCCGCGCAAGAATCGGCGCCCGCTTCAGGGATTGACCTGCGCCAACTCATCGGCGCGGTGAACTTAGCCCATGCGATTCGTTCGCAGGGCTATCTGGTCGCCAGACTTGATCCTTTGGCAACCTCCTCAGCCGCCTACCCCACGCTGACGTTGGACTTCCACGAGTTGAATCAGGGCGATCTCTCCCAACTCCCAGCGGATGTGGTGAAACTGCGCGGCGATCATCAAGCCGAGGACGCTTCACAAGCGATCGAGATATTACGCTCAATCTATTGCGGCGCGATCGGGTATGAGTACGGTCACATCCGCAACCCCGAAGAACGCAACTGGCTTCAACAAGTCGCCGAGACGCGTCGTTTCCATCCGCAAAAACAAACGCTGGATGCGACTCGACTGCTCGACCGCCTCAGCCAGGTGGAAGCCTTCGAGGTCTTCCTCAACCGCATCTACCCCGCCAAGACGCGCTTCTCCATCGAAGGACTCGATATGCTCGTCCCGATGCTGGACGAACTCATCAGCGAAGCGGATCGTGAAGACATCCGCGCGGTGATGATCGGCATGGCCCATCGCGGACGCTTGAACGTGTTGGCGCACATCCTCCAAAAACCGTACGAGCAAATTTTGGCAGAGTTCAAAGACCCGAAAGACCGTTCGCGCACATGGGACGAGATGGGCTGGACGGGCGATGTGAAATATCACGCGGGCGCGTCCAAAGCCATCGAAGGCGCGGATCATATCGGCTTGGTCGTGAGCATGCTCGCCAACCCGAGTCATCTTGAATTGGTTGACCCCGTCATTCAAGGCATGTCGCGCGCCGCGAACAGCAAGATGGACACTGCTGGCGCGCCGCAAATGTTGCCGAACGAGTCCCTGCCGATTCTGATCCACGGCGACGCCTCATTCATCGGGCAGGGAATCGTCGCCGAGACGTTGAACTTATCGCAACTCACAGCCTATACAACGGGCGGAAGTTTACACATCATCGCCAACAATCAGATCGGCTTCACAGCGACGGAAAACGAATCGCGGTCCAGCCTGCACGCCAGCGACCTCGCCAAAGGCTTCGAGATTCCCGTCATCCACGTCAACGCCGACGAACCCGAAGCATGTTTCGAAGCGGCACAGACAGCCATCGCCTATCGCCAGAAATTCCACAAAGATTTTGTCATTGACCTGATCGGCTATCGCCGCCACGGACACAACGAAGGCGACGAGCCGCGTTTCACCCAGCCAACCATGTACGCCAAGATCGAGTCGCATCCTCCCGTTCGAAAATTGTGGGCGGAGAAATTGGAAAAAGAGGGGAGCGTCCAACCTGCGGACGCCGAACAACTCTTGCAAAAGTATTTGAACGATTTGCAGGAGATCAACCAGAAATTAGACGCGAAGCAGGCGTTGCAGGAACCCGTCCCGACGATGCCTCCGCCGAAAGCGGCGCAAAAGGCGCACACATCCGTTTCGATCGAGCGCTTGCGAAGCCTGAACGAGTCGCTGTTGCAATTCCCCGCGGGCTTTCATCCGAATCCCAAATTGCTTCGCGCGGCAGAAAAACGCCGCCACGTGTTAGACGACGCGGACGCCTCCAGCGTAGATTGGGCGACCGCCGAAGAATTAGCCTTCGCCTCCATTTTGGAGGACGGCATTGCGATCCGCATGACGGGGCAAGATTCGGTGCGCGGCACATTCAGCCAGCGTCACGCCGCGTTTTACGATGCGGAAACGAACCAGAGTTACACGCCGTTGCAATCCATTCCGCAGGCGAAAGCTGCGTTTGAAATTTACAACACACCCGTCAGCGAGGCGGGTCCCGTTGGTTTTGAGATCGGCTACAACTTACAAGCCCCCGAACGATTGGTGCTGTGGGAAGCGCAATACGGCGACTTTGCCAACAACATCCAAACCGTTGTGGATGAGTTTTTATTTTCGGGTCGCGCCAAATGGGGACTAACCCCTTCGCTCGTTTTACTTCTGCCGCATGGCAACGAAGGCATGGGACCCGATCACTCGTCCGCGCGCATTGAACGCATCTTGAATCTTGCGGCGGCGGGGAATATGCGCGTCGCCATCCCAACGACTGCCGCGCAATATTTTCACTTATTGCGACGTCAAGCATTGTTGTTGAAGACCGACCCGTTGCCATTGACGATCTTCACGCCGAAGGGATTCTTGCGGCATCCGCTCGCGGCTTCCACTCCGAATCAACTTGCAAGCGGAGGCTGGCAGGCATTGCTCGAAGAACCGACGACAAAACGAAACAATAAAGCGATCAAGAATTTAATTTTATGCAGTGGTCGCGTGTACTTCGATCTCGTCAGCGATGAAGAGCGGCAGAACAGCAAAGACACCGCCATCGTCAAAATGGAACAACTCTATCCGCTGCCTCTGCAAGCCATCGAAGACTTGTTGAGCGAATACGCGTCGCTTGAGAAAGTCATCTGGGTTCAGGAAGAGCCGATGAACATGGGCGCGTGGGATTTCCTCCGCCCGCGCTTGCGGCAACTGCTCGGAAAAACCCCGTTATATTATGTTGGGCGTCCCGAAAGCTCAAGCCCTGCCGAAGGTTCCTCCACGCTGTATCGAATCAATCAAAAGGCTTTGGCGCAGCGCGCGCTTAAATTTGAAGAGCATGCGCATGCGCAAAGCGTGAGCATCGAGAGAGGTTGATATGTCTATCGAAATCATCGTCCCCGAAATGGGAGAATCGGTCATCGAAGCGACCGTGCGCTCATGGCTGAAAAAAGAGGGCGACTTTGTCGAAGCGGGCGAGGCGCTCGTGGAGTTGGAAACGGACAAGGTCAATCTCGAAGTCGGCGCGAAAGCCTCGGGCGTGTTGGCGAAGATTCAAGTGGGCGAAGGGCAGGATGTGAAAGTGGGCGACGTGCTTGGCTCGATCAATGCGGATGCAAAACAACCCGCTTCAAAACCCGACGGGCGGCCTGCTTCGCCCATAGCAAGCGACTCCACGCCTCAAGAAAAACCGCAAGCCGTGACGCCCGTCGCATCGCGTGTGGCGCGAGAACAAAACGTGGATGTGACTCAAGTGCGCGGCACGGGTCCCGATGGGCGCGTCACAAAATCGGACGTGCAACAATTCGCGCAGAAACAATCTTCGGTGTCGAGCGAGGCGGCGAAACAGCCGTCCAAGCCGAGTCAAACCGCGAGCGTAGACTCCGCTTCACGGCGGGAAGAGCGCGAGCGCATGTCCCGCAGACGCCAAACGATTGCGAAGCGATTGTTGGAAGCAAAACAAAGCACAGCCATGTTGACCACGTTCAACGAAATTGACATGAGCGCCACGATGGATTTGCGAAAACGCCGCAACGATGAATTTCAGAAAAAGCATGGGATCAAATTAGGTTTTATGTCTTTGTTTACGAAAGCGGTGATCAGCGCCTTGAAAGCGTTCCCCGCGATCAACGCTGAAATTGACGGCGACGAAATCGTGTTCAAACAGTATTACGATATTGGCATGGCGATCGGCTCTGAAGAAGGGCTGGTTGTGCCTGTGATCCGCGATGCGGATAAACTTTCGTATGCCGATATTGAAAAAAGCATTAAAGTGTTTTCCGAAAAAACACAACAAGGAAAATTATCCGTTGAGGATCTGCGCGGCGGGACGTTCACCATCACGAACGGCGGCGTGTTCGGTTCATTATTGAGTACGCCGATTTTGAATCCGCCGCAAGTGGGCATCCTGGGTTTGCACAAAATCGAAGAACGCCCCGTCGCCGAGAATGGACAGGTCGTGATCCGCCCGATGATGTACGTCGCGTTGAGTTACGATCATCGCATCGTGGACGGACGCGAAGCCGTGCAGTTTTTGGTGCATATCAAACAATTGCTCGAAGACCCAGCGTGGATGTTGGTGGAGGGGTGAGGAAAATAAAAACAGTCTCGGGCAAATTGTCCACGAGGCCGTTTTTTGTGTTTCGCAATAAAATCCATTTGACCTCTTGCAAAAGTTGTTTCACCACACACCTGCCCTGGCGGGCGGCGCCAGGGGAGATCACAGAGAAAAAAAAGAGAGTTTCTCAAAGGTCTCTGCGGACTCTGTGGCTGAGCAAGCGATACCTATGCAAGAGGGTTATTATTTTTCTTCTAACGGGTTGAACCCGCGCCCCAAAATTTCCTGCGCGGGAGAAACGATGACGAATGCGCGCGGGTCTTCTTTGGCGACAGCCGATTTCAAGTTGTGAACTTCGGTGACCGTCAGCGCGCATATCAAGATCGCGCGTTCGCTTCCGGTATACATTCCTTTGCCCTGCATTGCAGTTACGCCGCGCCTCAGTTCAGCCAGGATGCGTTTCGAAACAGCCTCTGCGTTGCTGGTGATAACGAGCGCAAGCAATTGACGGCGGCGGTTATGCGGCGCGAGAAGCGAACGCAGACCTTTGGGCTTTTCCTCGGCGGCGGATAAGACATGGGCTGTATCATCATCCCCAAAGCGTGGAAGGATCTCGCCTGTGGCGCGTGTCATCGTGATAGTTGCCACAGCAATGATCGTGAGCGTTAAGTAAAATACAACGCCAAACAAGATCATCACCTGTCCCGGCACAGGTCCCACGGCGCTGCGAACAACGAATTCAGCAAACGATTTGGCTGGCTCCGGAAACAGCCAGATCTTTGCCGCCCACGAGGCGTAAAGGATGAGCAAGATCCAAAAATAATTCCGGCGCAGACGGCGTCCAAACGCTTCCCACATCGAAATTGGGAACTTGGGAGAAAGCAGGTTCTCTGCCAGGCTCTCAGCCCATTCGGGTGAGGGATGGAACGGCGGCACCAGCATTGCCGCGTAAAAATCCGTTTCCATCAAACGCACGCGATAACTCCATAGTTCGTAATATCGATAGCGCCGCGCTTCGATAAACAAAAACCACAACACCAACAATGTATTCAAGACGATGATGGCGTGATGCACAGATGCCTGGCTGAATGCGATGGACAATGTCGCGCCGGTGGCGACTACCGCCCAATTGGTCGTGGTGTCGAGCCGCTGACGCCACACGTTCGCGCGTTGAATTTCGGCGCGGAAGAAATGCACCATCGCCGTCACGAACTCGCTAGACCTGAGTTGATAGCCGCGATAGGTCCAGACGGGTTCTTCGGACTCTTCCCGCTTCGGCTTGGATTTTGTTTTTGCTTTTGTAGATTTGACTGCCATACGATTTTTCTTTCTGAATAACCGCTTCCTTCTTGACGGAAAATTGATTCGGTCTTTTGGAGCCGTTTCTACACTATGAGCGAGTCTACACCCACAGCCGATTCTGCTTCGTGAGGCTTTCGTTACACTTCAACAGACAAAACAAACAAGCGAAGAAGTTTTTTTATCGGCGTGTTCAGCGTTCACATCGCGCTTGCGTTCGGCGCAAGTGTCTGCGTTTATTTATTAACTCACCTTACGCAGTAGGATTCGTAATGCGAGATTTTGCAGAGTAACAATTAAACCGAGCAATCCCTCCGTTTCATTTTGAACCACGGAGACACTCCCGCAAATCATCGGGACATGTGAGTCACAGAGTTTTTTTTGCCTGCTCTTCTCCGTGTCTCAGTGGTTAGATTTTTTGCTCGATTAATTTAGAAAAGTTCAATATCTCGCTTTTCCAGCCATTCTTGCGCAAGAGCGCATGAATGTCGCGTTACGAGAGCCAAATCGACATCAACTGCGTAACATCAGTTATTCAACTGTCAGGCAGGCGATTCTGTTGCTTGCCTGCTTGCTCGGTTTCTCTCTTGTTGATTTGATCTATCGCCCATTGCGCGTGTTCGCGGATCATCGGTTCGTCGTCGTTGAGGGCGTTTTGTAAGACGGGGAGTGTGCGCATGTCGCCGGTGTTGCCGAGCGCAATGGCGACGTTTCGCAGGTAGCCGCGTCGCTTGGCGCGGGAGACTGGAGTCCGCTTGAAGCGTTGGTTAAAGGCTTGGGGAGTGAGAGTCAAGTCGCCCGTCGGAGAGGGAAGCGGTTCGTCGTCTGAAAAAGCAGAGTCGCCCTCTGGCGCGAATCGATTCCACGGGCAGACCATCTGGCAGATGTCGCATCCGAAAACCCAATTGCCGATTTTTTCGCGCAGTTCAACAGGGATGTCATCTTTGAGTTCGATGGTGAGGTATGAGATACAGCGCGTCGCGTCGAGGGTGCGGTTCGGCAAAATGCAATCGGTGGGACAGGCGGTGATGCAACGCGCGCATGTGCCGCAATGATCGGTGACGAACGGCGGGTCGGGTTCGAGTTCGAGATCGAGAAAAATTTCGGAGATGAAAAAATACGAACCTTGTTTTGGATTGATGAGGCAGGTGTTCTTTCCGATCCAGCCGATGCCGGCGCGTTGGGCGAGATCGCGTTCGAGGATGGGACCGGTGTCTGTGTAATAGCGGTTCTTGATCGGACGTTCGACCTGTTTCTCGATGAAGCGAACGAGTTCATCCATTCGAGCGGGGAGTATGTTGTGATAGTCTTCGCCGCGGGCGTAGCTCGCCACCCTCACCCCTAGCCCCTCCCCGCTTCGCTTCACTTCGGGGGACACGTCTCCCATTGGGAGAGGGGAATGATATGGTGTTGCAAGAACTAAAATGGATTTACATTCAGGGAGGATTTCGCGCGGGTCGGCGCGGCGGATGCGGGCTCGTTCGGTGGCAAGGTAATTCATATTACCGTGATAACCTTGCGCGAGCCAGTGTTCGAATGTGGAGTAATGAGGAGGTGGGTTAGGAAGAGTCACGCCAGCCAGGGTAAACCCCAGCTGGCGCGCTTTGTCTTTGATGAGTTGTTTCAAGCCGGTCACACTTTTTATTGCACAACGACCTTGACGAAAATTCTTTCCGGGAAGAAGACACCTGCCGCATTTCGCATCGACCATGCGCTAACGTAAATGCCAGCCTGCGCGGGAGCCTTGAACTGGATGGAGACTTCCACTTCCTGTCCCGGTTGCACCACTTCGGTGAGGGCGATGAACTGCCCGTCCATATCGTCATCGTACCCGGCATAGGCGAGCACGTATCCCGCGCCCCATGGACATGAGCCGGTGTTTTTGACGCGCCAGGTTTTGATGAATTCCTGACCCGGCGCCATGATCGTATTGTCCGGCACGTTTACATCTACGGTGACCGGGTCGTAGTTGAGCAAGTCGCACGGGATCTGCGTGCCGGGCGTGGATGCCGACGCTTCCTGTGTGACGGTCTCCGGTGTGGCTGTGGGAAGGTCTTCCGCTACCGGGGGTTCGGTAGCCGGGGCAGATGAGGTTGGGGTAAAAACCGCCGCAGTCAATGTGAATTGAGAAACAACCGTGCTGGCGGCAGAGGTGCGCACTGCCGCAACATCCGGCGTTGGTTCAGATGGGGTGGCTTGTCCGCCACACGCCGCGAGAAGAACGATCACCAGCAGGGAGGTAAAAACTATTTTGCGTTTCATAGCGCCTCGTGTCATTGTCATTTCAGGGTTATTTCTTTACCGTAAAGTAGACGGAGAGAACCGTGCCGAAGAAGTAGCCTCTATCGTTGCGCAGGCGCCAGTGCCCTTGATAATCGCCTGGGGTAAGCGGCGCGGTCAGCCTGATGCCAATGTTGATGGATTCGCCGGGACCGACAAAATCTTCCGGTTTTTTGAATGAAAAGTCATAGGGGTCGATTGCCCGATCACCCCCGATGAAAACGAGGGTGAAACCTTCATCCCAGGTGCAGTTGCCCGTATTTTTGATCGCCCATTGCTTTACAAAATCCTGACCGGGTTTAAGCACGGTGCCATCGGGGATGGTCACATCGCCCTCGAATGCGCTATTACTACATGCGTCACCCTGTGCGGCGGTTGCCCCGGCTTGCGTGGGAGAAGGCAGGGCTGTGAAACCGGGCAGGGGCGTGCTGTTGAAGGAAATGGTGGGAGGCGTTCCAAGCGTTGGAGGTGCGCCTTCAGCGGTTACGATGCCTGTAGTGGGGGATGGCTCAAGGGTGTTTGTCGGCTGAATCGTCGGGGATGGATTGGCAAGCGCGGTTTGGGTGAACTGCAAGGCGAGTTGCGCAACCGTTGTACCGGCAATGGAAGTAATGGCGGCATTCACATCCATTGTAGGAGCGGGCGTGGCGCCAAAATTACACCCTGCAAGGATGAGCATGATCATCAAAAAAACTGGCATGATCCGCTTTGTGGTTGGTCGAACAGGCATGTGAGTACCTCCGTGGTCTCGTTCAAATCACTGATACTGGAAGGTGTCGGTCATTGCTACAACTTCCAGTATCATTATATCGCAATTGTTTTGACGGCTTATGGCGTGGGTGTGGGCGTTTCGGTCGATGTCGGCGTGGCTGTAGAGGTCGAAGTCGGCGTGGCTGTGACTGTGACCGTTGGCGTGGAGGTAACAGTCGGGGTCAATGTGATAGTTGGTGTTTGTGTAATTGTAGGCGTCATGGTAACTGTGGCGGTAGCGGGATCGGCGCTCTGGCGCGTGATGCGAGGGGCAACCCAGAGGGCAAAATCATCGTGCGATGTTCCATTGGCAAGCACGGTTAGGATGAATTTGACCTTTTCGCCGGCGAGCGCGCTAAGGTCGACGCTCACGGAATTGTATTGTCCCTCGGACACTTCCTGCCACTGACCGAGGGTTTTCACTTCTCCGTTTCCGATCTGGTATTGCAGTCGGAAAACGACATTACACTCTGTGGCTTGGTATTGACAGCCGATCAGCGCCTGGAAGCGGTCGCCTTTTTTTACGGTGAAGTTCGGGTATTTTCCAGTGATCGATCCGCTTCCAGATTTATTGGGGTAGGTGAGCAAGGCGTCGCCGCGCGCGGTTCCATCCTCCATTTTGGGGGTGGTTAACGCCCGCGCGAATCCTCGATCGTCGCCATGCTGTCCCGGACAATTCAGGTTTTTGGTTTCACTTTTCCAGGCGGCATCGCAGTAGTTGGCAACAAAATCATACACGCCCAGGGTGTAACCATTGATGCTCACATCCACGTAAAAACTTGAATCCGCCGAATTGCCTACCCCAAACAAGACCCCGGAGGCGTTCCGTAGAATCCAATAACCCCGGTATCTGCCATTTTGGTTTGGAGCGACAAGGTTGAGGGCGATGTCTACGGTTTGACCGGGCGCCACGTTGCCCGGCATCGAAACGGAATTCGACGCGCCGAATTTTTCGCCGCTGACGTAAACAATGGCATACGATTTCGTCCATGTGCAGGTGCCCACGTTTTTCAACCGCCAGATTTTTGTGAAGTTGCTTCCGCGCCCCACCACAGCGCCGTCGGCGTACGTCACATCGCTGATAAAGGCGGCGGCGTCGCATTTTGTTAGCGTTGCGATCGGCGGCACGTTGGTCAATGTGCTGAATGGTGTGGGGCTTGAATTGCTGAATAACAAGGTGTTGGTTGCCGTAGGTTGCGGGGTCTGGGTAAACGCCACCTGTGTGGAGAGCGCGTCTAATGTCTGCGCGGCTGATGTGTACAAGGCGTTCAACGTTTCTGCAGGCTGGGGAGGGGAATCGGGAGAGAAGAGTCCACAAGCCAAAATGGTGGAAAGAGCGAGCGTCAAAAGTAGAAGTTTCGTAAAGCGGGCGGAAATCATAATGCCTCCGAGGGTATCGTCACATGTATAAACGCTTCTTACCTCCTCCGGGTTCCCAAATAAAATCGCCGAAGCGGTTCGGCTCCGGCGATTTTGAATATTATGGGCAGTTATTGGGCCACGTTGCTTTTGGAAATTCTGTGTATTGGGGCGTTAATAGGATGATCTGCATCCAGCGTTCGTTGGGGCTGTCTCCCCTTCCGACCATCCAACTGCGTGAGACGGTCTTCGAGCCTGCGGCGGCGAAGGATAGCGCTTTCACCGCGCTTTCATTTCCGTCTTTTTGCTCCCAGTAATAACTGAGATCAACCGGACCGTTCGTGGTAATCGTTGCGTATACCGTATAAAGCACGTTGACAGGACAACCTTCGGCTGGTTCGCGCACAATTTGGTATTGTACATCAATCACCCCATATTCCCGTTGTGGGCGTTTATCCACCACTATATTTGCGTAAAATGCCTGGCTGTACTGTCCCACGCCAAAGACGGCATTCCATGGGGTTTGCAAGCGCCAGTAGCCGGTATAGGTCCCTTCGGCAGAGGGGGCTTTGAGGGTGATCGTAATCGGAATATCGTCGCCGGGCGCAACGATCTCCGGCAGGTTGTAGTAGGTGGCGCCGCCCAAGGCATCGCCGCTCCAGAAGATCAATCGATAGGTGGAATCCCATGTGCAGGTGCCTTCGTTCTTGATCGTCCAAGTCTTTGTGAAACTTGTATCCGGTTTGTAGAGCGTTCCATCGGGTGGGTATTCACCGACCAGGTTGGCGTGAATACAATTCGGGTCAGATGGCGCGGAGGACAGAGTCGCCTCTGCTGTTGGGGTGAACCCCGGCGTGAGCGTGGGTTGCAAGGTCGGGAGATTGGGCTCGGGCGTGTTTGTTTGAATCGCCGGCAATGGCACAGACGAAGCGCCAGCCTCCACGGTTTGCGCCACGGCAGTTGCAATAGTCGCTTCGTTTTGCGACGATGTGCCGCAAGCCGCGAGGAGTAGAGACAGACTACTCATCCATGCCAAAATTTTGTACGTGCGAATTTGGAACATTCAAACTTCCTTTCTGTGTACGCGTTTCGTCGAAAAGATTATACCTGTTATGAAAAACGCCCGACCAGTTCCGCCGGGCGTTCTCACTTTTCATTTATCTGTTTATGGACAACTAAAGTTTGCCCTGCCAAATTGTTGATGGTTTGGAGAGTCGATGTAAATCTCCATCCAGAAAGACTGCCCGGGCGCCGAAACAGACCAGCTTGTATTGACCGATTGCGTGCCGGCGGATGCAAATACGATTGGAGCGTGCGCGGCATTGTCTATCGCGCCATCGCTTCTGATCCACTTATATGTTACGTTACCGGGACCGTTGGCGGTAATATTTGCCGTAATGTTAAAGCCGCCGCACGAACCGGAAACCGAGAATGTGACGCTGGTGACGGCGAACGGCCCACCACTACCCCCGCCCACTTTGATCTCAACAAAGAACGATTTGCCTTGTTGCGCGCCGCCCTGCACGGGGATCAACACGCCGCTGGCATTTCGAATCCTCCAATACCCGCGATACGTTCCATTGGATGCGGGGGCTTTGAGGCTGACTGATACATCCACTTCCTGACCTGGGTTGACAGTGCCGATAGCCACCGGTGAAACACCGCTCATCGCGTCGCCGCTATCGAACACCAGCGCATACCCGCTCCACGCGCAGGAACCCGCATTCTTCAAGCGCCAGGTTTTCGTGAACGTATCGTTCGCGTTAAAGCTCGACCCATCGGGTACGCTCACATCTTTGATGAATTGCGCCAGATCACAAGTCTGTGTGGCTGTGAAGATGGGAGCGATCGTCGACGTGGGAATGGCAAGCGTCGGCGGAGCGGCAATTGTATTTGTCGGCGCGGGGGGAGGCGGCAGGGTTGGCGTGCTGAACGGCGTTGCCTGATTCAGCAAGGCTTGCACCGTGAGCGCGGCGTTGGTCGAAATGGCGTTGGGATCCTCTGTAGGAGGCCTGTTCGACGGCAGGTTGCAGGCAGATAAAATAAGAATCGCAACAGTGGCGAGCAGGGTAAGGCGGCGAAGATTACTCATTCTCTTTTCTCTTTCCTCATTGGTAATTTTCAATATTCTACACCAGTCCAGACGGAGAAAAATTGCCCTTTGTTCCTAAAAAACGCCCCCTCTCATTTTTCGAGAGGGGGTGCCTTGGATGTTTAACACGCATCGAACCGACGGGTCAGGCTGGCTCGTGCACCCCAGCCATTAACAAGCCCAACTGCTCGCGCGAGGCATCCTTGCGATCTACGGTAGCGACGATCTCGCCGCGGTACATCACAGCGATCCGATCCGACAGCGATAGAATTTCATCCAACTCGGCCGAAACGAGTAGCACCGCCACACCGCGATCGCGCATGGCAATGATCTGCTTGTGGATGTATTCGATGGAACCCACATCCAACCCGCGCGTGGGTTGCGATGCAAGGACAAGTTTGACCGGGCGGCTGAGCTCGCGCGCCACGATCACTTTTTGTTGATTGCCGCCGGAGAGTTTTCCAGCCGCAATATAGGGAGAAGGTGTGCGCACATCGTAATCTTCGATCAATTTCCGCGCATTCGAATCCACCTGCTTCTGTTGGATGACGATACCATTTGAGAAAGGCATGTGGTAATAATCGCAGAGCGCCATATTATCTGCAATGGTGTAACCGAGCACAAGACCGTGTCTTTGCCGGTCTTCGGGGATGTTTGCCAAGCCCGCCTTGGTGAACTGACGCGGCGGCTTTCCGGTCAGGTCATTTCCGCTAATCGAAAAGTGACCGCTTTCGCTGGCGCGCAAACCGCTCAACGCCTCTGCCAATTCGGTCTGACCATTGCCTTGCACTCCCGCCAAGCCCAGCACCTCGCCGGCGCGAACGGTGAACGAAACGCCGCGCACTGCCTCAAGTCCGCGCACATCTTTCACGCGCAGGTCGTTGACGACGAGAACATCCTCTTTAGGTTCGGCGGGTTTCTTTTGCACGGTGAGAATCACTTCGCGCCCCACCATCATCGAGGCGAGTTTTTGCTCGTTGCTTTCTTTTGGGTTGGCACTTCCCACCACTTGCCCAGCGCGCATGACGGTAATACGGTCGGCAACTTTCAACACCTCTTTGAGTTTATGAGTGATGAACACGATCGATACGCCTTTGGCGGTTAGCTCGTGCATGATGCGGAAGAGATCGTCGGCTTCCTGCGGGGTGAGCACTGCGGTGGGTTCGTCGAGGATGAGGATGTTTGCCTTACGGTAGAGCGCCTTGACAATCTCGACGCGTTGTTGAACGCCCACTGGCAGGTCTCCGACAACCGCCTCGGGGTCAACTTCAAGTCCGTATTGATGCGAGAGGTCTCTCACTTTTTGCGCAACTTCGGCGCGATCTAATCTCACCAGGGGCATTTCGTTGGGCGCGGCGCGATGGTCGGTCTCGGCGCCCAGCATGATATTTTCAGTGACCGTGAACACCGGGATGAGCATAAAGTGTTGGTGCACCATGCCGATGCCGTGTTTAATCGCATCGCGCGACGAGTTGAGGGTCATCGGGTTTCCATCCACAGTGACTGTTCCGGATTCCGGTTTGTATAACCCGTAGAGAACGTTCATCAATGTGGATTTGCCCGCGCCGTTTTCACCGAGCAAAGCGTGGATCTCGCCCTTGTGCAGGTCGAAGTCAACGTTGTCATTTGCCAGCACGCCGGGGAATTTTTTGGTGATGCCTTTGGCTTCGAGAATGATTGCAGGTGTGTCGGTCATGTCATTCTCCTATTTATCGTACGGCACGCCATCGGCGGCAGGCGGAGTGGTTTTGCCGATGATGCCGGTCAGGATGATCATAGTCAGGATGTACGGAACCAACCCAACGATGTAGGATTGTTGCAGGAATGCCAGCTGCGGAGGGATCACCGCGCGGAAGATCTGCATGTTGATCTGCAACGCCGAAGATGCGCCGAATACCAACGCCGCCGCCCACGCGCCGATGGGGGTCCAGTTTCCGAAGATCATGGCGGCAAGCGAAATGAAGCCGCGTCCGTTCGTCAGCAATGGTTCAAAAGACGGCACCGATTCGATGGTGAAGTATGCGCCTGCCAGCCCAGCCAACGCGCCGCCGATCAACACATTGGCGTAGCGCATCTTGATCACATTGATGCCGACCGTGTCTGCCGCTTTGGGATGTTCGCCCACGGCGCGAGTGCGCAAGCCCCAGCGGGTGTTGAACAACACATAGTGAGATATGAACACCAAAAGAATGGCGCTCAAGGCGATCGGTTTCTGGTCGAAAACCCGGTTGATGGCCGCAATGTTTTCAACACAGAGCGGCGAATTTGCCCCGCACAACGGCGACAAAATTTCAGTGATGGGGATGTGAATGGCGCGCAAGACGCCGGGCGAGTTGGGGATGCTCCCCTCAAAAACACTGCCTTTCCCAAAGAACATTTGTCGGTTGAGAAACCCGGTCAAACCCACGGCAAGGATATTTATGACCGTCCCGCCGATGATCTGATCCACCTTGAAGGTAATGGAAAGCACAGCGTGTAACAATGCCATCAACATGCCGGTGATCACGGCAAACAACGCTCCCGCCGTAATGCTCACCCCGGTTGGATACTCAAATACATGAAACATATACACAGCGGCGAGCCAACCAAAAAAAGCGGAGGCGAGCATCATGCCCTCGATGCCGATGTTGACCACGCCGGCGCGTTCGCAAAAGACACCGGATAACGCGCCCAGCGTGAGCGGCGTAGCGACAGCAATGGTGGTTGCCAGCATACTCGTAACGATCAACAGCGGGCGCTGTTGTACCTGCCCGATGGCAACTACTCCTCCGAAAAGAACCACGATGATGATGGCGATGAAGCCGAAACGTTTCCAGTCCATGAGGTTGTCCTAGCCTCCCCAGCCGCGGGTGAGCACAACACGCTCGCCCTTAGATTTAATACGGAAGATGAAACGCACGATAGCGTCTGCCGCGACAAAAAGCAGAATAAACGCCTGAATCATGGAGATCAGATCCACGGGCATTTGCGTGAGGAATTGCATGCGGGTCGCTCCATTTCGCATGGCGGCAAATAAGATCGACGCAAGCACCACGCCGATCGGATGCGACTTCCCCAGCAAAGCGATCGCGATGGCGTCAAAGCCGTAGCCTTGTGAAAACCCAAGTTCATGGCGATAGTTCAATCCCGTCACTTCAATGGCGCCTGCCATCCCTGCCAGCGCGCCGGAGATAAACATGGTCAGGAAGATCGTGCGCTTCACGTTGACGCCCGCGTAGTGAGCCGCGTCGGGGTTTGCGCCAACCGTGCGTACCTCGAACCCGAGGGTGGTTTTGTTCAACAACCACCAGATAAAAACAGCGGTGAATAACGCCAACACAAAACCCCAATGGACGCGCAGTCCCTCGAAGATCGGAGCAAAGCGCGCGCTTTCAGCGACCAACGGCGTGCGGGCGATCACGTTCGTGGGGCTGGGATCCTTCATCACGCCATTGAGTAGAAAAGATGTAGAGTTGAGCGCAATATAGTTCATCATGATGGTGTTGATCACCTCATGACCGCCGGTATAGGCTTTAAGCGCGCCCACAATTCCCGCCCAAATCCCGCCCATCACCAAGCCTCCCAAAATTGCCAGCGGCAGGTGAATGATCGTTGGCAGATCCACGCCGAGCCAGCCGGGCAGGGCATAACCGATCAGTGATGAAAAAACAGCGCCGAGGGCAAGTTGACCCTCCGCGCCGATATTGAACAAGCCGCCTTTGAACGCCAGCGCCACAGCCAATCCCGCGAAGATGTAAGGCGTTGCCCAAACGGCGGTTTCACTAATGGCGCGCTGTGATTTTACTGGACCAAGTTCGGCGGAACCGAACGAACCTTCCAGCAACCCCTTATAGGCTAAGATGGGATCTCCACCCACAGATTTGATGATGATGCCGCCCACGATCATGGATGTGAGGATGGCAAGCAGGGGAACCAGGATCGGGTCGATCCACTCAATAAACTGTTTCAATGACGATAAAAATTTCGACAGCGAGTTTGTTTGCTTTTCTGATTGCATCCATCGCTCCAGTAAACATTGAATTTAGTTTGATTATATCAACCCACTATCAAAACAAAAAGGGAAAGAGGCACAGCCTCTTTCCCTTTCTTTCGAGCGATTTGAAACTTACGGCTTGACCGGCGGAACGTTGGTGACAACGGAACCGTCGAGCAACCCCGCGTTGAGCGTTTCCATCATCGAGGAAACTTCGGCGGGAACTTCGCCTGCAACATCGTGGTACGGAGCGTAACCTGCATCACCGAACACATTGCCGTAGGTGATCGAACCATCTTTGGCGGCGGCGATCAATTCAGCCACACCCGGAGTAATGAGCTTCATCGCGCTGGAGAGCATGCGCGGAGCGGCTTCGGGCAGGGTCAAATACTGATCGGTATCCACGCCAATGGCGTACGCGCCAGCCTGGGCGGCGGCGGTGATGGCGCCGTTACCGGTGATGCCGCCACAACCGAAGATCGCATCCGCGCCGTTATCCATCATGGACGTGGCGGTCTGCGCGCCCCACTCGGGGTCGGTGAAAGTCTTATCGAAACCCACATCGCTGTGATACACAACGAACACTTCGGTGGTGGTGCCGTTCATGCCATCGGCATACGCGGCGCCGGCTTTGTAGCCTTCACCAAAGCGCCAAACGGGAGGAACCACATCGGTACCGCACACGGCGCCGATCTTGTGGCTCTTGCTCATCGAAGCGGCAAGCGCGCCAACGAGGAAGCCAGCCTGATCTTCAGGGAAGTTCAGACCCGCAACGCCGTCTGTTTCCGCGGCTTGGAACTGATCCACGCCGATGAAATTAACATCGGGGTAGGTCGCGGCGGCGGCAACGGTCGCTTCACCGAGCGCGAAACCGACGGTCACGATCACATCGAAGCCGGCATCGCCGAACGTACCGATGTTCTTGGCGTAATCTTTTGCATCGGTCGTTTCGATGTATTGGACAATGTCAGCCACGCCATCGGTCTGGGATTGCAGAACGCCTTCCCAGGCAGATTGGTTGAACGACTTGTCATTGATCTTACCCACATCGGTGACGAGACCCACGCAGAACACTTCTGCTTTGGGGCAGTCAGCGGCGGTCGGTTCGACGACAGGCGGTTCGGTCGGGGCCGCGGTCGGAGCCTCGGTAGGCGCTTCGGTGGGCGCGGGCGCTTGCGTGGGGGCTTCTGTTGCCGCAGGGGTGCAGGCGGCCAGAACCACGGAAGCGATGACCAACAAAGCAATCATCATATTCAACTTCTTCATTGTTTCTTCTCCTCTTTCAGGGTATTGATTTGTAGGGTTTACGCAAACCCTTTTCGGCGGCAAGTATACAATCACTTGAAACATTCGACAAGCGTGCTTTTCATCACGTTACAGACTTTGCAAAGTTGCCTGACAAACCGAGAGTGTGGAACATAACAGGCTATCGTAGACGGGAAAACGCGTCATTCCGCGAGCGCGCCTGGTACTAACCCTCTGCCTGCGCCTCCCCCCGGCGGACTCCCAGCATCAACCACAAGGCAATCGCCATGAACACCGGCGAGATGATCATGATGATGTTGTAATTGTTGTTTGCCAATTGCACCGCCAACCCGTTCAAGTTTGGACCTGCAATGGCAGAAAGCGTGGAAAACAAATAATACAACCCGGTGAACGTGCCAATGCGCGCCGCGCCGGTCAAATCGACAACCATCGGCAATGAATTGATGTTGACGAACGCCCAGCCGATTCCGCCGAAGATCAACAGAACGCCCGCGAGCGTCAACATGCGCGCGCCGCCTTCCACAAGCGGAATCCCCACCAACGGCAGCGGCGCGATGCCTGTCAATAACGCGTCAACCGGCGTGATGAAAATCAGGATTAGCATGAAGATCAACATGATCAATCCGATCGTGATCGTAACCCTGCGACCGATTCGGCTTCCGAGATACCCGGCGGGGATGGCAGATAACACAAAGAACAGCGGCAGAACCGATAACAACGTCGCGCCGTCTCCCACATCCAAGCCGAGGCGGTACTTTGCATACGACGTGAAGAAAGTTTCAACAGCAGAATAGCCGACGAACCAGAAGAAGATGGCAAGCAAGAGGCGCAGTCCGCTTTTTTCTTTATCGGCGAATACTTCGCGCAGGCTTGCGAGCAAGCCCGGTTGTTGTTCGGCTTGCTCATACTCTTTCGGCTCTTCAATGAACAGATAAACCACCAACGCCGCCAGCACAACTAAAACAGAACCCATCCAAAACGGGAAGTTGGGACTCATCTTGTACAACATGCCGCCGGTCTGCAATGCGATGATGGAGCCGATTCCGCCCATGAAGTTGATGATGCTGTTTGCCTGCGAGCGAAACGCGGAGGGGTGATATCGGGCATTAACGCCACGACCGGGGTTCGCCACAACGCCGCGCTCAACAGCGTGGTGCTGGTGCAAGCCACAAACAGCGGAATGATCGACGCAACGGGGATCAAACCAAACGCCAACGCGGTGAGCGGCGCGCCGATGATAATGAACGGAATACGCCGTCCCAGCGGAGTTCGCAAGCGATCTGACCATGCGCCGACGGGAGGTTGAATGAACAACGCCGCAATATTATCGAGCGTCATAAAAATCCCGATCAGCACGGGAGCAACGTCGAATTTTTCGGATAGAAAGATGGGGACGAACGCGTTGTATACGCCCCAGATGACGCTCACCCCAAAAAAACCAAACCCGAGCAGAAAAGTCTTGCCGTAGTTGAGCCGTGATGACATGGTTTCTCCTGTTATGTTGTCGTTGCAAATCATGACTTACGCAGATCGAAAACCTTTTGCCGCGAATTTCACTAATTCACGCGAATTTTTAAAAAATTAGCGGAAATTCGCGTAATTCGCGGCTTG
>JAJTXU010000300.1 GCA_021462845.1 Anaerolineales bacterium
GCTCGCCACGTTGACCATCCAAAAGCGCGCGCTGAAAGCGGACATGACGTTGAAGGACGCGAGCGCATACAACATGCAATTCGTGCGCGGCAAAGCGACGTTGATAGACACGTTGTCGTTTGAGAAGTATGAAGAGGGACAGCCGTGGGTGGCATATAAACAATTCTGCCAACATTTTCTCGCGCCGCTGGCGTTGATGGCGTTGCGCGACGTGCGATTGAGTCAACTCTTGCGCGTGTACATTGACGGCGTGCCGCTTGATCTTGCAAGTGAATTGCTTCCAACAAAGACACGCTTCAATTTTGGTTTGCTCACGCATATTCACATTCACGCGGGTGCGCAAAAGAAATATGCTGGCGAAGAAGTCAAATCGCGCGGAGGCTCGATGAGCCGACAGGCGATGATTGGCTTGATCGAGAGTCTCGAAGCGACGATCCAAAAATTGGATT
Source organism: Anaerolineales bacterium (assembly GCA_021462845.1). GTDB lineage: Bacteria > Chloroflexota > Anaerolineae > Anaerolineales > Villigracilaceae > Defluviilinea. Next base: position 450 of record JAJTXU010000300.1, read on the forward strand.
GGACTCCGCGCGGCACCGAATGGGGAAATTATTACGACATCACCAATTATTCCGATGCGGCGTTCGAGCATAAAAAACAACTCGTGGGCGAATGGTCGGCGCGACTCAAGCCCGCGCTCACATGGGATTTGGGCGCGAACAACGGCGCGTTCAGCCGCGTGGCTGGCGCGAACAGCGCGTTCGTCGTGTCGTTCGATATTGATCCCGCCGCTGTCGAACAGAATTATCGGCAGATGAAGAACGATAAAACGGAAAACCTCCTGCCGCTGTTGTTGGACTTGACGAATCCAAGCCCTGCCATCGGCTGGGCGAACCGCGAGCGCGATTCGTTTGGCGGACGCGGTCCCGCCGATCTCGCGCTGGCGTTGGCGGTCATCCATCACCTGGCGATTTCAAACAATGTGCCGCTTCCCCAACTCGCGGATTTCTTTGCGGAAACTACAAAGTGGCTTGTGATCGAGTTCGTCCCCAAGCAGGATAGTCAAGTGCAGAAATTGCTTGCGTCGCGAAAAGATATTTTCCCGTCGTACACGCGCGAGGGGTTTGAAGCCGCATTCAAAGAGCGCTTTGCGATCCGCGAGGCGGTCGAAATCCGCGAGGCGGAGCGGGTGTTGTATTTGATGGAACGAAAATAGGAAGATTGGCTCTTTCGGATGTTTGTTTTGCGTTGGGGATGGTATATAATTAGCGAAACCTGCGATAAAAAGGAATAGGCTATGGAAGCGATACTCGCGATCGTAAAAAATCTTCTTAAAAATAATCGGCTCGTATTTGTCCTCGGAGTGATTTTGGGTTTGGCGCTCGGGGTTACCTTCGCGTGGGGAATATGGCCCGTTGAGGTTGTGGATACCACACCGGACGTCTTGCGCTTTGACCTGCAACAAGACTACCTGCGGATGACCATCGATTCCTACAACAAGACCAACGATGTGGATGCCGCCATGCGCCGCTGGGACAACCTCGGCGCCGCCGCCGCTCCCGCGTATATCAGCCTGCAATCTGACCCTGGAAATCTCTCAGCGGAAGATGTGCAGAAATTTGGCGTACTGGTGCAGGCGGTGAAAGGCGCCCCAATTCAAAACTCTCAAACGCCCGGCGGAGATACTCCGACTTCCGGTTCGACGCCTTCCAGTGTGGGGCGGCTTGTCCTATATGCGGCGATCGCAGTGGTTGCTATACTCTTGGCTTTTGCCGCATTCTATCTGTTCCGTTTGTTCCGTAAAGGAAGTGGAACAGTTACCCCGGCGATGGAGGCGACCAAGCTCAACAAAAGCATTGAACGGACAGACTATCAGCAACACGGTCTCGAGCCTCCAATTACGCAGTCTCTGACAACCTACGTATACGGTTATGATCTCTATGACGAATCGTTCAGCATCGACACTCAGGCGGGAAAATACCTGGGCGAGTTTGGCGTGGGTATTTGTGAAAAGATTGGCGTTGGCGAGCCCAAAAAGGTCACCGCGTTGGAGATTTGGCTCTTCGAGGAAAACGACATCAAGACCGCCACCAAGGTGCTGATGTCTGACCACGCCTTCAATAATTCTGAGATTCGCGACCGGCTCGAAGCCAAGGGCGAGTTGGTCTTGCTACAGCCCAGAGAACAGATCCTGTTAGAAACCGCCAATTTGCAGCTCCTCGCCACAGTGGTAGATTTGGAATACGGAATGGGCTCGATGCCCCAGAATAGTTACTTCCAACGCGTCACGCTGGAATTTGCGGTCTGGCCCCGCGCGGCAAAATAATCCGCTCCTGTCAATGAACAGGGGTTGTCTAAAAAGGGGATGAAATGAGAGAGGGAAATCGGTCAAAACGAGAACGGGACAAAAAAACTGGCGGTCAATGGATCGCCAGTTTTCGT
>JAJTXU010000301.1 GCA_021462845.1 Anaerolineales bacterium
TAGGGCTTGAAGGTGATTTGTTTGTGTCTCATACCCCCATTGTATTAAACTTTTCCCATCTTGAGGAGGGCTGCCTTTCCCCTTTTTAGACAGCCCCTTGCGCAAGAATGGCTGGAAATGCGAGACGCTTCGCAGTCTCGCATTACGGTCTTTACTGCATAAGGCAAGTTAGTTAAACCCCACCTTAAGGGGAAACGCCAGCCAATAAATGGCAGTATAATCTCGCCCAATGGATTCGCTTCAACCCCCTCTCACAGAACAGAGTTCCCCGCCTACGGGCGAAACAGACCAACCCGTCGAATGGAAGCGTCCGTTGCGCGACATCCTCGAAACGCTTTTTCTGGCGGTTTTCCTGTATTTTGGAATCAACGCCGTCTCTGCCCGCGTGCGCGTGGATGGGTACAGCATGAACCCGTCGCTGGAAAACGGCGAATACATCCTGGTGAATAAACTGGCGTACAAACTCGGCGCGCCATCTCGAGGCGATATCATCGTTTTCAGTTATCCGCGCGACCCCAGCCAGGATTTGATCAAGCGCGTGATCGGTCTGCCCGGTGATGTAGTCATGATCGAAAACGGACAGGTGCTGGTCAACGGTTTGCAGTTGGAGGAACCATACATTGCCTCGGCGCCGTTTTACAACGGCACATGGCAGGTGGAGGAGGGAAACCTGTTCGTGCTGGGCGATAACCGCAACGAGTCGAAAGATTCGCACGAGTGGGGCTTGCTCCCCATGGAAAATGTGATCGGCAAAGCCGTGGTCATTTATTGGCCCCCTCCCAAATGGGAGATCATCAATCACATCGACGTGGCCTTTGCCGCGCAATGAAGACACACCTATGAACCAAACCAGCGCCGCTCCCTTTCAACCCGATGCAGACCGCGTTCCGTGCCATGAATGTTCGGCGGGCATTATGCACTTGCGCCACATCACTTATTTCACCTGGCTCGGACAGGAACTCGTCACTGTGCCGAACTTCCCCGCCTGGATCTGTGACCTGTGCGGCAGGCGCGAGTACGATGAACGCGCCGTCTCGTGGCTGGCAATGCTGCTCAACCCGGAAACGGGAAGACCCACGCGCCGCGTCAAGCGAACGCCCAAGCCCGCCCCGCCCTCGCTAAACCATCCCACCCCTCCGCTGGATTGACTCTCACACCATGGACTCATCTTCCCGAACGTATCGTTTCCTCCCCGCAGACTTGTACACCGCCGGCTATCGCATCGTCGGCAAGGTGATGGCTGGCACGAGCGGCATCATGGGGACGATGAACGATCACACGAAATCGCATCTTGAAATCCACGATGCGCGGTTGGCGCGCATTCACATGCCTACAAAGTTGGTGGATCATTTTGAAGTGGTGAGGCTGGTAAAGACCAATATTTTCGCGTTATGCGCCGCCCGTCGTGAAGACCTGGGTCCCGCGGCGGTGGTGCGCGGCGGGTATTCTAATGCCGCGCCCGTTCTTGCCCGGGTTACCTCGCAGGTGTACGAAGTGGAAGGAAAATTGGAGATTTCAGGACGTTTCGATTTTTCCGTGCTGATCTCGGATACCACGCGCAATTTCATCCCAGTGTTCGACGCGGTGCTAGGCGCGATCCTCATCCCCAACCTCAGGGTGGAAAGCCCCGCCATGCTGTTCAACCGAGTGTTCATCGATATGATGGCGCTCCTGAGCCAGCGGGCAAAAGAAGATAAGTAAACCAATTGCTTGACCGCTGTAAGGCAGGATGATAAAATCCGCCCGCTTTACGAAAGAAAATTTGCCCCCATCGTCTAGTGGACTAGGACGCAGCCCTTTCAAGGCTACGACCGGGGTTCGAATCCCCGTGGGGGCACTAACAAAACCTAACGCGCCTTACGGCGCGTTTTTGTTTTAGAATAGCGATTGAAGTCCTGCGGGTTGAAGGGATTCGGCACAATCGTGTCCGCGCTGAGGAAGCGGCCTAACTTGGGGGAGTAGAACCGTGACTGGTAGTGGTAGATTCCCAAGCCAGTGAGTTGTCTCTGCCCGGTGAAGAGTTTATCCGTGTAGAGCGTGCCTGTTGTGAGGCGCGTTTCGCCGAAGGGGTAATAGCGAGATTCACCCACGACATTACCTGTTGAATCGGTCACGACAGAGGCTGAACCAAGATGATCTTTCAAAGTGTAGTACAGTGTACCATTGATCCTCATTGCCCCGCCAGCGGGAAGGTTGTTCGGCTCATGGCTTTCTCAAAGATACTGTTGGCAAACCGGAAGAAAAGCGGAGAGGTCAACAGACGCTAGGGGAAAGAATCACTAAGCCGGGTGTAAAGTCCAACT
>JAJTXU010000302.1 GCA_021462845.1 Anaerolineales bacterium
TTGCAGCGCTTTGTTCGCTTGACTGGCAGCCACCGCGCCCGCGCCGGAGGTTGACGCCGCGACGGGCGGCGGCGCGTTTTGTTGCACAGAATCGCTCGCCGAGACGCGTCCTTCTTGACTCAACACATCCGCATCCTCTTGAATCAAAAACGAAGTGTACGGCGTCACGATGCCATAACGAATCGCCAACGCGACAATCTCGTCCACGGCTTCTCTGTTTTCGCCGTGCAGACGAATCTCGGAAATCAAGTATCCAATTTTCCGCGTCGCCCACAACGGCGCGATGAACGAGTCACCAGCGTCGCGTCTAAAGTTCACATCTTCGAACGCGAATTAGTGTGGCGAGCGAAACATCGCGACTGGATTTGAAGGGATGCGAGTTTTGAAAAAATAGTGCATGCACTATTGAAATTAGTTCTCTCATCTTGTTATAATTGTTATATATCCAATTTAGAAGGAAGGTTCAACGACGCATTTACAACGGTTACTTCGATTTGCTTTCGGAGCTTTCTTGTTCATTCTCCTTGCCGCGGCGCTCGTTAATGGAATCGCATTTGCCCAAGACCCTGCTCCAGGCAAAGACCCAGAGATCGGTGAAGGTACCTCGTTGGCTACACCAAAGGCCTGTGACAATGTTCCCAAATACTATTGCACATGGATTCGGTACGCGCCACTCGATAGCAGCCACTGACAGCTCAGGAAGCGACTCTACAAAGGTGGGATTGATAACGGTGCAAACGCGTGACAACTCTGGTGGTCGAAAGATTGGTTTTGGAATGCAAGTCAATGGGCTTGGCTAGTTACTTGGCCAAGCAGTTCATGGTTCACCAATATTACTTTCGCAGGCAGCAAGCGGAATAGTGGAAGTATTGTTTCAGTCCCTTATGACTCGACCGTAACAATGCGTACCCGCTATACCTTCAACACAGGTGATCCTGGATATTGGTGCAGTCTCACAACTCAGCACAATTTGAACGGCGGTACAAGCCAGCAGTACGGTACGGGAGTATGTAACAGCAATCCACCCTAACACTCCTTCAAGAAAAGAATCATGCGGAGCGGAGGCATAAGGACTATGAAACAAGCATTTCTAAAAATACTCGCGCTGAGCGGTGTTGTGACCATTGGCATTCTCTTTTTGTTTTTCAGTCAACAAGTGAAAGGCGCAGTGACGAGTCCAGATTGGTCGGCATTCGAAATGGTCTATGCGGATTGGGGACAAGCCAGAGGAATCAATGGCTCCGGCGGATTCGTTCGCGTCAAACTCACCTATCTTGACAGGACACATTGGCGTTCGGAAATTCTATCTGATTCTACCGTGCCCGAGACGAATGGCTCTTTCAGCGAGCTCTCACCTGACACCCTCACGAGTTATGATTCTCGAACCCGACAATCGAGTTCACTGCGACTCGCGCCGGGTGAACCCATCTATGGCGCAGACGATTGGCTCTGGCCCGGACAGGTCAGCGGCTGGATTGAAAAGCATCACGCCGTCGTAACGGCGACGGCAGCAAAAGACATCAACCAAATGGTCTTTACCGAACAAATTCCATGCGATTCCGAGATAAGCAAATGTGAATCGCCGTTCTATGAGGTGGTGACACAGCTTAAATATCGGACGGAGCAGGATATTCCAATGGAGATGACGATCACGCGGGATGGTCAACTGAGACGGTACATTACGGTCACTGATTTCAAATGGCTTGGCGCGACAGGCGAATAAGCTCTGCGAATCGCAAGGTAGCAACAAGAAAACCGCGAACACAGTTCGCGGTTTTTTCTCGTTTCTCCCTTTTCCACGCGCGCAAGGCGCTAGACCAGTTTCCGATTTGATCTAGGGGATAGACCCTTTGGGTTTCCGAAAACCCAAAGGGTCTTTTATCTTGGACCAAACAGGAATTCGCGCTAAACTACCGTAATCTCGTACGCCACACCATTCACCACAAAAATCACTTGCTGCCCCACTGCCACGTATTTGTACCACTCGGGATGCTGCGCCAGCAAATCGAAATACTGCGCGCTGCCGAATGGGATTTTCGTCGTCGTCATTTTTTCGGGAACGAAAGTTGTGTCCGTCCAGATGCCATTGCGCAGGATGAATGCTTTGTCGCCCGCGTGTTTCAATTTGCCATCGCCGGCGGACGGCGCGGCGTTCGCGTCTTGCAGCGCTTTGTTCGCTTGACTGGCAGCCACCGCGCCCGCGCCGGAGGTTGACGCCGCGACGGGCGGCGGCGCGTTTTGTTGCACAGAATCGCTC
>JAJTXU010000303.1 GCA_021462845.1 Anaerolineales bacterium
CTTGATGAATCTCTGCGCGGCAATGTGACGATGGGTTACTACGAAGCGGGTCACATGATGTACATTCACATCCCCTCGCTCAAGCAAATGAAAAAAGATTTAGCGAACTTCATCAAGGACTCCGCGTAAATGAATCTCGACGATCTCGAACGCTTCAAACAACTCGACACGCTCAACATGCTCGGCGAGATTGACAACCTCCCCGACCAACTCGCCTTCGCTTATCAACTTGGCATGAAACACGCTTTGCCCGATTGGAAGGATTTCAAACAAGTCGTCATCGCAGGCATGGGCGGATCCGCCATCGGCGCGGACTTGCTCGCCTCATACTGCGCTTCTCTCGCCCTTCTGCCTGTTTCAGTCCATCGAGATTATTCCCTCCCCCTCTTCGCCCGCGGACGCGAGACTCTCGTCATCTGCTCGTCGCACTCAGGCAACACCGAAGAGACTCTCGACGCGTTCGAGTCCGCTCGCAAATCGGAATGTCGAATCGTCGTCGTTTGCACAGGCGGAGAACTTGCGAAACGCGCAAAAGACAATAACATCCCGTTGTGGACGTTCGAGCACAAAGGTCAGCCTCGCGCCGCGGTGGGATTCTCGTTTGGCTTACTGCTCGCCATGTTCCAGCGACTCGGCTTCGTCCCCGATCAATCGAAAGAGATGGAAGACGCGGTTGCGTCCATGAAGCGGAGTCAACAGCATCTCAAAGCGGATGTGCCTGCGGTGAAGAATCCCGCCAAGCGTTACGCGGGTCAACTGATGGGGAGGTGGGTCACGTTCATGGGATCGGGTTTTCTCAGTGTGGTTGCCCGCCGTTGGAAGGGACAGATCAACGAGGTGGCGAAAGCGGGCGCGAACTTTGAATTTCTCCCCGAAGCCGATCACAACACGCTGGCTGGGACGATGAATCCACAGGAAACGCTCAATGCCCACACCATGACTCTCTTCCTGCGCGCGCCATCCGACCATCCGCGCAACAGGCTGAGGTCCGATCTGACGCGCAAAGCCTTCATGCTCGAAGGGATGAACACCGATTACGTGGACGCGCGCGGGGATACTCCGCTCGCCCACATGTGGACGTCCATACTCTTCGGCGATTACATGGCGTATTATCTCGCCATGGGCTACGGCGTTGACCCCACGCCGATCCAGGCGCTGGTGGAATTCAAAGAAGCGATGAAGGAAGCGAAATAAATCGGAAGGCGATTCGGTCAGAGTCGCCTTCTTCGAGTTGTAGATCGCTTACTTTCCTGCTAAAACTTTTTTCTTGGGCATTGCAGAAATCAATGCCCGAAGAGCAGTGTTCACTTGATCTGACGAAGTGAAAACCTTGGCAACATCAGGCTCGATCAAGACGACGAGCGGATTATCTTGTATCTTTGCCGCAAAACGGTTGCGTTTGGCTTTCCGATAGTCGAATCGATATTCGGAAGCCATCTCTTGAATTTTACGGGGTTTGGTTGTTGACGTTTTCTTCATAGTCTTTGATTTCCTGTCGCGTGGCTGGGCGAGCGCTGATAATCCGTACTGTATCTTCGTGTCTTTCCACAAAACAAACCAGGATCATTCGACGCAATGCAGACAAACCGATGATGATCTCACGATGTTCATGCTCTGAGTGGGCAGTGTCGTCAAATATGAACGCAAGCGGGTCTTTGAAAACAGTGATGGCTTCTTCAAAACTAACGCCATGCTTCCGAATATTGCTCGCGGCTTTTGAAGGATCCCACTCGAATTTCATGCGCGAAGTATAGTCTCATTTTGTCTCAAAATCAACAACGGTTCTGCTAAATATGGTTTAATAGTTCCATGACTTTGAAATCATCCGCGCGGGTCTTTCTCTATCAAACCGAAAAATTAGTTCAACGGGCTCGTTTCACCTCCCAGCCTGCTGACCTGCCCATCCTGCTCGGCATTTCCTTCCCCAAAAGCGGAACACATCTGCTCGATCAAATTTTGCTAGGCTTCTCGAGGGTCGCGCCGTATGCGAAACGATTGCATTCGTTCTATGCCGAATACGAAGGCGAAAGCGGAATCAAACGCGCGCCTGAGCAAGCCATCCGCTGGCTCGATTCGCTTCGTCCGCGCGACGTGGCATCGGCGCATCTTTTTGCACGACCTGAGGCGGTCATGCGCGTTCGCTCGTCGAAATTTATTCCGTTCTTCATCTTCCGCGATCCGCGCGACGTGGTGGTCTCGCATGTGTTCTACGTCACCGAGATGGAAAAGAATCACGTCC
>JAJTXU010000304.1 GCA_021462845.1 Anaerolineales bacterium
CTAAATAAAAGCAGGTAAGTTTTTCGGAAAGGGCATAGAATCTGAGGTAACCAGGAGGCAGGTGTCTATGCCAGAAGCGAGATACGTTCGGAACTTGTCCAAAGCAGAAGAAAGAGCCTTGCGTGAGATGTACCGGCAAACGAAGAATGCGGATGTACGCACTCGTTGCCAAATGATAATGCTGTCTGCACAAGAACATGCCGTGTCGGAAATTGCTGTGCTGACGTTTTTCAATGAAGACTCCGTTCTGTATTGGTTGGATAGATATGAAAGTCAAGGTCTGTCCGGCTTGGAGGATCGCCCTCGTAGTGGGCGTCCTCCCAAAAGTGACTGGCCAATGTGAAGCCGAATTGAAAAAGTTGGTTGAACAGGAGCCGCGCAAGGCTGGCTACTCATTTTCAAGTTGGACCTGTGCGGACCTGCTTCATGAACTGATCCGGAAAGGCTTTGAAGCGGTCAGCAGCGAAACCATTCGAGCACACTTGCATACCCTTGGCTATCGAGTGCGGCGACCGGTGCTGAGCATTGCCAGCCCGGATCCCGAGTACCGGCAGAAAGTGAAATCGTTGAAAAAGTACCAGAAACAGGCGAAAAACGGTGAAATTCTGTTGTACTATCAGGATGAGATCGACTTGAACCTCCTGCCTGGTATTATGCGTTGTTGGACCCTGGAAGGGGCTCAACGCAAGGTGCCCACACCCGGTCAGAACCAAAAACAGTATGGCTTTGGCGCCGTCAATTATGTGTCCGGCCAAACCGTGCATTGCATTGAAGAACGCAAGAACAGTGTTGGCTTTTGTGCTTTCATCGAGCAGTTCATGCAAACTGTCACCCAAGCACCTGATTATCATGGCCAGAAGATCGTTGTAGTCGTCGATAACTTCATCATCCATCGCAGCCGCAAAACCCAGGAATTCCTTGAAAAGTATCGGGACCATCTTCTGCTCTTCCTGTTGCCAACCTATTCACCCTGGCTCAATCTGATCGAGCGTCTTTGGAAACATCTGCGTCGCAAGGTTACTCACAACCATTTGTTCGCCAGTCTCGCAGATTTGGTCAAGGCGGTTTGCTCGTTTTTGGAGGCACTCAATGCAACTCCTCAGCTCACACTTTCCGTCATCGGGGCTACCGAATGACTTTTCTGGTTTTATTTAGCGTTTCAACGTTCTGTATTTGACTCGCTGCGGAGTTAGATCTTTGCCGAACTTCTCTTGCATCATCGTTTCTGTGCCGCAAAATTCATTTTGCGATTGGTGCGGGCGCAAAGTGAACTTTGCGGTACTAGCGTTTCCACGTTCTATATTTCACACGATGCGGAGTTAGGTCTTTGCTGAATTTTTCTTGTATTATCGTTTCGTAATCCGACCAGCGCCGATGTGCGCCTTCGCCCCTTCATTGAAGGTCTACTACTTCAAGTATAATCGAAGCAAATGAAGACCACGCAATACTTTCAATACACTCGCCAACGTCCTGATCGCATCGTGATTCAAGATGAATGGATCGAGCGAGTGATTCGAAATCCATTGCGTGAGGAAATCCAAGCCGATGGCAGGATTCGCCGTTGGGCGCGGATCGTGGAAATGGAAAACCGCGTGTTGCGGGTCATCCTGCTTGAGGATGGCGAGACCGTTCACAACGCTTTCTTTGACCGAAACTTTAAGGAGTAAGCCATGCGTATCAAATATTTTGAAGATACCGATACCACACTGGTTGAACTTTCCACCAACCCGCCCGTCGAAACGCGCGAGCTTAGCGAAAATATCTACCTGGATTTGGACAGCAACGGTAATGTGGTTAGCATCACGATTGAACATGCCAGCGCGTCCAGCGACATGCGGGAGTTTCTCTACCAGAGGATACCAGCGGGGATGTCCGCGTAAGATATAACGTCCCGAAGGTTGTGAGCCTTCGGGACGTTTTTTTGTGTGTCATTGCGAACGTTTGTTGCGACACTTGCACCTGGCGCAAGTGCAGGTGAGCAATCCCCTGTTTCGAGGAGATTGCTTCGCCGCCGAAGAGCAAGAGCGGCGGCTCGCAACGACATGTTAACGCTTGAGGGTTCTGTACTTCATCCGATGCGGGGTGAGGTCTTTGCCAAACTTTTCTTGCATCATCGTTTCTGTACCGCAAAATTTATTTTGCGATTTGCGGGCGCAAAGTGAACTTTGCGGTACTAGCGTTTCAACGTTCTATATTTCACCCGATACGGGGTGAGGTCTTTGCCGAA
>JAJTXU010000305.1 GCA_021462845.1 Anaerolineales bacterium
CTCGCCGACGACGAGCATTCCGCGCAAAGCGATCTCGCCCTCGAACGCGCCCTCGATGCGAACGCCGCCTGAGCCGTTGATGCTTCCATGCCAAATGACGCCTGAGCCAAGCACGGAGGTAATCCGCTCGACGGCTCCGACGGCAGGTTGTTGTGTTTCAGTTGGTGTTGTGTTGCGTTTGAACATGATTCAATTTTACCTTGAAAAGTATACAGGTACACAAGGAAACAAGTAGACAGGGAAGAGGTATGAAATAAAAACACGCGAGCCTTTCGACCCACGTGTTTACCTGTTTACATGTCTACCTATTTACCTGTCTACTCTTTCCCCTCTTCCTTATTCGGCATCTGCACGCCCATGATGTTGAACCCCGAATCGATGTACAACACTTCGCCAGTAATTCGCGCGGATAAATCGGATGCCAGAAACACGGCGGTATTGCCCACATCTTCGATCGTCACGTTTTCGCGCAACGGCGACAGATCCGCGAAGTGCTTGTACATGTCGCGGAAGCCGCCCACGCCCGCCGCCGCCAACGTGCGGATCGGTCCCGCCGAGATCGCGTTCACGCGAATCTTTTGCGGACCTAGATCATACGCGAGATAACGTGTCGAAGATTCCAACGCCGCTTTCGCCACGCCCATCACGTTGTAGTGCGGAGCAACCTTCGTCGCGCCTGAACCGTACGTGAGACACATCACCGACGCGCCTGAATTCAAGTGGGGCAGAAACGCATTCGTCAACGCGACGAAAGAGAACACTGAAATATCGAGCGCGTTCTTGAATCCCTCGCGCGACGTTTGATGATACGGTCTGCTCAATTCATCGCGCCCCGCAAATGCGATCGAATGAACCAGCACGTCAATTTTGCCGAAATGTTTTGCGGCTTTCTCCGCCACCGACGCGATCTGATCGTCTTTCGTCACGTCGCATTCTTCGACCCATTTGCAACCCACCTGTTCCGCCAGCGGCTTCACGCGCCGTTCGAGCATCTCGCCCGCGTAACTGATCCCGATGTTCGCGCCCTCGCGATGAAACGCCTGCGTGATTCCCCACGCAATGGATTTGTCGTTCGCCAACCCAAACACCAACGCATTCTTGCCTTCAAGTAATCCCATGTCAACTCCTTATGTCATTGCGAGGGCGATAGCCCGAAGCAATCTCCTCGATTGATATGTTCCAGTTCTTGACTTTAAACCTCCACGGCTTGGATAGCCACGGCTCTGGCGTATTATTTAAACCCACGCGCGGACTTTTCGTCACGAGCGAATTCGGGACTTGGACTCCCGCTTCGATTCTCAACGGGGAGGCTGGTTCGGTCAAGTCAACCGTGTTCTCCCTTCTGCCGATTCCCATCGCCTGCGTCAACTTCCCTGGACCGAACGTGTCGCGTCCGCTTCTGCGCTTTGACATCAATTCTACCCCCTCCATCGGCTGAATCGCGCGGATCAACACCGCCGCAGGGAAGTCCACTCTTTCGGTTACCACATTGAACATCCAGTGATTCCCGTACGTGAAATAGACGTACGCATGACCCGCCTCTCCGTACATCACCTGCGTGCGCGGAGTCCGTCCTGCTTTGCAGTGACAAGCCAAATCCTTTTCGCTGATGTATGCCTCGGTTTCAACAATAAGCCCAACAAGTTTTCGTCCGCGATCAATGCGAACAAGACGAGCGCCGATCAAGTCTCGCGCTACTTTCAAAGTTGGTCGGTCATAAAAATCTCGGGGAAGGATCATGTGCTTTGACCATGGACGATGGACGATAGACCGCCGACCACCGCATTGTCAATGGTCTATCGTCTATCGTCGTCACTTGAATCTCACATCCCGTTTCAAGGTCAACCGCAACCCCTCCGCCAGCGACAACGACGGGCGATAATTTAATTTCTCTTTCGCCAGCGACAAATCTGCTCTCATGCGCGAAACTCCGCCTGAGGTCTTTGCGTTGTAAATGACTTCGGCTTTGCTGTTTGTTGTCTCAAGCACATGTTTGATCAAATCCTTGATACTGGTCTCCGTTCCCGAGCCGACGTTGATCACCAAGCCATTGACGTTTGGCGCGGTTGCCGCGGCTACCAACGCGCTGACCACATCATCTACATAGACGTAATCGCGGGTTTGCGAGCCGTCGCCGTGGGCGACCAAGGTCCCGCCGCGTAACGCCTGCTTCAAGTAATGCGGCACAACGGGCGGATGCGACGCGGGCAAATGTTGACCAGGTC
>JAJTXU010000306.1 GCA_021462845.1 Anaerolineales bacterium
CCAGCGCGAGTTTTATCTGCGCGAACAGATGCGGCAGATCCAAAACGAGTTGGGCGAAGGCGACATCTTCACACGCGATGCGAACGACTTGAAGAAACGACTCGACGCGGCGAATCTTCCCGATGAGGCGAAGATGACCGCGCTGAAAGAATTGGAGCGATTAAATCAAATGCCGCCGATGGCGCCTGAGGTGGGAATCATCCGCGCGTACATTGATTGGATACTCGAACTGCCGTGGTCGAATTTCTCGCCCGATAATTTGGATGTGAAAAACGCGGGGAAAATCTTGGAGCGCGATCATTACGGACTCAAGAAAGCCAAAGAACGGATTTTGGAATACATCGCCGTCCGTTCGTTGAAGCCGAAGAAGGAACGACAGCCGATTCTGTGTTTTGTCGGACCGCCTGGGGTTGGCAAAACTTCACTCGGACGATCCATCGCCGAATCGCTTGGACGAAAATTTGCGCGTGTGTCGCTTGGCGGCGTGCGCGACGAAGCCGAGATTCGAGGTCATCGCCGCACGTACATCGGCGCGTTGCCCGGACGAATCATCCAAACGATGAAACGCGCTGGCACGTCGAATCCGCTGTTCATGCTGGATGAGATTGACAAGTTGTACTCCGATTTTCGCGGCGATCCCGCATCGGCGATGCTCGAAGTTCTTGACCCCGAACAGAACAACACGTTCAGCGATCATTATCTCGAATTGCCGTTTGACTTGTCGAAGGTGATGTTCGTCACGACGGCGAATTCGCTGGGAAGCATCCCGTCTCCGTTGTTGGATCGCATGGAAGTGATCGAGTTCCCCGGCTACATCGAAGAAGAGAAGCTCGAAATTGCGAATCGCTATCTCATTCCGCGCCAGATCGAGGAGAACGGGGTGGAGGGACTCAGCCTCACGTTTGAACCCGACGCGGTGCGGAAGATTATCCGCGAGTACACGTATGAAGCGGGTGTCCGCAATTTGGAGCGCGAGATCGGAAAAGTCTGCCGCAAGGTCGCGCGGATGAAAGCGGAGGGGAAGAAGTTCGAGTCGGCGATCAAAGCGGATTCGATTGAAAAGTATCTCGGTCCGCAACAGGTCTTCCAACCCGAAGCCGAACGCTCCGATGAAGTTGGCGTCGCCACGTCGCTCGCGTGGACGGAGAACGGCGGCGAGATCATGCCCGTTGAGGTCGCGGTGCTCGAAGGCAAAGGCGGATTACAAATGACGGGACAGATGGGCGACGTGATGCAAGAGTCGGGTCAAGCCGCGCTGACGTACATTAAATCTCGCGCGGGCGAATTGAAGATTGACCTCGAAGTCTTCGAGCGCATGGACATCCACGTCCACATGCCCGAAGGCGCGATTCCGAAAGATGGACCCTCGGCGGGAATCACGATGGCGACCGCGATCATCTCCGCGCTGACGGGTCGTCCCGTGTTCAAGCACGTCGGCATGACGGGCGAGATCACCCTGCGCGGGCGCATCCTGCCGATCGGCGGTGTGCGCGAAAAAGTGTTAGCCGCGCATCGCGCCGGGTTGAAGACGGTCATCCTGCCTGAAAAGAATCTCAAAGACCTGACCGAGCTCCCGAAGACCGCGAAATCTGAATTGAAGATCATCCCGGTCAAGAACATGGATGACGTATTGCAGATCGCCCTCGGCAAAGACGCGGTGATCGAACCGCCCAGACCGAAGAAGCAGGCGACGAAAGAAGAATCGCAAGAAGAGAGCGAGTAAATTTAACACAAAGGACACAACGGACACGAAGAAAATCATGGAAAGGCTATCGGCTCGTCACTTTTCCAACCTTAGTGACCTTCGTGTCCTTCGTGTTTAAAAAAGCCATGCCCATCTCACTCAAAAACAAAGTTGTCCTCATCACCGGCGCGTCATCTGGATTTGGCGAAGACGCCGCAAAACTCTTCGCAAAAGAAGGATGCAAAGTCATCCTCGCCGCGCGTCGGCTTGACCGTTTGCAAACGCTCGCGGCTGAGATTCAAAGCAAAGGCGGCGAAGCGCTCGCCGTTCCTGTGGATGTGAACGAACGCGCCGAGATCGAAGTGATGGTTCAAACCGCGCTCGACCTCTACGGTCGCATTGACATCCTCTTTAACAACGCGGGCTACGGCGCGGTCAACTGGTTCGAGACTCTCAAACCCGAACGCGACATCGAAACGCTGATCCGCGTCAACCTCATCGGCACGATGCTC
>JAJTXU010000307.1 GCA_021462845.1 Anaerolineales bacterium
TCTCAATCTTCATTTCCATCGCCGTTTCCCGCATTGGAACTACACTATCAAGCCCCATCCTGTTTGATAGTGTTCAACTTATTTTTGGACAAGTCCTAAAGCGACGAGGCGTTCCTCCGGCGGGATTTGTATCGAATATTCGCGGAACGACGATCACTTGTTTTTTTTCTTGTTCCTCTGTGCGGACCATTTTGCCTTGCCTGCCACATCCCAGCGTCGTTCGCGCTGTTCTTCTTCTCGAATATTTCGGAAGCGCGCTTCGAGTAACCCGGTGCGGCCAAGGTAGCCCAGCAGTTGACGTTGATCTGCCCGGCTCACTACAGGTAGACGCCCGATATCGTGTCGTAACATTCTAGCAACGGCGTCTTTGAGCGGCTCGTCTGGAAAGGCAACAATTAGATTACTGCTTCCGGCTTCCAACACGGTGAGATTACCGTTAGGATCCGTTTCAAGCGCGCGGACGATATCGTTGCGGGTGAGCATTCCTAACAGCGCGCCTTTCGCGTCTACGATGGGAGTACCCTGCCGCCGCGCCACTTGAGGGTCGCCGCGCGCGATCCGCGCTGAAAAGTCGGCAACGGTTGTAGCGGCGGGAATGGTGACCGGCTCTTTATCCATTACTTCGCCCACGCGCGTTAGATCGAAAAGATCGACCGAATATTCGCGCGTGAGGTGATGTCCGCGCCGCGCTACTTTTTCTGTCAGGATAGAGCGCCGCAAGAGCAACACGGTCACCACGTCTGCCAAAATGCAGGCGAGCAAAAGACCCGGCAGTACGTTCAGATCGTGGGTGAGTTCGAGCACGAAGACCATCGAAGTCAGAGGCGAACGCATGGTGCCGCCCATGATCGCCGCCATACCGATGAGCGCCCACAGTCCCGCATCGCCATAAGGAATCCATTGTGAAAGGAACGCGCCGAGCGCGCCGCCCATAATGAGCAACGGCGCCAGCACGCCTCCCGATGTGCCGGAACCCAACGCAATGGACCACACAAGCGCTTTGACGATCAACAAACCGAGAACGGCCGCGCCGATCATTTCTCCGCGCAGTAATTGGTGGATCACCCCATAGCCCACACCCAGCACGCGCGGGTCAATCAGCCCGCCGATGCCGATCGCGAGTCCGCCGAGGATGGGCCACCACATCCAGTGAATCGGCAGTCTTTCAAAAAGGTCTTCGAAAAAATAGACGAGCGTTGTCAAAATGCCTGAAGCCAAACCAGCGGCAATCCCCACGAGACAGGCGATCAACAATGCCCAGCCGCCAAGCGACTCATGCGGCGGTATTGCAAAGATCGGACCCGCGCCGAGGAATGTCACGCGCATGGCGCCCGCAACAGCCGCCGCAAGCGCGACAGGGATGAACGAGCGCGGTTTCCATTCGAACAGAAGCAGCTCAACCGCCAGCAGAACCGCCGCCACAGGCGCGGAAAAAATTGCCGCCATGCCCGCCGCCGCGCCAGCGACGAGAAGCGTTTTCCGTTCCGCCGAGGTGAGATGAAAAAATTGGGCGAACAGCGAGCCGATCGCGCCGCCGGTCATGATGATTGGGCCCTCCGCGCCGAACGGACCGCCTGTGCCGATCGAAATGGCAGACGAGACCGGCTTGAGCACGGCAACTTTCGGTTCCATGCGACTGCGGCCGATGAGGATCGCTTCCAGCGCCTCCGGGATGCCGTGACCGCGAATCTTGTCGGACCCGTAGCGCGCCATCAACCCAATGATGAGTCCGCCGATGACTGGAACGAAGACCGCCCAAATTCCCATTTGATTGCCGGCAGGTGAAGCTTCCTGCGCCGATAAGCGTTGATAGTATGCGAGGTTGGTAAAAAGATTGATCAGCCAAACGAGCGCGTCCGCAACCAGCGAGCCAATGACGCCGATAATGATCGCCATCCCGCTTAATACCAACACGCGCTTATCGGTGGTGAAATCGGCGAGTTGCGCTTCGTTGTTTGTTTTTGTTGCATTCATTGATAGTCCTCCATAAAACAGATTTATGAGTCAATGCTTCCACGAAGAAACGTTGAATTTATAACTCGCCCTACGTGGAACGCTCCGCAGGTTCGGTTGAACGAGTCGTGTTTTGCGAGAAAGCCTGCGGGACGGTTCGTAACATCAGTTCATAATAGTACCGCTAGATTAATT
This sequence comes from Anaerolineales bacterium, assembly GCA_021462845.1. Lineage (GTDB taxonomy): Bacteria > Chloroflexota > Anaerolineae > Anaerolineales > Villigracilaceae > Defluviilinea. The sequence continues at coordinate 2,149 of JAJTXU010000307.1, forward strand.
CAGGTTAAAAAACCCGCCGCTCCGAAAGGAGCGGCGGG
>JAJTXU010000308.1 GCA_021462845.1 Anaerolineales bacterium
AAAATGTGTTCACCACGCACACGCCCGTCCCTGCGGGGAACGATGAATTTCCTCTGTGGCTGATCGAAAAATATCTTGGCGGAATTTATCCGCAATTGAATCTCACGCGCGAACAATTCTTCGACATCGCCAAACATCAAAAGGGACACAGCGAATCGTTCAGCATGGGCATCCTTGCACTGCGAAATTCGGATGGGCGCAATGCCGTCTCTGAGTTGCATGGCGAAGTCTCGCGCAAGATGTGGAGCTTTTTGTGGGCAGACAAAGCGGAGAAGGACGTTCCGATCACCTACGTGACCAACGGAGTCCACACCGCGAATTGGATGGCGCGGCGGTTAACGAATCTCTTCATCAAGCATCTCGGCTCCGATTGGTACGATCATCTCGACGAACCCGAGTTTTGGTCGCACGTTGACGAAATCCCCGACGCGGAGTTGTGGGCTGTCCGTCTGCATTTGAAACGCAAGCTCGCATTCTATCTGCGCGAGCGCGTCCGTGACCGTTGGACGCATGGCGGATTTCATCCCGTGCAGGTTGTCTCGTCGGGCGTGTTGATCAACCCCTACGCGTTGACGATCGGATTCGCCCGTCGTTTTGCCACATACAAACGCGCGAGTCTCGTCATGCGTGACATTGAACGATTGCTGCACATCGTCAACAAGCCGAATATGCCCGTGCAAATTTTGTTCGCTGGTAAGGCGCATCCCGCCGATGAGCCAGGCAAGCAGTTGATCCAACAGGTTTATCGAACCGTCAAAAAAGCGGAGACGGGCGGACGCATCGTCTTCATCGAAGATTACGATATGAATCTCGCGCGTTATCTCGTCCAAGGCGTGGACGTGTGGATGAACACGCCGCGTCGTCCGCTGGAGGCGAGCGGAACATCGGGCATGAAAGCCGCGCTCAACGGCGCGTTGAACTTCTCCGTGTTGGATGGCTGGTGGCGCGAAGCGTACAACGGGAAGAATGGTTGGTCCATTGGGCGCGATGAACAAATTGATGATTCTGACCAGCAGGATGCGGAAGATGCCGAGAGTTTGTACAACACGCTCGAGAACGAGATCATCCCCCTGTATTACGACCGCGACCCGAAGGAAATGTCTCACGGATGGCTCTCGCGGGTAAAAGATTCGATGAAGACGAACATCCCCCAATTCTCCACGCGCCGCATGGTCAAGCAATATGTGGAGAATTTGTATGTGAAGGCTTTGAAATAGATTTTAAACACAAAGGACACGAAGGTCACTAATGTTTGTGTGGCGCAACATGACGAACTCGTTTAGATTTTCTTTCCCAATCTTTCGGGACAAAGTCGAAAACCAAAACCACAATCATAATTCGATAAAACTTTGTGTTCTTTGTGTCCTTCGTGTTAAAAAGCAATGGAGCAATTATGATCCCCGAAATCACCACCACCGACCTCGCCGCGAAACTAAACTCGGATGAAAAATTCATCCTCCTCGACGTGCGCGAACTCGATGAGTTGAATTACGCCAAATTGACGGACAGCAGACTCGAGGTCACGCCGATGAGCCGCTTAGCAGAGGAGGGATTGAACGCGTTGTCTGAATCCGCCAAATCACAAGACGCGACGATCTACGTGATGTGTCATCACGGCAACCGCAGCGCGCAAGTCACCGCGTGGCTCGCGCAACAGGGATGGAAAAATGTTTTCAACGTGGCAGGCGGGATTGACGATTATGCGCGGAGGGTGGATTCGTCGGTGGGGCGGTATTGAGGATACGTAGACAAGTACACAAGTAGACATGTAAACAAGGAGAGCCCTCAAAGTGTTGAGGACTCTCCTTCGTGTGTACGTGTCTACCTGTTTCCGCGCTTACCTGTCTACGCTCTATTTGCCGAACACAAACTGCCCATTCTTGTAAAACAATTCCCCATCCACAGTAATTTCAGAATCGGTACGCAGGTCGCAGATCATGTCCCAATGGATCGCGGATTTGTTCTTCGATCCCGTTTCGGGATAGCCCGCGCCGAGCGCCATGTGGAACGTGCCGCCGATCTTCTCGTCGAAGAGGATATTCCCTGTGAATTTGTTGATGTCGAAGTTTGTGCCGATGGCGAATTCGCCAACGTACCGCGACCCATCATCCGACTCCAACATCTTGACCAGATACGCCTCGTTCTTTTCCGCTGTTGCGCGCTGGACTCGCCCGCGATTG
>JAJTXU010000309.1 GCA_021462845.1 Anaerolineales bacterium
TCGCGGATTGGAAATTCGCGGGCAGGGCTTGGTGGAAGTGGATGCGGTTCTTTCGACGGTCAGCGGGATGCTAACCTTCGGCTCTTTACTCGCTGACGAGGATTCCCCGCCTCGCTTGAAGCGCATGGCAAAAGAAGCGAATCTATCGCACAGCGCGTTTTCGGTTCAACTCGGTTTGCGGAACAAAATAGACGCGCCCAGTCATTCGCATTGTTTCCTGCCGCCGATGGAACAGCAAAGCGATGTGTTCACTCCCTGCGACGACGGCGTAAAGTGGCTGGTGTACGACGCGCCGACGGTCACTCTGCCCGAACTCGCGCCCGCGGGCGGAAGCGTGATCGAAATGTATCCGCCTGTGCGCCGCGATCTTCCGCTTGATGTTTGGAGCGATGAGAAAAAAGAAGCGGTTCTCGAAAAAGCGGTCGCGGCTTTGTCGCGCATTCATCCATTGGACATTGCCGTCAAGCGCATCGTCAGCCCGAAGGATTTCAGCGTCAACCTAAATTTATATCGCGGCGCGGTGTACGGTCTGTCGCCGCAGGTCGCGCCGTGGAATCATTTTCCGCATCGCGCGCCCATTCAAGGCTTGTACCAAACGGGGCAGACCACCTACCCCGGCTACAGCGTGGGGCGAGCCGCCACCTCGGGCATCCTCGCCGCCGAAGCGCTCATGGCTGAATAACTCGCCTTACACAGTACCGCAAGACTGATTACCTTACACTCTTAAAATCAGGACGCGGACGAGCGCGGAAAACACGGATCCTGAGCGTCTTTTGGGCAAGTTTCTCAAAAAACATCCGCGTTCATCAGCGTTTATCCGCGTCCCAACCCAAGTGTAAGGTAATCAGACCGCAAGATTTATCTTGCGCACAGCGAGGTAACTTAAAAGTTGCAGCACTGAAACTGCGTAACATCAGCGAATAAGACATCACATTAGGAGATATGGCCATGCCAACCGACAAAACCCAATGGACGGACACGCTCATCCACCTCTTTGCCCTCGCTTCGCGGCTGGAAGGGGAGGGGCAGTACAACCTCGCCAAATTGACTCGCGCCGCGGCGGATTCGTTGTGCCGCCGCGAAACGCACCCGCTCGACATTCCCTCTGACACAGACAAACTAACCGCCCAAGTTCAACAAGCGATCGAGGCATTATCTCATCTCAACGTCAACGCGGATTTGCTCTCCGCGATGACGCGCGGCGCGGAATTCATGGCGCAGGGAAAACTCTCGCCCATCACCGCTACGCCTCATCCCTACGTTTGTCGTGGGTGCGGATACGTCACGCTCTCGCCGCCCGTCGAGCCGTGCCCAACCTGCGGCGCGTTTGCCGAGACCTTCCAAAGGTTCATGCCCAACTATTGGTTCGACGCGCTCCAGCCCGAGGCGGCGCTGGAATGTCTGCGCCAGACTCCGCTCGCTGTGGAGAAACTCATCGTGGGGTTATCCGATGAGGCGATGAATCAATCGCCGTCCGATGGCGGCTGGGCGATCCGCAACACGCTGAGTCATCTGCGCGACGCGCAAGGCGTGCTCGATTTCCGCGTGGACCTGTTCATCAAAGAGGCGCATCCCATCCTCGAATCAAAAGCCGTCTTTGCGTGGGCGAAGAACGAAGCGGAGCGTCCGCCCTCGGGGCGCGACATCTTCGAGACCTATCGCGTCTCGCGCGCCGAGACTCTCCGCAAACTGGAATCATTCGCCCCGTCCGATTGGGAGCGCGTGGGCGAGCATGAAGAGTTCGGCACGGTCACGCTCCGCCAGCAGGTCAGTTATTTCGCCGCGCACGAGCCGACGCATCTTTCGCAGATACGGGCTTTGACGAGGTGACGATGCGTAGTTGGCGCGCGAAGCGTCTAACGCCAACACTAACGCCATGAAGGATTCTCGATTACATCTTACACCTCCCAACACTCGCGAACGGAGACGACAAATGAAACAATTCCTCTTTTCCATCGCGCTGCTTGCGGCGCTGCTGACCGTATCAAGTGCAAGTCCGAACGCGCCAGCTGAGGTATCTGCGAGTGGGCAAGCGAGTCCGCCCGCCAAGCCCCGCTACGACGTCACCGACCTGGGCACACTGGGCGGCGCCAGCGAGGCGTTTGCCATCAGCGAGAACGGCAAGGTGGCCGGCATGTACACGCCCGGC